>NZ_JAJAYI010000014.1 GCF_026786305.1 Cryobacterium sp.
CCCCCGTTCCGCTCACCCCGGATCGGAGTTCGGTCAGCTCCTTTCGAAGATCGACGAAACGCGCAACGTCTGGAGACGTCTGGTACAAGCTCATCTGGCATTCCTTCCTGGACGACAATTCTCGCTGCACCAAAGACTGCCCACCCCTACACGTCGCCTGAGAGTGAATCGCCGCCCTACGGACGCTTTCTCATCCGGGAACCGGCAGATTGATGGGCTTACCGTACGCTGAGCTCCGAATTCTCAAGCGACCCCTACTAATACCCGGCTTCTGACCCCCAAGTAAATGTAAATCTGGGCCGATGTGGACGCCGCCAAGAAACACGTCGTCGTGGGTAGTTTTGGTCATGGCATTTGTTTGTTCCTACTTGGCTCGTTCCGCCAGGCCGAGGCGACCGCAGACGTCGGACGCGCCGGGAATCACGGCGGCCATTCCATCGGACATGACACAGACCGTGAGCGGGTCAGGGACAGGGTAGGAAAATGTTCGGTCAACGGGATCTGAACGAACCCCACTCTCGATACTTGCGTCCAGGGCATGCTGGGCCCAGAGGTCTGAACACGCGGCCAGGGCGTCATTGATTGACACCGGACCCCCTTCGCTGTCGCCGATGGTGCCCTCGAGGCTGGTCACCCGAGCGCCCGGGAATTCCCCCCACATGTTGAGCTCCGCTCGAGCGAAGCAATTGATGTGATCGGTCCTCGTTACCTGCGCTTGGACGGCCACGACGGCACCGGCAGTCAAGACGAGGGTTGCAATGACTGCGGGGACGACGATCCGAACGCGTCGAGCACGACGAAGTCTCAGATTCTCTGGAGTTCCTGGTTCGGCGATGTTCACGAGGAGGGCTCGGATCGCCGCACTGCGGTTGGCAGTGAAGTGCGGTTCCGTCGGCGTACTGTTCATCATGTGCTTTCTCCCGCAACTGATGGGGATGGTTGGATCGGGTTGTACTCGTTGAGGACGAGAGCGAGGTGTCGCTTTGCGCGGAATAGTCGGGATTTGACGGTGCCCGAAGGTATTCGAAGAAGCCGGCTGACGTCCGTCATCGACAGGTCTTCCAGGACACACAGCAGCAGTATCTCTTGGTCCCGGGAGTTCAGGTGCGCAAAGGCGCGCTGAACCGTGTTCCCTGTGGAGCCGAGGTCGATCGCGTCCAGCACCGCCTCACTGTGGTCAGGCACAGAATCCGGCGGTGGAAGCCTTCGGAGAAGTCGCTGGTGTCGGAGACCGGACCGAAGTTGATTCCGGGCCACGTTGTTAGTGGTTACAAGGAGCCACCCGAGGATGGACTCATCAACGAACCGAACTCGTGT
This sequence comes from Cryobacterium sp., assembly GCF_026786305.1. Classification (GTDB taxonomy): domain Bacteria; phylum Actinomycetota; class Actinomycetes; order Actinomycetales; family Microbacteriaceae; genus Cryobacterium. The sequence continues at coordinate 1,318 of NZ_JAJAYI010000014.1, forward strand.
TCTGCACCGCCAAGCTTCGAGGAACACCATCGCAGTAACATCCTCAGCCGCCGCCTGTGTTCGAACCAGCCGAAGGCTATGACCAAAAACCCGATCCCGGTGGCGGTCAAACAGGACACCAAACGCGCGTCCATTGCCGCCGCGGACGTGCAACCACAGTGCGGAGTCTGTGGCTTGGGAATCAAAGGTGTCCATACTCAACAATGTCCGGCAGGGAGGCATTGGTTCCATCCAATCCGCGTGCAAAACGAACTTCAGAAAGTGGGCTATCGACGTAACTGCCGCGATCATGCGGCGGACGACCAATTCCGTAGGAAATGAGCGGGCCTTCAATCAAGCCGACACGATTAGGCCTTGCGCTATCCGCCTCATCGGCTGGGTCGTGACGAAGCTCTGCCAACTTGGCCGCTACGAGGCGCTGAGCCAGGCTTCGAGCGGTCGCCGCACCGCTCTCGATCCGCGATATTAGGGCAGTTACATGGATAGTCACACTCCAGAAAAAATGGCCAAGACCCGGGAGCCTGGATAGTGGCTCGGGGTCTTGGCCGATACGTCGTCTAGAAGCAGCTATATGTATTCGTCAAATGGAACCTGACTGACGACGCCCGATCGTTGTACCCAACGTTGGCCAAGTTGCTCCGACAATCGAAATAGCCGTAGAAACCGCCGTAGTAGTTGATGTCGTCATAGAGCCTGATCTGGCATGCTCCTTGACCTGCGAAGGAAGACGTCTGATCGTTCCAGACGACACTGGGTGAAGCGAACGTGTAAGTCTGGCCGTAGCAGGTTGATGCATTTGAGGTCGTGTAATAGTCCGCGTTGCCACTGTAATTGGCGCCAGTCCAGAGAGTCCCAATGGCGTAGGTGGCGAGAGCACTGGCGGGCACGGCCATCGACCTAAATGAGCCGGATTTCTGGATGGATTCAAATTGCTCGACACTTTCGACCATGACCTTGTTGTATTTCTGCAATACAACATTGGCAAGTTCGTCGCTGTTCGCAGCACAGGCATGTTGTCCAGACTCATACTCCGTCCAGCATGCCTGTGCTGCGGCCTCTGTCGGGGAAGGGGCACGTTCTGGTGCGAGGGCCGCGCCCGTTAGGGTAGCGGAAAATGCGATTGCGACTGCGAATCCAAGAACTGGGGAGATGAATCTCCTCATGATTTGAGCCCTATTCATGGACGACACCTTTCGTCTTCGTTGACTCAGGTGTCGCTTACGAGCGATATAGGACCACCTGAACGTGACTTCGAGCATGGCGCGCACGCCCTCTGGGTGTCAACCCTGCGACGAGACAATGGATCTCTTTGATGTGATCGGGAATATCGGACTCTTACCGTGATATTTATCCCGTTTCGTGAAACAGAGACCATTTAGCAGGGCCGGAAACCCTTAGCGTGTTATTTATTCCGTATCGTGAGCTGACCCCAGGTAGGTCGTGCCGGTGCCGGGCGGCCCCTGTACGTCTTGGTAGGAGTCGTCGAGGTCGCGCAGGGTGGCGATCACCGCGTCCGCGGTCTGCCCGTCGGACGATTCCGGCGCGAGGTCGCCAATACGGGTGCACGGAGGGATGCGGCGCAGAATATCGACCATCGGGTCGCGCGGCCAACCGGGTCGGGCGTCGACGATGGCGTCGGCCCACTCATCGATGGCGGGTTTCTGCTGCATGGGCCGGGGCTGTGCAGCAGGCGCGAGGGCGCTCGGTCGATGGCTGTAGCACGCGACGACTTTCTGGAGCGTTTCTTCGACCACAATGTCGCCGCCTTCGGTGACCTCACGCACTTTCACGCAGCGGTGGGTGCGGGCGCCCTCAGCGGTGTCGGGGTTCGTGAACGGCCCCGGATATTCGTAGAGCAGATGGGGCCCGGCCTGGTCGCCCGGCGTGCTGCTGCTGCCCGGTGCGAGTCGACCGCGCAGCCAGAGATGGCGACGCTCGACTCGCTGCTGGCCGTCGCGAAACCAGTCGCGTTCGACGTCTGCGTGCTCGACGACGAGCACGTCGCGGGTGTCCTGCCATCTTTCGATCGGATCCTCAAGCCGAAAATAGTGCCCCCACCAGAAACTCTTCTGCTCACGCCGGTGGTAGTCGATCGCGGCAGCGGCACAAGAGGCTGCCGTCTGGTCCGCACTGCGCGGAGTGTGGGTGGTCCCCGCGGTGACGGTAGCGAGGTCCAGCAGGGCCTCTCGCACCGGCGACGGCTTGACCGGGTCGACGTCCGCTTCGGTCGCTGTACCGGCAGAGTGGATGCCGGGCATGCGCGCGAGGACCAGCATCCAGTTGCGCAGGCGCAGTGTTGACAGGTAGTCGTAGCGGTTGCGGTCGGTGATGGAATCGAACATGCGCTGCGCTTCGATTTCACCACCAAGCGGGTACGGGTTTACCAGCACGTTCTCGCGCAGCATCTGGTCGATCTGATCTTCGCCCACGCCGTGTCGGGCGGCGAGGCTGAGCAGGTGGGTGCGCTCGTAGGCGGCATAGTGGTGAACGTGCATTCCCGGAAACTGAGCTCGACGCTTCGCGACATTAGCCAAAAAGTCGGTCAGCGCCACCTTCTCTTCGGCCCATGTATGCGCCGAGAAGGCGCGAAAAGATTCATCGGCTTCGACCAGGCCGAAAAGGTAGTCAAGGCCCCACTCTGTGGTCGCACCGATCACGTCTCCCTCGGTTGCATCTCTTTTGGCATAGAGCGGGTCCCCCTCGAAGTCGAAGAAGATATCGCCGGAGTTCGGCTCGGGCAGCACGGCCAGCGCAACCGGGTTGTACAGCTCGGCCGGCGGGGCAGGGTGGACACGGTCTGCAGCTGCAGCTTTGCTTGCATGCGCAGGGCGGTGAACGTGGAGTCAGCCATTCCTGGCGGATTTTCGATGGCCGCTGCGCGGTCGTCGATGGTGCGGATGCCGCCGACTGCCAGCCGCGCGCCCTGAGAAAGCCGCAGCCCGGCGGCGAGAAGGGGATCGCGGTGCTCCTGCACTTCGATCTCGCAGGTGGCGCAGCGCCCACAAACCGTGTAACGCGGGTCTCCCCAGGCGACGGCCGCCGGGTCAAAGAGGCGCTCCGTGCTGATCTGCACGAAGCGTTGTTTGCGTTTGCGGTACACCGGCCGAATATCAGCGAGTCAATGAGCGCTCACGGAACCGTCGCCGAGCAGCAGTTCGACGGTGTCGGTCGTCGGTGCGCCGACGCACTCGAGTTGCTCGGCCTAGGCGGCCAGCCGCAACAGGCCCGTGAACCGAGCGTGCCGGGCGAGTTTGGTGTCTTGCCGTGGCCAGGTGCCGTCGCTCTGGCGCACGATGAAGTCGGCGAATCCGAGGAAGGCGATCGCACTGTCGGTGCGAGTCTGACCGCCAGCCCTGGTCGGAGCATTGCTGGTCGGAGCATTGCTGGTCGGAGCATTGCTGGTCGGACCAGCGATGGTCGGACCAGCAATGGTCGGACTGCCCGGGGTCCCCGGGCCGAAAGCGGAGTCGAAAAACGTGGCTGAAAGATGACATGGGGGCAGGCGATAAACGCCAGGCGGATGTCGTCGGCCGCGGCGTTGAGTGCGGCGCGGTCTATCCGTGCCGGCCGAGCGATTTCGACGACCGACCGGCTCTGTCGGTAGCGTTCGAGCACCCGATGTTCGTGCGCGTCGCCCAGGCGTGAGGTGCGTTCGAGCATGGCATCGACCGGGCCGGGCAGAGCCGGGACGTGTGCGGTAGGAACAGGTGCGGCCGAGACACAGAACGGCCCGGCAGTCCCTGCCGGGCCGTTCTGTGTCTGTCTGCGGCGCTGGTCCCGCTACTTCTTGGCGCTGAGCTGTTCGATGATCGCCTGCGAGACGTCGTGCATGGTGAGACGACGATCCATCGAGGCCTTCTGAATCCAACGGAAGGCTTCAGGCTCGGTCAGTCCCATCTTTTCATTGAGCAGGCCCTTGGCCCGGTCGACGAGTTTGCGGGTCTCGAATCGTTCGACCAGGTCGGCGACCTCGGCCTCTAGCGTGATGATCTGGCTGTAGCGCGAGAGGGCGATCTCGATCGCGGGCAGCAGGTCGTTCGGGGTGAATGGTTTGACGACGTAGGCAAGGGCGCCGGCTTCGGTGGCGCGCTCGACCAGTTCCTTCTGGCTAAACGCGGTCAGCAGCACCACCGGGGCAATGTGCTCCTTGGAGAGGCGCTCAGCGGCGCTGATGCCGTCGAGCTGAGGCATCTTGACGTCCATGATGACCAGGTCGGGGCGGAGTTCCCGCGCCAGGGCGACAGCAGTTTCTCCGTCACCGGCTTCGCCGACGACTTCAAAGCCGTTGTCGCGCAGAATCTCGACAATGTCGAGGCGGATGAGGGATTCATCCTCAGCGACGACAACGCGTCGCGGAGGGGTGGGGGTGCTGTCTTGGTCGGTCACGAGCAAAAGCCTACGGTATTCTGAACGAGTAGTTGTTAGCCGGTGTGGCGGAATGGCAGACGCGGAGCACTCAAAATGCTTTGTTCGCAAGGACGTGTGGGTTCGAGTCCCACCACCGGTACCATTTCCAGTGTTAAAAAATCCTGATCAAAATCTGTTTTTGTTTTTTCTCTCTACTCGTGCGGCTGTGGCGATGCCGCTCTGTCTTGCCACACGAGGGTGCGACCAGAACCTCCGCGCCCGTGCAAGAGATCACTCGCTCACTGCACACGGGCCGTGTGCGCCCTTTTCGGCATCGCTCATCGGATGGCTGAAGAGCGAGTAGCTGCCCACCCCGTGAAAGGTCAGCACGGCGAATCCGTCTTGGGCTGGGGCCTGCGAGAGGGCCAGCGAGAGAGCCAGCGAGAGAGTCTGGGAACCGCCCGTGCCCGTACTGCCGCCGTCTTTCAACAGGTACTCGCCCTCCGCGTAAACGGTATCGAACTGGCCGCCGACAACGTGAAATGAACTCGCAAGGTTGGGTCCGGCGTGAAGCAGCCAGACCCGCATGTTCTCCCCGACGGTCGGTGTCGGGGGCTCGGTGGGGTAATGGTCGCTACAGCCGTTGGACACGACCAGATCGGGCTTCTGGGTCGCAGGCCGAGAGGTGTCTCCCACGCCGCATTGATGGCCGAGGTCGTACTCGGACTGAATCAGCACATACGCAGCGTCACCGGGCGATAGCCCGGGCGGAGCGATGATAGCGGCACCGAACATTGCCTTGGCGATCTGCGCCGACAGGGGCATCGTGGAGCAGTGGTAGAGCCAGATTCCCGAGCGAGTGGCGGTAAAATTATAGGTCAGGCTCTCTCATGGCGCGATGCTGCCCATCGCCTTGCCGGGTGCGAGAACTTTAGCCTGAAAGTCGATCGCATGCATGATCGTGCCGTCGCTGCGTGGCTTGTCGCTGCCTGAGTCGTCGGCTGCGCCAACAGCGTTCACGGTGAGCACCATGCCGAGCAGGTGGTGTCCGCCGAGTGAGCACCCGGCATCCTCAGTACCATCATTGACCCCGACGGCGACGCTTGTGCCGGCGCCCGGCTCCACGGGGCCGGATTGAACCCCGTTCGCGAGTACGAGGTCGTGCAGCATGTCGTCGTTGCTGAGGGTGATCATGAGAGTGTTGCCAACGGCAACATCGGCCATGTCTGGGTTGAGCCGGGTGTCGATCATGGACACCGCCACGGTTGTCCAGTGGCCGGTAGTCCAGTGGCCGGTTGTCCAGTGGCCGGTCGCCCCAGACCGGTCGCCCCCCTGGCCGATCGCGACGGCCGGGTCGAGCGCAACCGCACCGGCCAGCGTCCGAGCACGCACGCCGACGTGGCCACTATCTCGTTCCAGTCATGGCGCGCTACCGAAGAGGCCAGCGCGGCGCGCGCCGTCGTCAGGGTTACGGAAGTGCGGGTGCGTTGGTTTCACCGGGCTCGGCGACACCGGCAGAGCCGACGCAGGCCGACCATGCCCGGCGGCGAGGGTCACCGTCACCGGCGGCAGGGAGCCAACCAGCAAAGAGGGGCTTTCCGAATGAGGGTGTATCGAGGGAGGGCAGGCTAGCGTCGCCCCCGGCAGGGTTGGTCTGGTTCCAGACGGTTCACGCATCCCCCAGCGCACGCGGAGAGCTCGCACCGTGAGCCCGATGAACGACGCGAGTGTGGCCAGCACCGGGGCGGCCACGACCCTGCGGGCCACGTCGTAAAGTGGTGGGAGGGTGATGAGGATGCCGCCGTTGACCACGCTCGCCCGGAACAGCCCGGCACGGTCCAATTCGGTGCGGGTCGAGGTACGGGTTGCGGCACGGGCGAGGCGATGCCCGAGAGCACAGCCGGAATCAGAAAGCTTCGGGCACCGATCAGAATTTGTGCAGCGAACCCGATCGCGACGTACGGAACGAGCGTTTCGCAGCTACCGGCAGCATGATCGGTTCGGCAGCCATGTCCCTGTCCTCAATCGGGGGCGAATGCCCTTTCTCACTGTAGAGAAAACATTCCGTTTATTCACCAGCAGACTGGTGCACCAGATTCGCGACGGATGCCGCGCACACGAAGGCCCCGCCGCACACTGTGCGACGGGGCCCTGTGGATGCTGCTACTTCTTGACGTACGCCGGCGCAACCTCGTTGTGGGCGTCGCCCACTCGGTGCACGCGAATGTCGTTCGTCGAGCCCACGATTCCGGGAGGGGACCCGGAAATGACGACAACTTTGTCACCGATTTCGGCGAGGCCCTGGCCGATGAGAATGTCGTCAACCTGACCAAACATCGCGTCGGTGTGGGTCACCCGCTCCACCAGGTGGGTCTGCACGCCCCAGGTGAGAGCGAGTCGACGGCGGATACCCGGATCCGGCGTGAAGGCCAGCATCGGAATCTTCGACCGCAGGCGGGACATGCGCCGGACCGAATCGCCGGACTCGGTGAAGATGCAGAGGAACTTGGCGTCGACGAACTCGGCGACCTCGATCGCGGCGAGGGTGATGGCGCCGCCCTGGGTACGCGGGCGGTTGGTCAGCTTGCCGATGCGCTCGAGGCCGTGCACCTCGGTGGATTCCACGATGCGGGCCATGGTTTGCACCGTGACGACGGGGTATTCTCCGACGCTGGTTTCACCACTGAGCATGACGGCATCCGCACCGTCAAGCACAGCGTTGGCGACGTCGCTGGTCTCGGCGCGGGTGGGCACCGGGCTCAAGATCATGGATTCGAGCATCTGCGTGGCAACGATGACCGGCTTGGCCATGCGGCGGGCAATCTCAACTGCCTGCTTCTGCACGATCGGCACAGCTTCGAGCGGAAGCTCAACGCCGAGGTCGCCGCGGGCGACCATGATCGCGTCGAAGGCGTCGACGATCTCTTCGAGGTTGTCGACGGCCTGCGGCTTCTCGATCTTGGCGATCACCGGAACGCGGCGGCCTTCCTCGGCCATGATCTCGTGCACGCGGGTGATGTCGTCGGCGCTGCGCACGAAGGAGAGCGCGATGAGGTCCGCTCCGAGACGGAGGCCCCAACGCAGGTCGGCCTCGTCCTTATCCGACAGGGCGGGCACGTTCACGGCCACACCGGGCAGGTTGATGCCCTTGTTGTTGGACACCGGGCCAGCGACGATGACCGTGGTGGTGACGACGACGCCATCCGTTTCGACCACCTGCACCTTGACCTTGCCGTCGTCGATGAGCAGAAAGTCACCGGGGTGCACGTCGTGCGGCAGCCCCTTGAAGGTGGTGCCGGAGACTTCCTTGGTGCCGAGCACGTCTTCGGTGGTTATCTTAAAAATGTCGCCGACGGCGAGTTCGTAGGGACCGCCCTCGAACTTGCCGAGGCGAATCTTGGGGCCTTGCAGGTCGACCATGACGGCGACAGCACGCCCGGAGTCGTTCGCGGCCTTACGCACGTTGGCGTAAACACTCTCGTGCACCTGGTAGTTTCCGTGGCTCAGGTTCATGCGACAGACATCAACGCCCGCGTCGATGAGCGCTCTGATCTGCTCGTAGCTGGCAGCTGCCGGCCCGAGGGTGGCGACAATTTTTGCGCGTCTCATTCTGGTGAATCTCCGATTTCCGCGCTTTTTGAGCGCATTACAGCGTGGTGCAGGCAGACGAATGGGTTAGAGGGAGAAGGGGCGGTCCGTAGGCTTGACGGGAGACGGCAGTTGCGTCTGCCCTTCCAGGAACTGATCGACAGCGGCCGCGGCGGCGCGTCCCTCGGCGATGGCCCAGACGATGAGCGACTGGCCGCGACCGGCGTCGCCGGCGACGAACACGCCCTCGTGGCTGGTCTGGTACTTACCGTCGCGCTCAACGTTGCCGCGCCCATCGAATGGGAGCTTCAGCTGATGGATGAGTTCGTCCGATTCCGGGCCTGTGAAGCCCATGGCGAGCAGCACGAGGTCGGCCGGAACCTCGCGCTCGCTGCCGGCCTTGGGAACGCGGCGCCCGTCGAGGTACTCGGTCTCGGCGATGCGAATGGCCCGCACCTCGCCGAATTCGTTGGCCAGAAACTCGACCGTTGACGCGAGGTACTGGCGCGTGCCGCCCTCTTCGTGGGCGCTGGAGATCTCGAACAGGGTCGGGGACATCGGCCACGGCTGGTTTTCCGGGCGGGTTGTGCCCGGCTGCTTGCCAATCGCGAGGTTGGTGACGGATGCTGCCAGTTGGCGGTGCGCGGTGCCGATACAGTCGGCTCCGGTGTCACCACCGCCGAGCACCACGACGTGCTTACCCGCGGCGGTGATCTGAGCTTCGAGACTTCCGCCGGCACCGATCTTGTTCTGCTGCACGAGGTATTCCATGGCGAAGTGCACGCCGGGCAGGTCGCGTCCGGGAATCGGTAGGTCGCGGGGCACCATGGCGCCGGTCGCCACCACGACGGCGTCGTAGCGGGCGCGCAGGTCGTCCCACGTGATGTCCACCCCGATGTTGACGTTGGCCCGAAAACGGGTGCCCTCCGCCGTCATCTGCGCGAGGCGCAGTTCGAGGTGTTTCTTCTCCATTTTGAAGTCGGGAATGCCGTAACGCAGCAGTCCTCCGATGCGGTCGTCACGTTCGAAAACGGCGACGGTGTGCCCCGCGCGGGTGAGCTGCTGCGCGGTGGCCAGTCCGGCGGGGCCGGAACCGACGACCGCGACGGTCTTGCCGGTGAGTCGACCCGGCGGTTGCGGCTGCACCCAGCCGTTAGCGAAGGCCTGGTCGATAATCGACACCTCGACCTGTTTGATGGTCACGGCCGGCTGGTTGATTCCGAGCACGCACGACGATTCACACGGGGCCGGGCAGAGCCGACCGGTGAACTCAGGAAAGTTGTTGGTCGCGTGCAGACGTTCGATAGCCGCGTGGCCCTCGTCGCGCCACGTCAGGTCGTTCCACTCGGGAATGAGGTTGCCGAGCGGACACCCCTGTTGACAGAACGGCACGCCGCAATCCATGCAACGGCCGGCCTGCCGTTTGAGAACGGCGGTGTCACCCTGCTCGTAGACCTCTTTCCAATCCATCAAGCGGATGGCCACGGGCCGACGAGCGGGAAGCTCACGTTCCGTGGTCTTCAGGAATCCCTTCGGATCAGCCATTGGTTACCTCCAGAATTCTATTCCACACAACAAGTCCGTCGGGATCGAGTCCCTCGTCGAGGGCCGTCTGTCTGGTCTCCAGTACGGCCGCGTAGTCGCGCGGCAGCACCTTGACAAAGGCGTTCATGGTATCTTCCAGGTTCTCCAGCATGCGCGCGGCGAGTGCCGAGTCGGTTTGGTCCCGGTGTTGTTCGAGCAGGTCACGCACGATCTCACGGTCGACGCGATCGAGGCCGAGCAGCCGCAGCTCTCCCGAGGTCAGCGCGTCACGGTTGACCCGTTCGGCGGTCAACCCGTAGACGTAGGCGGTGCCACCGCTCATGCCGGCACCGAGATTGCGTCCGGTCTCACCGAGGATGACGGCGAGTCCTCCGGTCATGTATTCCAGGGCGTGGTCGCCAACGCCCTCAACGATGGCGGTGGCGCCGGAGTTGCGCACCAGAAAGCGTTCCCCGACGATGCCGCGAATGAACATGCTGCCCTGCGTTGCACCGTAGCCGATGACGTTTCCGGCAATGACGTTGTCTTCGGCCGGAAATTGGCTGGCCCGGTCGGGACGCACGATGATCTGCCCCCCCGACAGGCCCTTGCCGACGTAGTCGTTCGATTCGCCCTCGAGCCGCAGGGTGATCCCGCTCGGCAGGAACGCCCCGAAGGACTGCCCGGCCGACCCGGTCAGGATGACTTCGATGGACCCGGCCGGCAGACCGTTTTCGCCGTGCCGGAGGGTAACCTCGTGGCCGAGCATGGTGCCGACGGCGCGCTCGGTGTTTCGGATCGGCAGATCAATGCTCACCGTACCGCCGTGTTCGAGCACGCTCTGGCTGCGACGAATCAATTCGTTGTCGAAGTGCTTGTCGAGTTCGTGCTCCTGGGCGCGCGCCCACTTGCGCGGTTCGGACTCGGAAAAGTCCGGGCCGCTCAGAATGGGTGAGAGGTCAAGCCCCTGTGCCTTCCAATGGGTGAGGGCGCGGTTCACGCCCAACACCTCACGGCGGCCGATGGCTTCGTCGAGGCTGCGGAATCCGAGCTCGGCAAGGTACTCGCGGACCTCCTGCGCGATGAACTCAAAGAAGTTCACGACGTGGTCGGCCTGACCGGCGAAGCGTTTGCGCAACTCCGGGTTCTGGGTGGCGACACCGACCGGGCAGGTGTCGAGGTGGCAGACACGCATCATGATGCAGCCCGATACGACAAGCGGCGCGGACGCGAAACCGAATTCTTCGGCGCCGAGCAGGGCACCGATGAGTACGTCACGCCCGGTCTTCAGCTGGCCGTCGACCTGCACGACCACGCGGTCACGCATCCCGTTGAGCATGAGCGTCTGCTGGGTTTCGGCAAGGCCGAGTTCCCACGGGGTGCCGGCGTGCTTGAGCGAGTTGACCGGACTGGCACCCGTCCCGCCGTCGTGGCCGCTGATCAGGATCACGTCGGAGAGTGCCTTGGCGACACCCGCAGCGACGGCACCGATACCGGACTGGCTGACCAGTTTGGTGTGGATGCGCGCCTTCGGGTTGGCTCGTTTGAGGTCGAAGATGAGCTGCTTGAGGTCTTCGATCGAGTAGATGTCGTGGTGCGGCGGCGGTGAGATGAGGCCGACTCCAGCCGTCGCGTACCGGGTGCGGGCGATCCACGGGTAGACCTTGGTCGGCGGCAGCTGACCGCCCTCGCCGGGCTTGGCGCCCTGAGCGAGTTTGATCTGGATGTCGTCGGCGTGGGTCAGGTACATGCTCGTCACACCGAATCGACCGGAGGCGACCTGCTTGACGGCGCTGCGCCGGGTCGGGTCGAGCAAACGATCGAGGTCTTCGCCACCCTCACCGGTGTTGGACTTGCCGCCGAGGCGGTTCATAGCGATCGCGAGGGTCTCGTGCGCCTCCTGCGAAATGGAACCGTAGCTCATCGCGCCGGTGGAGAACCGTTTGACGATCTGCGCCACCGACTCCACCTCGTCGAGCGGCACGGGGGTGCGCTGGCCGGGGCTGAGGGTGAACATTCCGCGCAGAGTCATGAGCGATTCGGCCTGGTCGTCGACAAGTTTCGTGTACTCACGGAAGATGTCGTAGCGCCGGGTGCGGGTCGCGTGCTGCAACCGGAAGATGGTCTCCGGGTTGAACAGGTGCGGGACGCCATCGCGACGCCACTGGTACTCGCCGCCGGTCGCGAGGCGCTCATGTGCGGTGACGGCGGCATCCAATGGGTAAGCGGATGCGTGCCGCGACAGGTTTTCGACAGCGATCACGTCGATGCCAACGCCGCCGAGCTTGCTCGTAGTACCGGTGAAATACTGGTCGACGAAGGACTGGGCGAGGCCGACGGCCTCGAATGTCTGCGCGCCGGCGTAGGACGACACGGTGGAGATGCCCATCTTGGACATGATCTTGAGCACACCCTTACCGAGGGCCTTGATCACGTTGCGCACCGCTGTTTCAGACGTGACGTTGGTGATGATGCCGCTGCGCACGAGGTCTTCGCAGGTTTCCATGGCGAGGTACGGGTTGACGGCGGAGGCGCCGTAGCCCATGAGCAGAGCCACGTGGTGCACCTCGCGCACGTCGCCAGCCTCGACCACGATGCCGACCTTCATGCGGTTCTCTGTGCGGATCAGGTGGTGGTGCACCGCCGCAATCATCAGCAGCGACGGGATCGGTGCAAGGTCCTTGTTGGAATCGCGGTCGCTCAGCACGATGAACAGGGCGCCAGCCTCGATGGCCTCGTCGACCAGGGCACAGATCGCGGCGAGCCGCTTTGACAGCGCGTCGGGGCCCTCCTCGATCCGGTACAGGCCGCGAATGGTCGTGGTGGTGCGGCTGCCGAGGACGGGGTCGATGTGCTGGATCTTGGCCAGCTCGTCGTTGTCGATGACCGGAAAGTCCAGAATGACCTGACGCGCGTGTTCCGGGCCGGCGGTGAGCAGGTTGCGCTCCGGACCCAGACCGAGCTTGAGGCTCGTGACCACTTCTTCGCGGATCGAGTCGAGCGGCGGGTTGGTCACCTGAGCGAACTGCTGGGTGAAGTAGTCGAACATGAGCCGTGGGCGGTCGCTGAGTACGGCGATGGGTGTGTCGCTGCCCATGGCGCCGAGCGGTTCGGCGCCGGTGCGGGCCATCGGTGTGAGCAGTATGCGCACCTCTTCTTCGGTGTAGCCGAAGGTGCGCTGGCGTCGCACAACGGATGCCGGCGGGTGCACGATGTGTTCCCGTTCGGGCAGGTCCTTCAGGTTGATGCGCCCCTTCTGGAGCCACTCGCCCCACGGTTCACTCGCCGAGAGTTCGGCTTTGATCTCGCGGTCGTCGATGATGCGGCCGGCTTTGGTGTCGACCAGGAACATTTGGCCGGGGCGAAGGCGGCCCTTGCGCACGACGCGGGCCGGGTCGATTCCGAGCACGCCGATCTCGCTCGCGAGCACGACGAGGCCGTCGTCGGTGATGAGGTAGCGGCCGGGGCGCAGGCCGTTGCGGTCGAGCGTTGCCCCGACGAGGGAACCGTCGGTGAACACGATCGCGGCGGGGCCATCCCACGGCTCCATGAGCATGGAGTGATATTCGTAGAAGTCGCGACGTTCGACCTCGAGGTCGGTCTGGTTTTCCCAGGCCTCGGGCACCATCATCATGATGGCGTGCGGCAGCGACCGCCCGGATAAACTGAGCAGTTCCACGACCTCATCGAAGGAGGCCGAATCACTCGCGCCCGGGGTGACGATCGGCAACAGCGGTGCGAGGTCGCCCAGCAGCTCAGACTCAAGTTGGGACTGGCGCGCGCGCATCCAGTTGCGGTTGCCCTGCACCGTGTTGATCTCACCGTTATGGGCGATCATGCGGAACGGCTGGGCCAGCGGCCAGGACGGGAACGTGTTGGTGGAGTAGCGAGAGTGCACGAGGGCGAGCGTCGAGACGAAACGTTCGTCGGACAGGTCTGGGTAGAACGGTTCGAGTTGCAGGGTCGTGACCATGCCCTTGTAAACGAGAGTGCGGCAGGACAGTGAGACGAAGTAGATCTCGAGCTCGCGTTCGGCACGCTTGCGCAGTCGAAAGGTCTGCCGGTCGAGCGCAATGTCGCTGACCAGGTCGCCGGTTTCGGTGGTGTGGGTGCTCTGTACGAATAGCTGTTGGATGGCGGGCATGTTCGCGCGGGCCTGGCTACCGAGGTCTTCCGGGTGCACCGGTACCTCACGCCACCCGAGGATGGTGAGGCTTTCCTCGTCGGCGATCAGGCTGATGGCTCGTTTGATCCCCGTACGGGCGGTCGGATCGGTCGGCAGAAAAACGTTGCCGACGGCGTACTGGCCGACTGGGGGAAGCGCGAAATCCGTGACGGCGCGCAGGAAGGCATCAGGTATCTGGGTGATGATTCCGGCGCCGTCACCGGTTCCGGCGTCGGAGCCGACCGCACCACGGTGTTCCAGGTTGCGCAGGGCATCGAGGGCTTGGGTGATGATGTCGTGTCCGGCGGTTCCGCGCAGGGTCGCCACCATGGCCAGGCCGCACGCGTCGCGTTCGGCGGCCGGGTCGTACAAGCCGGATGCTTCGGGCACGCTGCTGAAGCGGGAATAGAGAGGTTTCTGCGCCATTGAGACCGTCCTCACGAAATGACTGGCAGGAAGGGACGACGCTGGCCCGAAAAAGAAGTGCGGGAAAACTGTAACGGCCGCCCGGTTCGGGCCGGGCCCGGACTGGGCGGCGCTACGAGTGTGTCAGCTGGGATTCAGCGAACGTGAGCTACTGACGCGAAGCGCTCGTGCTTGTGGCTGCGGCCTCGGTTGGTTCGGTGTGGCCAGCGGCTTCATCGCTCTGATCTTCAGATTCCGAATCGCTGTCATCGAATTCTACCCCAGCGTCTGGCCCAATCCATTCCCTACCGGGCACATACGGGCTGGACTCAAGGCCCGGGTGTCGCTGACGTTGTACAAAAATGATGATGAGGCCCAGCGCGATGGCCGCGAGAGCAGCCCAGACGTTGGTGCGGATTCCGAAGTAGATTTCGCTCGGATCGATGCGAATAGACTCAAAAAAGCTGCGACCCAGTCCATACCAGATGAGGTAGGCACCCAGGGTCTGGCCGAACCGCAGGCGGAATTTGCGCTCCAGGTAGAGGATGACCGCAACGCCCAGCAGGTTCCAAATGATTTCGTAGAGAAAAGTCGGGTGAAACAGGGTGCCGGTCGGCAGGCCGATCGGGAACGCGACATTGCTCGGCTCGATTTCGAGTCCCCACGGCAGGGTCGTCGGCAGCCCGAACAGTTCGTGGTTGAACCAGTTGCCGAGCCGACCGGTAGCCTGCGCAACGAGCAGGGCGGGTGCGACGGCGTCGGCGAAGGTCCAGAAGCGGATGCCCGCCAGGCGGCAGCCGATATAGGCGCCGACGGCGCCACCAATCAACGACCCGAAGATGGCGTTGCCGCCCTCCCAGATGTACAGCGTGCGGAGCAGATCAGCGCCGTTGAAGAAGTAGTCACCCGGGTGAGTGAGCACGTGGTAGATGCGCGCCCCGACAATTCCGAGCGGCACCGCCCACAGGATGATGTCAAGCACGACTCCCGGCTCGGCGCCGCGCTTGGTCAACCGGCGGGAGGTGATGATCGTGGCGAGGATGATGCCGGCGAGAATGCACAGCGCGTAGGCGTGAATGCGGAACGGGCCGAGGTCGAAGAAGCTCCACTCGGGGCTTGGGATACTCGTGCTCAGAATACTCAGAGGCAAAGACACCTAGGTACTACCTTTCATCGTGACTGACGTCACTTAGGGCGAATCGGTCGATCGCCTCAAAGAATCTAGTGTAGAACGCGCTCAGGAGACGGGACGAATATCGATCGCACCGGCGGCGAGTTCGAGGGCCAGGCGTGCAACGGCCGGCACCCCCCCGACGCTCAGCGCTTGCACGAGCGCGGAGCCGACGATCGCGCCGTCCGCGTATCCGAGAATTTCGCGCACCTGATCTGCGGTGGAGATACCGAGGCCGACACACGCGCTCGTGCAGCCGACAGCGCGCAAGCGCTCGACCAAGATGCGGGCAGCAGCGTCGACGCCGGCACGAGCGCCGGTGGTTCCCATCGTGGAGACGGTGTACACGAAGCCCCGGCTGGCTTCAACGGCCTGCACCAGACGTGCTTCGGACGAGGACGGTGCGGCCAGGAAGACGCGGTCGAGGCTGGTGCGTTCGCTGGCCGCCATCCAGTTACCGGCTTCGTCAGGAATGAGGTCGGGCGTGATCAGCCCGGCACCGCCCGCGGCGAGCAGGTCCTCGGCGAATCGTTCAACGCCGTACTGCACAACCGGGTTCCAGTACGTCATGACCAGGACCGGAGCATCCACTTGCGCGGTGATGGCCCTGATCGCTTCGAACCCGTGACGCAGCTTGAAGCCGTTGGCCAGTGCCTGCTGAGTAGCTGCCTGGATGACGGGGCCGTCCATGACCGGGTCGGAGTAGGGGAGACCCAGCTCGATGATGTCGACGCCGTTGGCGACGAGGGCCACGGCTGCGTCGATGCTCTCACTGAGGGTGGGAAACCCCACCGGGAGGTAGCCGATGAGTGCTCCCCCACCCTCGGAGCCTCGGCGTGCGATGGTCTGCTCGACCGTGCTCACAATGGTCGTCATGACTGTGCTGCGCCGTCGTCGAGCAGGTCGAAGTACCGGCCAGCCGTTTCCATGTCTTTGTCACCGCGACCGCTGAGGTTGACCAGGATGGTCGCCTCCGGTCCGAGGGCACGGCCGAGTTCGAGGGTTCCGGCGAGAGCGTGCGACGTCTCGATCGCAGGGATGATGCCCTCGGTGCGACTCAACAGCAAAAAAGCGCTCATGGCCTCGTCGTCGGTGATCGGCAGGTACGTGGCTCGGCCGATGCTCGCGAGCCAGGCGTGCTCGGGGCCCACCCCCGGGTAGTCGAGTCCCGCCGAAATGGAGTGTGACTCGACGGTCTGGCCGTCTTCGTCCTGCAGCAGCATACTGCGGGCGCCGTGCAGGACTCCGGGGCGGCCCTTGGAAATGGTCGCCGCGTGCCGCGGCGTCTCCACTCCGTCGCCGGCCGCCTCGTAGCCGAACAGTGCGACATCAGGATCGTCGAGGAAGGCATGAAAGATACCCATGGCGTTTGAACCGCCACCGACACACGCAGTGACAGCGTCCGGCAGGCTGCCGGTCAGGTCAAGCACCTGCTGGCGAGCCTCCTCGCCGATGATCCTTTGAAAGTCGCGCACCATGGCCGGGAACGGATGCGGTCCGGCCACGGTTCCAAAAATGTAGTTGGTGGTCTCAACGTTCGTGACCCAGTCGCGCATGGCGTCGTTGATGGCGTCTTTCAGGGTGCGCGAACCGGTTTTCACGGGAACAACTTCGGCGCCGAGCAGACGCATCCGTGCGACGTTGAGAGCTTGACGTTCGGTGTCGACCTCGCCCATATAGACGACGCACTCCAATCCGAACAGGGCGGCTACCGTGGCCGTGGCTACTCCATGCTGGCCCGCCCCGGTTTCGGCGATCACTCGGGTCTTGCCGATGCGCTTGGTAAGCAGGGCCTGACCGAGGGCGTTATTGATCTTGTGCGAACCGGTGTGGTTGAGGTCCTCACGCTTGAGGATGATGCGGGCGCCGCCGGCATACTCGGCGAACCGGGGCACCTCGGTGATAATGGATGGGCGACCGCTGTAGTTGATGTGCAACTCCATCAGTGCCGCAGCGAACGCGGGGTCCTTCTTGGCGAGTTCGTATTCCGCCGTGAGTTCGTCGAGCGCCGCCACGAGGGACTCCGGCACGAACCTGCCGCCGAAGTCGCCGAAATAGGGGCCGGACTGTGTACGTAAAGACATTTAAACCGCCAAAAACTCGGAGAGGGTTCGGATGGGGTCGCTCGTGACGAGCGCTTCGCCGACCAGGACGACGTCGGCGCCGGCGGCACGGTAGTGCGCGACATCGGCGGCCGTCGTGACGGCGGATTCGGCGACGCGCACGACGCCGGACGGGATCTTGTCGGCGAGTGTGCCGAAGAGGTTCTGGTCGAGTTCAAAGGTCGACAGGTTGCGCGCGTTGACCCCGACGAGGCTCGCGCCGATATCGAGTGCGCGGCTTACCTCATCGCCGCTGTGTGTTTCGACCAGGGCCGTCATGCCGAGCTCGCGAATGAGGTCGTGAAGCAATAGCAGGGTGGTCTGATCGAGGGCAGTGACGATGAGCAGCACGAGGTCGGCGCCGGCCGCGCGGGCCTCGAACACCTGGTACGGCGTGCCGATGAAGTCCTTGCGCAGGATGGGGATGCTCACAGCGGCCCGCACCTGCTCGAGGTCGGTCAGCGAGCCGTGAAAACGCCGACCCTCGGTAAGCACGCTGATGGCGCTCGCTCCGCCGGTCTGGTACGACACAGCCAGAGCTGCCGGGTCGGTGATGGCCGCCAAGGAACCGCGGCTCGGGCTCGCCCGTTTGATTTCCGCGAGAATTTTTACCCGGTCGGCGGGGGCCAGCGCGGCCAGCGCATCGAGGGCGGGCGCGTGGGCGCGCGCCGCAGCCTCCACGCGGGCCAGCGGGCGAGTGAGGAGGCGTTCTTCGGCGTCGGATATCGCGCCAGCGAGAAGTTCTTGGAGCACCAGGTGTCAGCGCAGCCGCTTAGTGGCCGTGCGACATGGCGGGCGAGGCACTAACGCCGTAGCCGACCTTGCTCAGCACGTAGCCAACAAGGACACCAGCAATGAGCAGCCCGAGGGAGACCCAGACGAGCCAGACCAGCTCGAAGAAGAAGGCCGTGGTGCCGATGGCAAAGGCTGCCAGCATGATGATGACAGCGGTCCACGCCGCCGCGGAGTGGCCGTGTCCGGGATCTGACAAATCGATGCTCATGGTTCTCCTAGTGATCACGTTGCCGATGTATACGTTGACAAGTATGACAAGTGTAGCAAAGCGACGGCTCGCCGTTCAGCGCGCGGTCGGGTCTTCGCCGCGACTGAGGTCGTCCCAGTCGCCGACGGAGTCGCTCGATACGTGCTCCGGCGCGGGCAGCAGAGCATCGCCGGTCGGGACCGCGGCCGGCGATGCATCGTGCGGCGACACCACCGGCTCATACCGTGCGGCCTGATACTTGCGAGTCGGACCGGGCCACCGAGCGCTCGTCAGGATGACGGCCACACCCGTGGCCGCCATGATGGCGGCCGCGCCCATGGCGACGAACGGCCAGGGTGTGACGACTGTGCCAAGCACGCTCAGCTGGATGGATTCGTGTCCGGCGATTCCCGTCGCTGCGGTAACCCCGGCGGCGCTGGCCTGGGACGGGTCATCGACCGCGAGGAATGCGGCGAGAAACACCGATAGCCCGAGAAGCACTTCGAGCGTGCCGAGCACGAAACGAATGACCCGGCCCGCGATGGTGAGGGCCCCGGCGAGGGCGAATCCGGAGAGGGCAAGCGCCGTCAACGCCGGCGCGGCGATGGCTCCGTCGATCTCCAGAACCTGGGTGCCGGCGTTGGGGAGCCCGACTTCGGCGTGCACCCAGACCTGGGTCCAGGCCAGCAAGGCCAGTGCGCTCGCGCCCAGGATGGTGAGGATGAGTACGAGTTTGAGCCGGCGGGGGGACATCCGCTTGGCTGATTCCGTGGCCACTAGAACACCCGCCGCATCGCGTTGGCGACGGCCACAGCACGCAGCGGTGCTGCCGCCTTGTTCTGCGACTCCTGATACTCGGAGGCCGGGTCGGAATCGGTGACAACGCCGCCACCGGCCTGCACCCGGGCGACGCCATCCTTGATGGTGGCGGTGCGGATGGCGATGGCAAGGTCGGCGTCGCCGGCGAAGCCGAAATAGCCGACCACTCCCCCATATACGCCGCGTTGGGCCGGTTCGAGGGCATCGATGATCTCGAGCGCCCGCGGTTTCGGAGCGCCCGACAGGGTGCCGGCCGGGAACGTGGCGCGAAAAACGTCGATAGCGGTCTTGCCGGCGACGAGGTTGCCCTCGACCGAGGAGACCAGGTGCATGATGTGGCTGAATCGTTCGATGCGCATGAATTCGGTGACTTCGACCGAGCCTGCCGTGCAGACCTTGAGCAGGTCGTTGCGGGCGAGGTCGACGAGCATGAGGTGCTCGGCACGTTCCTTTGGGTCGTCGGCGAGCTCGATCGCGTAGTCGGCGTCAGCATCCGGTGTGTTGCCGCGGGGTTTGGAGCCGGCGATCGGGTGGGTGAAGACTCGCTTGTCCTGTACCTTGACGAGAGCTTCCGGTGAGGATCCGACGATCCAATATGGGTCGCCGCCCGGCGTTTCAAGGCTGAGTAAGTACATGTACGGGCTCGGGTTCAGGCTGCGTAACACCCGGTAGACGTCGATCGGGTGCGCTGTGCAGACCTGGTCGAAGCGCTGCGAGATGACGACCTGAAAAACGTCGCCTTCGACAATGTGTTGCTTGCCGATGTTGACGGCGGCGAGAAAATCGTCGCGGGTGGTGCGATTGCTCGGCGCGCTCGGCGCCTGCAGGTCAACCTCGGCCAGCCAGGCCTCCCCGGGCGCGGCGAGGCGGGTTTGCAGGGAATCCAAACGCGCCGTCGCGTCAGCCCACAGCTCCTCGGGCGTATCGGTGCCGTCGTTGAGCACGTTGGCGATCAGTTGCACGGTGCCGTATTTATGATCGAGCACCATCAGGTCGGCCACGAAGCTGAAGGACTGGCCGGGCACGTCGTAGTCGGCGGGCGGCTGATGCGGCAGGCGTTCAATCTGGCGAATGGCCTCCCAGCCGATGAAACCGACCAGCCCGCCGGTCAGTGGCGGGTGCTCGGGCAACCGCGGCGTCTGCCAGCGGTCGAACAGATAAGCCAGCGCCGCGAGCGGGCCGAGAGCGGCCGCGGAGCCAAGCGCGCGGTCGGCGGAGAGCCCATAGTCGATCCAACGGGTGTGCGCACCCACCAGGGGGGGCCCACCGCACGCGGGGGCGCCGGCGAAGGGAAACCCGCGTGGATCGAAACACTCGTTCGGTATGGCCAACAGCATCAGGATGGAGAGGATTCCAGCCAAGTGAGCATGTTCGACATGAGCAGCGAAGGAGCCGGGATCCCCGAACCTCCACTACCGCAGATCGAAGGCTGGAGCGCGTTGGAACAGTTGCACCACGAGAAGGAAGTGATAGGCTTCTACCTGAGCGGTCACCCCTTGGATGATCACCGGTTGGAGATCAAGTATCTATGCAACTCCACCTTGCCGG
>NZ_JAJAYI010000015.1 GCF_026786305.1 Cryobacterium sp.
CGTCCACTCCTGCTCCGAGGTCAGACTGCCATTGGGGTGGGCGCAGATCTCTGCCAATGACGCGCCCGTTCCAGCCCGGCCGCCAGCCCTACCGGACTCGCCCGATCCGCCACCAGAGCTCCTGTTATAACCGGCCGATAGGTCGACGCCCGGGCCAATAACATCAGCCCGTGGTGGGCAAACGAAAAGTGCACCTTCCAATCCGACACACGATTCTGCTTCGATGCCAGCAGTGGCGCTTTGCGTTGGAAAAGGTAGGGCCGCTAAGAGCGCCACGATCAGCAGAAGTTCGAACCGGACCATGAGTCTGATTTCTCTACGAGGAGTCGGTCGGAGGTGGAACCGCGGATCAAGGACACTTGAAGTGGGTAGCGATCAGGGCGGCCGGGCGGCACGACTGTCCGACCGGTTCCGTCAACCACATCTGTGTCGGAGACATCCAGACAGACGTAGGCGACAACGGCACCCGATTCCAAGTCTGCGCTTTGGATAGTAAGTGAGTCGAATGCGAGGTCGCCCACGAGGTGGAGCCCACCTGTCGACAACGTTTCGTAGACTCCGAGTTCCGATTCTCGAACTTTCCCTACTGCAAAATCTGAAATTCGCTGCGGGTCGACGCCCCCTTCATGGGCGATTTTGTTCGACATAGACTGGTATGCCCCGAATGCCGCCGTGGCGGCAGCCAGGGCCTCGTCGTTCGACGCGAAGACCGGGGGAGCCTGGGTGGGCGCGATGCTCGCCCTCGCGACTGGCGCCGACGTGGTGCTCGGGGCGGGGGTGGCCATGCATCCGCTGAGGGTGCCGATCGCGATGGACAGTCCGAGAGCGCTGAGCACAACGGTGTGCACGGGGCGGCGACGCGACAGGTTTCGCATGGGGTCACAGTAGACCGGATTGCTCCAATCCTGTTTAAGTTTTCCACAGGCTGGCGTCGAGGCTCAAATCACGGTAGGAACCCGCCCTATCGCAGCGTGCCAACGAGGATTGCCTCGATCATATGGGCCTGTACCGTGCTCGTGAAGTAGTCCGGGTCGAGGAGGCCCTCGAGTGCCATGATGTTGGTCGCCGACATGATGAGGGGGGCGAGTACGTCCACGCGATGGGCGACCGGGTCGATGCCGAATTGGTCGGCGCGTTCCAGGAACACCGCACCGAGAGCGAGCCGCACGCTCTGCCGGCTCTCCCGATAGAGATCAGCGGCCTGGGGGTTGCGGGCGGCGTGCACGGCCAACTCCATGAGCAGCAGATGCCAGGGGCCGTCGTCGATCAGGGTCTCGGCCAGGCGGCGGGCGATGCGGGCGAGTGCGGCGTCGTCGAGTCGCACTTCGTCGCCGAGAATGGTCGCGAGCCGCCCGCTGAGCAGGGTTGCCAGTCGCTCATTCAGAATGGACCCGAATAGGTCTTGCTTCGACCCGAAGTTGGAGTACACCGCGCCCTTGGTGTACCCGGCCCGGGTTGCCACGTCGTCGAGTTTGGTACCGAGGTAGCCCGATTCGAAGAACTGGTCGGTCGCCGCCCGGAGAATGTCAGCTCGCACGTCGGTGCGCAGGGGACGCTTACGGGGGGTGGGCAGCGTGGTGTTGGGCTTCTCAACCATGAGTGCCTCCGATTGCAGTTGACAAGTGAATACTTTGGGTATTGGATACTCTCGGTACTGAAAATACTACGGCGGCATCGTGCCCCGCACAACCCAGCGTTGGATGGAAATCTGCATGACCCTCGACTCCGCCTTGGTCCCCACTGTCAACTCGACGCAAGACTCCAGCGACCCCGCCATCCAGACACGCAACTTCAGTATCCGCAAGGGTCGCCAAACCGTGATTGGTGCCCTGTCCCTCGATATTCCGGTTGGTGCGCTCTTCGTCGTATCGGGTCGGTTCGCCTCGGGCAAGACGGCGCTCCTCCTCGCGCTGGCCGGGCGCCTGCGTGGCTTCTCCGGAACGGCGACCGTGTTCGGGCATTCGCTTCGCAGTGGGGGCGGGCAGGTGCGGCACGTGTCGGCTCTCGCCGAAACACCGATCGTGAACCGTCTGGACGACGACCTCACCGTCGAGCGCCAGATCGCGGCCGCCCTCGTGCTGCGCCAGCCGTGGTGGAAACCGCTGGTCACCCACAAAGCGGTGGCACTTTGCCTCGTGCGGGTGAATGCGCTGCTTCGCGAGGTCGACGCTCGTGCCGGTGACCTGCTGGGTAAGCGCGCCGCCGGACTGCCGCGATTGATCGGCACCGATCGCATCGTCTGCCTGCAACCGCTCGATCGGGCGGTGCTCGGGGTGGTCGTGGCCCTGATTGGTCGGCCTCGCCTGCTGATCGTCGACGACGTAGACACCCTGCGCGACACGGATGACCGCACTCGCGCCTGGGCCGCTCTGCTCACCCTGCGTATAGCCGGCTGGCACGATCTCACGATCGCGGCGAGCGGGCAGGATCCGAAGGAGCTGTTCGAGATTCTCGAACGGATCGACGACGTGCAGCCGGCGCCGGCCCGCCCGGTCTGCCTGCTCGACCTGGATTCTGCCGAACGAACCCTCACCGCTCTCACCCGGAAGGCCTAGACCGTGGTCCAGAAATTTGCTCGACCCCGTTTGTTCTCGCTGCCCAGCATCGAGTTGTCCCGGTTTCGGTCGTCCCGATTGGCCATTCTGGCGCTCATCATGATTGCCGCCGTCCCCGCCATCTACGGCGGCGTCTACCTCTCGGCCAACTGGAACACGAGCGGCAATATCGGCAAACTCCACGCCGTCATCGTCAACAACGACGTGGCCCAGGTCGTGACCGGCACGGACGGCACCGCGCAGACCATCGACGCCGGCGCCGCACTCGTCGACTCTCTCGTGGGCAGCGACAGCGCCGGATTCACCTGGAGCAGCGCCACGGACGAAACGGATTCCCGCAGCTCGCTCGTCGACAACGAGAACTTCGCCGTGCTCGTCGTTCCCGCCGACTTCTCGAGCGCCCTGGCCTCGACGGCCACGAACCCGGACGCCGCCTCCGCGAGCGCCATCGCAGCATCCGTTTTCGCCCCAAAACAGGCTCGACTGCACGTCTACACCGACGACGCCTCGAATTTCATCGTCGGCCAGGTCACGAAATCGGTTACCGCCGCGATTCGCGCCGAGCTCACGACCTCCATCTCCGAGACCTACCTCGACAACGTGTACCTGGGCTTCACGAGCCTGCACGACAATCTCAAGCAGGCCGCCGACGGCGCGGTAACGCTGAGCGACGGCGCCAGCAGCGCGAGCGACGGGTCGGCAGAACTCGTCATCGGGCTCGGCACCCTCTCCACCGGCGCCGCCACTCTTGCGAGCGGGGTTTCCCAAGTGGATGCCGGCAGCCACACTCTCGCCACCGGCGCGAGCACGCTCGCCACCGGTTCGTCGAGTGTCGCGAGCGGTGCCGCCCGGGTCCAGGCCGGTTCCGCGAGTCTCGCGAGCGGTGCGGCCACCGTCGACGCGAGCGTGACCACCCTGCCGACGGCGACCGCCCAGCTCGCCGAGGGAACCCGCACCGTCTCCAGTACCCTCACGACGATCGCCGCCCTCATGGTGGCGCACCCCGACTGGACTGTGACGCAGCTGAACATGGCCCTCGCCACCGGCGGCGAATCGATCGCGGCCCTCGCGGATGGCGCCGCGAGAGTCGCGGCCGGAGCGAACACCCTCAACCAGAGCGCGACGCCGCTCGTCACCGGCATCGGCGCGCTCGCCGACGGTGCGGCCACCCTCGCCACGGGGGCGTCGAGCGTCTCGTCCGGAGCTCAATCCGTCTCGGCGGGTGCTGCGACGCTCGCGTCCGGCGCCGCCTCGCTCGCAACCGGGGCCGACAGCGCGGCCGCCGGTGCCACAACCCTGGCGTTCGGCGCCACGACGGCCAGCACCGGCGCGCGCACCCTCGCCGATGGTCTCGGCCAACTTGCCACCGGTGCCGAGACGCTGAGCACTTCCCTGCAGTCGGGCGTCACAAAGGTGCCGCGCTACACCGCTGCCCAGGCGAGCGACCTCGCCGCGGTCACCGCCGAACCCGTTGCGGCCGAGCACGTACGGGAGCACGCCGTCGGGTTCTACGGGGAGGGCATCGCGGCCTACTTCATTCCGCTCGCCCTCTGGGTCGGTGGAATCGGCATGTACTTTCTGTTCCGCCCGCTGTCACCGCAGGCTGTCGCATCCACTGCCCGGCCGGTGCGCGTGGCCCTGACCGGCCTCGCCCCCGGACTGCTGTTCGGCCTGTTGCAGGCCGGGCTGCTGCTCGCGGTGCTGCACTTTCTGGTGGGGCTCGAAGCGGCCAACTTTGCGGCCCTCGCGGCCTTCACGGTCATCGTCGCGCTCGTCTTCACCGCCATTCACCACAGCCTGATCGCCCTGCTCGGCGGTCGCGGTCGCCTGGTGGCCCTGCTGCTGCTCATTGTGCAGCTGGCCTCGGCCGGAGGCACCTACCCGGTTCAGACGTCGCCGGGCTTCTTCCAGTGGATCAGCCCGGCCCTGCCGATGACCTACGCGGTCGATGGCGTACGGCGGCTCGTCGCTGAGGGGTGGACGAGCGCCATCGTGGTTGACGTTCTTGCCCTGCTTGCCTTCGGAATCGGCGCGTTCACGGTCTCGGTTTTCGCCAGTCGCTCCATGAAAATCTGGTCGATCGCCAAGCTGCACCCATCCCTGAAGATCTGACGCCTATGAGTCGTGCTCCGTCAGTCGTGTCGAGTTGACCGGCCCGGGCCCGCAGCGCAACGATGTGGTGGCGGTTTCCGACCTCGTCGATGGCGTCGCCGGCTTGAGAAAGATGAATTCCTCTTCAATGCCGAACATTCACATTCATAACCTCCAGCCCTTAGCGGATAGTACTTAGAAACCGGTATCAAGCCGATACATTTTCGTTACGGTCAGCCGATTACATGAGCGCCCGCACATGACTAACATGACACTCATTACGAACCGATGTGCAGGCGTGGGCGCTGGCACTGATGGACTCAGTTGGGGGTAAACGTGGTGCAGGTAACCGAGGTTCCAACCGGCGCGGCCCAATCAGTGCGGCGCACCTTTCACGGCGCTCTCGGCGGGCTGCTCGGTTTTGTCACCATGAGCGCGGTGGCCGGCGTTCTCGTGACCGTGTCGGTGACCCCGGTTGTGGCGCTCTCGGGCATAGCCACCACCAACACGATCTCGGTGTTCGAGAATCTGCCGGGCTACGTCAATATCGAGCCTCTGTCGCAGAAGAGCGATATCTTCGCCACTCGCAGTGACGGAACCTTCGAATTGCTCGCCTCGTTCTACGATCAAAACCGCATCGAGGTGGGCTGGGATGCGATCAGCCCGTTCGCGAAGGATGCGGCGGTGTCGGGAGAAGATCCGCGGTTCTACGAGCACGGCGGGATCGATTTGCAGGGCACTCTGCGGGCCACGGCGACGACCGTGGCCGGCGGAAACACCCAGGGTGGGTCATCCATCACACAGCAATACGTGAAGAACGTGCTCGTGCAGAAGTGCGAGCTGCTCACCGACACGAGCGCGCACGACGCCTGCTACAACGCGGCGACCGAAACCACGCCCGACCGCAAACTCAAGGAAATGCGGCTCGCCATCGGGGTCGAGAAGAAGTACGGCAAGCGCGACATTTTGCAGCAATACTTCAATATCACGGGCTTCGGCGGCACCGTCTACGGTATCGAAGCCGCCGCCAACTATTACTTCAACACCACCGCCGCCAATCTCACCCTGCCGCAGGCGGCGAGCCTCGTCGCGATCGTGAACAACCCGGTCAAGTTTCAGCTCGACAGGCCCGCGAGCGAGACCAACGGGGCCGCCAACGGCTATGCCGCCAACAAGCAACGCCGCGACTACATTCTGCGCGAAATGCTGCGCTACAAAAAGATCACGCAGGCCGACTACGACGCCGCGGTGGCGGCACCGGTCGAACCCGTCATCACCGAACCGAGCACCGGCTGCCAGACCGCGATGGCCAACGCGTTCTTCTGCGACTATGTGACCAAGATTCTGCAGACCGATGCCACCTTCGGCGCCGACGCCGCCACCCGCATGCTCAACTTTCGTCGCGGCGGCTACGACGTGTACACGACCCTCGACCTCGACGTGCAGAACGCAGCCGTGACCACCATCAACCAGCAGGTTCCCAAGGTCTACGCCGGCGGCGACGTGGGCGCGGTCATCACGAGCGTGCAGGTCGGCACCGGTCGGGTGCTCGCCATGACGCAGAACAAGGACTACAGCCAAGACCCGACGGTGCAGGCAACCGGGGCCAACTACACCGGAATCAACTACGCCACCGACTATGCCGAGGGTGGGTCGAGTGGGTTTCAACCCGGATCGACCTACAAGGTCTTCACCCTGGCCGAGTGGCTCAAGGAAGGCCACTCGCTCAATGACCGCGTTGACTCCCGGCGCAAAGCCAACTGGGGCGCCTTTCAGGACAGCTGCCTCGGCCCCCAGAACTACGACAAGCAGAGCTGGAACCCGCGCAACGATGCCAACGAGTCCGGTGCCAACTACACCGCGCTGCAATCCACCGTCGGCTCGATCAACACCGGCTTCATCGGAATGGCCAAGCGGCTCGACCTCTGCGGTATTCGCAGAACGGCGGAAGCGTTCGGCGTGCACCGGGCCAACGGTAACCCGCTCTCGCAGACCGCGGCATCCGTGATCGGAACCAATGAGATCGCGCCGCTCACCATGGCGGTCGCCTTCGCTGGCATCGCGAACAAGGGGGTAACCTGCTCGCCGATCGCCATCGACCGCATCGTCGGCCCGAGCGGGGTGGAGATTCCGGTGCCGCCGTCAGTCTGCACGCAGTCGGTCGATTCGACGGTGGCTGCCGGTATGGCTTACGCCATGCGCCGGGTGATGACGAGCGGAACCGGTCGGCAGTCCAACGTGAATACGGTGCCGTCGGTGCCGATGATCGGCAAAACCGGAACCACGGATGGTGCCAAAGACACCTGGATGAGTGGCGCGAGCACCAAGGTGGCCACGGTGGTCGCTGTGGTGAGCCTGACCGGAGTGCTCAGCCAGCGGCGGCAGTTCTTTGGGAGGGACCAGATTGCGACGGCACGTCACCGCATGTGGCCGGTTGTGATGTCGGTCGTCAATGCCAAGTACGGCGGTGACGCCTTCGATGAACTTGCCCCCAAGTACATTCCGCCGCCGGTGGTCGTCGCCCCGCGGGTGACCCCGCCGGTCGCACCGCCGGTCGCACCGCCGGTGACTCCACCGGACGCACCGCCGGTGATTCCACCGGACGCACCGCCGGTGACTCCACCGGACGCACCGCCGGTGACTCCACCGGACGCTCCCGCGCCGCCCGACGCGGAGCCGGCACCGCCGGGCCAGTAGTGCCGGCTCACGCGCTCTGCGCCGCATTGAGGTGGTGCAGGGCGCCACCGGCGCGCGATGATGATCGCTGCACCGACGAATGCGCGGCGAGTTCGGCCGCGTAGGCGGCCGCGCTTTCTGCTTCCTCCGCGGCGGCGCGTTCAACGGCGTGCCGCTCCTTCACCTGGCGGGCCACATCGAACAGGTTCCACAGGTTCTCCCCGGTCACCGAAACGCCCCGGGCACCCGAGCGCCGGGTGCGACCGCGCACGAGCATGTAGTTGGTCTGAAACACCTGCCCGCCCACGCGCTCCTGCGCGTCGTGAAAGAACACGACGTTCGCGACCGGGCCGGTGCCGTCGTCGAGGCTGATGAACACCACCCGCCGGCCGCCGCGCATCGGCGGCGTGTTCGTGGCCCGTCGCACCCCGGCGAGCAGCACCTCGGTTCCACCGGGCAGGTTGCCGAGCTCGCTCGCCGGGGTCACCCCCAACTCCTTGAACAGGGCGTGAAAGCGCGTCATCTGGTGGGTCCCGACGGCGAGGTTCAGATCGAGTAATTCCAGATCGGTCTGGGTGCGGCCGCGTAGCTCGAGTGAGGTGATGGCGCCCGCGCGATCACCGGAATACCGCGGCACCGGAAGCTCCACCTCGAACGCGAGTTGGTCGGCGCGAATCACCACGGCCGTGCCGCGCAGCGACTGAATGTGCGCGAGCAGTTCGTGCCGCCGGGTGCGGTCGTAGCCGATGAACGTGTCGAGGGCGCCCACTCGGGCGAGCGCCTCGAAGGTGCGCCTTCGGGGGTGCACCCGGTCACGAAAGTCCTGCAGCGACCCAAACGGCTGGTGCCGGGCAATGCGCGCCCGCTCCGTCTCCGTGCTGCCAACCAGTTCGGGCAGCGCCAAACGGATGCCCTGGCTCCCGTCGGCGAGGTCTTCCACCCGATAATCCAGCGCGCTGGACTGCACGTCGAGGGGGAGTACCGGCACCCCGAGCACCCGGGCTTCGGCGACGATGAGGTCTTTCGGCCACATGCCCGGGTCGTGGGTGAGCAGTCCGGCCAGAAAGGCGGCCGGATGGTGGGTTTTCAGCCAGGCGGACTGGTAGGTGGGCAGCGCGAAGGCGGCGCCGTGCGCCTTGGCGAAGCCGAAGCTGCCAAAGCCCGCCAACACCGTCCAGATCTGGTCGATGACCTTCACGCTGAAGCCGCGGGCGAGCGCCCGTTCGCGCAGGTACTCCTCGATCTGGGGGAGTTGCTCTGGCTTACCCAGGTGCCGGCGAAAGACATCCGCTTTTCCGAGGCCGCAGCCGGTGAGTTCGTCGAACAGTCGCATGACCTGTTCGTGAAAAATGACGACGCCGTTGGTTTCGCGCAGGATCGGTTCGAACCGGGGGTGAATGTAGTCGGGGGCGACCTCGCCGTGCCGAGCCTGCAAATATTTGAGCGGCATGTTGTTTTTCATCGGGCCGGGTCGAAACAGTGAGATCTCGACCGTGAGGTCGTTGAAGACCTCCGGTTGCAGCTTGCCGACGAGCTCCATCTGGCCGGGTGATTCGATCTGAAAGATGCCCAGGGTGCGGGTGGAGCGAATGAGCTCGAACGTTTTCGGGTCATCGAGTGGCACCTGGTCGAGGTCGATGCTCTCGCCGGTGAGCCGGTGGTGCTCTTCAACGGCGTGGGCCATCGCCGACTGCATGCGCACGCCGAGAATGTCGAGTTTGATGAGTCCCATCGGGTCCATGTCGTGCTTGTCGTACTGCGACATCGGCAGGCCCATGCCGCTCGCCTGCACCGGCGTGCGGTCGAGCAGGCTCGCGTCGGAGAGAATAACGCCGCAGGGGTGCACCGAGATGTGCCGGGGGAGCCGGTCGAGCCTGGCGGTGAGGTCGACCAGCAGATCGAGCTGCTGCGACTCGCGCACCTCGGTAGCGAGGGCCTCGAGTTCGGGCTTCTCCTCGAGGGCGCGACGAAAGTCGCGGGCGTTGAACCGCCACATCTGCTTGGCGATCACGTTGATCTGGGCGTCGGGCAGACCGAGGGCGAGGCCGGCGTCGCGCACGGCACCGCGGCCCCGGTAGGCGTTGGTCATCGACATGAGCGAGACCCGGTCGCTGCCGAAGGCACGAAAGACCTCGCGGTAGATGTCGTGCCGCCTGGCCGACTCCACGTCGATGTCGATATCGGGCAGCGTCTGGCGTTCGGGGGAGAGAAAGCGTTCCCAGAGCAGCCCGTTCGCGATGGGTTCGACCGAGGAGGTGCGCAGCGCATAGTTGAGCACCGAGCCGACCCCCGAACCGCGCGCCTGAATGCGAATTCCCATGCCGCGAATAATGTCGGCCACGCGGGACACCGTGAGAAAGTAGCTGGCAAAGCCGAGGTGTTCGACCGTTTTCATCTCGTGGGCGAGCTGGGCGTGGGCGGCTTCGACCGCGCGCGAGCCGCTCGCGGAGTACAGATCGGCGATGCCGCTGCGAGCGCGCCGCCACAGTTCGGTGACCGGGTCGCCGGTGACCCCAATGATGCGTGCCTCCGGCATGCGGGGGCGGCCCAGCCCAATATCGAGGATCGGGTCGAGAGCGCAGCGGTCGGCGAGTTGCTCGGTGTCACGCAGCAGCCGTTCGAGGGCACCCGCGTCGTGCAGGCCGGCGTCGACGACCATGCGGGCCACCTGGCGCATCGCTCCGGCCGGTTTGAGCCAGGCCTGGCCGTTGGTTTGGGGGGTCTCGATTTCGGCGAGCGGCAGCAGATAGCGTGCAGCGTCGGCGAGGTCGGCCGTGACGGCCTCTTCGGGGGTGCCGTACCGTACGGCATTGCTGAGCACTGCGGGCAGCCCGGCGTTTTCGGCGAGGGCGAGCATGCGCGTGGCCGGGGTCACACTGCCGACGGTGCCGCTTTCGGCGAGGTGACAGACGATTTCGAGTACGACGGCGTCGGCGGGCAGGGCGCGTTGCCAGTGGGTGAGCCGTGCCGCGGCATCCGTATTGTCACGCCTGCCGATCGCGAGACCGACGTCGGAGTCAGGGCCGAGCAGCACGGTGAGCGAGGAGAGCCCAGCCAGGTCGGCCAGCCGGGCGCGCGAAATGCTCGGCCCGGCGCTCGTGCTGTGGCCGGCAGCGGATGCCCTCGCCTCGCGCAGCAGACCGCTGCCACCGTCGTGGGCGGCACTGACCGCGCGGCAGAGCGCGGCGTAGCCGCGACCGGTGGTGTTGCCGTGGGCGAGCACGACCACCCGGCCGAGCGGACGATGCTCCTGGTCATGCACGGCAAGTTCGGCGCCGAGCCCGGGGCGGATGCCCGCGGCGGCGCAGGCGCGCACGTGCTTGACGGCGCCGTAGAGTCCGTCACGGTCGGTGACGGCCAGAAAGCTCGCGCCCTGCGCGGCCGCCTGCTCGGCCAGGGCTTCGGGGAGCGTCACCCCATAGTGGGTCGAGTAGGCGCTCGCGACGTGCAGGTGCGCGAAGTCCATCCCCGGTGCACTGGTCATCCCCAGTCCAGTGCTAACACCCAGGACCCGTCCGCGCCGCGGCGCAGGTCGTAACGGTGCTGTTCTTCGCCGCCGCGGCTG
Organism: Cryobacterium sp.; assembly: GCF_026786305.1. Taxonomy (GTDB): domain Bacteria; phylum Actinomycetota; class Actinomycetes; order Actinomycetales; family Microbacteriaceae; genus Cryobacterium. Next base: position 10,888 of record NZ_JAJAYI010000015.1, read on the forward strand.
GCGTCGAGTCGCCACAGCTCGGTGTCGATGCGGGTGGGGGTTCCCTCGTCTTCCCACCAGCGGGTGCGTTTGAACACGGCCTGCGGTTGCCCGATCACGGTGTGTTCGAACCGGTTCCAGATGAACGCGCGCGGGTCGCCGTCGGCAGAGAGCTCAACGTCAACCGGTGCGTCAATGATGTGGGGCAAGGCGGGCTCCCTGGTGGCGAGAAGGGCGGGTCGTGCGGCGAACACGAGTTGGTTGTTGATGATGCTGATGAAAATGCTGATGAACGAAGAAGAAAGAACTCACCTAAAAAGTTCGAACATAATATTTTGTAGGTCGAAATTTATAGAATACATCTTCTATATGAAAAGTGTATGTCAAGCCACCGACATACGCCATGGGTGAATGCCCCAGACCCGGCTGGAGGCCTGCGACCTACGATGGACAAATGAGTGCACGCACCGATACAGCACTGCCCGATACAGCACTGCCCGATACAGCACTGCCAGCACCGCGCAGATCACCCGGCCGGGCGCAATGAACGCACAAACGGCGCTGAAGCCGCTGACAATAGTCATCGCGCCGGATTCGTTCAAGGGAAGCCTCAGCGCCGCTGAAGCTACCGCCGCCATGGCTCATGGAGCCCGCGACGCCAGCCTCGCGCTCGGCCGGCCCGACGCCCACCTCACGCTGTGCCCAATGGCCGACGGCGGGGAGGGAACGCTTGCTGCCATCGCCGCCGTCTGGGGCGTCGAACCCCGCACCATGCTCACCGTCGACGCGCTCGGGCGCAGCCGCCAGGCTCGCTACGCCAGCTCTGCCGACGGTCGCACCGGGCTCATCGAAGCGGCCGAATCCAACGGACTTCCCCTCGTCGCCGATGTTCCGCCCCAGCCCCAGCGTGCCGACAGCTTTGGGGTCGGCCTACTGGCCCGGGAGCTGCTTGACCAGCACGTCGACGAAATTTTGCTCTGTGTCGGTGGCTCCGCCAGCACCGACGGCGGAACCGGCCTGCTCGCCGGGCTCGGCGTGCGTTTTCTTGACTCTGCCGGGGTGAAGATTGCTCCCGGCGGGGCCGGCCTGGCCCACCTCGCGTCCATCGACCTGACGGGGCTGCACCCGCGCGCCCGCGCGGTACGCTGGCGGGTCGCGGTCGACGTGAACAACCCGCTCTGCGGGCCCACCGGTGCCGCAGCCGTGTTCGGACCGCAAAAGGGCGCGCAGCCGACCGATGTCGCCCAGCTCGACGCCGGCCTGGCCCACCTGGCCGCGATCGTGCTCGGTGAAACCGGCGAGAACATGCGCGACCGACCCGGTGCCGGAGCGGCCGGCGGTATGCCGGCCACTCTTGTGCCGTTGCTGCACGCCGAGCTGGTTCCCGGCTCCACCCTGGTAGCGGATGCCGTGGGCCTCGCCCACAGAATGGCCTCCGCTGCTCTCGTGCTCACCGGTGAAGGCAGCTTCGACTCCCAATCCCTCGGCGGCAAGGTGGTCGTGGCCGTCGCACGTCTGGCCCCGGCAGGATGCCCGGTCGTCGTTATCGCCGGGCGTGTGGCCTTGTCGCCGGCCGACACCGCGGCATCCGGTGTCACCGCCGCCTTCTCAATCGCCGGGGGTCCGGCGACCCTCGACGACCTGCAGAAACACGCCGCCGAACGCGTGCGTGAGACCACCGCGCACGCCGTCGCCCTCTTTCTCCGCTCCCGCTAGGTTGCTCGCCCGGCCGCACCGAGCGTTCATGTTCGGTTCACCCACGAGACACCGGGTGGACTTGAACCGGAGAGAAAACGGCGGGAGGGTGGGTCCATCCCCAGTTCGGGGCACACATCGACCACGAGGAGCGCTCGCATGCTGCGCAACGAATACACCGGCCCCCGCCAGCACGCCCCCACTCAGGGCCGGCCGTTACTGCCGTTGCTGCCCATGGAGGGACACACCCTCGGCAAGCGCAGCGCCGTCACCTGCCACCTCAAATGTGCGGATGCCTGCTTTCACCCGGTGCCCAACGAGAGTGCGAACGACTACTTTCGTGACATCGTCGGCGCGGCGCTGAGCCGCCGCTCCCTGCTCATGGGGGTGGGCGTTGGCGCTGCAGCAATCGTTCTCGGGTCCGGCCAGAGCGCTCCCGCGCTGGCCGCACCGAATGGCCCGGCCGGCGGCCTCGCTTTCACACCGATCGCCCCGGTTCCGGCCGCCGGCGACGAGTTGGTGGTGCCGACCGGATACTCGTGGAATCCCATCATCCGCTGGGGTGACCCGCTATTCGCCGCAACCGACACGTTCGATCCCGAGCACCAGACGGCCGCGTCGCAGGCCCTTCAGTTCGGCTACAACAACGACTACCTCGACATTCTCGAGGGCTCGGGCCGCAAGGGTCGCGAGGGCATCCTCGTCAGCAACCACGAGTACACCAACGAGGGCATCATGTTTGCGCCGGCCACGACACCGGCCGAAGCGGATGAGCAGCGTCGCGTCGCCATGATGGCCCACGGCATGTCCGTGGTTGCCCTCGAACGGACCGGCGCCGGCCAACCCTGGACCTACCGGGTGGGCGACCGGCTCAACCGCCGCATCACCGCGAGCACCCCGTTCACCGTCACCGGACCGGCCGCCGGTAGCGCCCTGCTGAAGACCAAGGCCGACCCTACCGGCCGGACCGTGCTCGGTACCCTCGGCAACTGCGCCGGCGGCACCACTCCCTGGGGCACGGTGCTCTCCGGTGAGGAGAACTTCAACGGGTACTTCCGCACGACAGGCACCAGCGCAGCGGATGCCCGCTACGGCCTCGCCAACCGCCCGACCGGCCGCCTCTGGGAGCAGGTCGACGACCGGTTCGACGCCACCGTGGCCGGTAATGAGAACGAGCCGAACCGGTTCGGCTGGATCGTGGAGATCGACCCGGAGACACCGAACGAGCCGCCGGTCAAGCACACAGCCCTCGGCCGGTTCAAACACGAGGGCGCCAACGTGATCGTCGGCAAGACCGGCCATGTGGCCGCCTACATGGGCGACGACGAGCGCTTCGACTACCTCTACAAGTTCGTCTCCTATGACCGTTTCAACACGAAGAAGGGCTCGAAGGCTCGCAGCCACAACAAGACCCTGCTCACCCGGGGCTCGCTCTACGTGGCCCGCTTCACCGGCAACTCGCCGGCCGGCGAGATCACCGGCACCGGCCAGCTACCCGCCGACGGTCTCTTCGACGGCACCGGCCAGTGGGTGGCGCTCGTCATCGACGGTGTCTGCCAAGTGCCCGGCTTCAGCACCGATGATGCGCTCGTGAACACCCGACTGGTAGCGGATGCTGTCGGCGCCACCAAGATGGATCGCTGCGAAGACGTCCAGCCGAGTTCGGTGACCGGCAAGATCTATGTCGCCTGCACCAACAACACCGATCGTGGCCTGCCCGGCAAGCAGGGTGCCACCGAGCCCAACCCCCGGGTGGCCAACCGCGACGGCCACATCGTGGAGATCACCGAAACCGGCTCCGATGCGACCGCAGTGACGTTCGACTGGAACCTGCTGCTGGTCTGTGGTGACCCCAAGACGAATACGTCCACCTATTTTGCCGGCTTTCCGAGCGAGAAGGTGTCGCCCATCTCCTGCCCCGACAACCTGGCCTTCGACGCCGAGGGAAACCTGTGGATCTCCACCGACGGCGCACCGAGCACGATCGGCTTCTGCGACGGACTGTTCAAGGTTCCGCTCACCGGCCCCGAGCGCGGGCGGGTTCAGCAGTTCCTCTCCGTGCCGCGGCAGGCGGAGACCTGCGGGCCGGTCATCCGCTCCGAGCAATCGATGGTCTACGTTGCCGTGCAGCACCCGGGGGAGAACGGGAGCTGGTCGGCCCAGGCGAGCCGGTTCCCGGACTATGTTCCGCTGGGCGTCGCCGCCCCGGCTGGCGCGTGGGCCGGACCGCGGCCATCCGTCGTGCAGGTCTGGAAAATCCAGTAACGGGCTGAATCGTATTGATGGCTGGGAATTGACTGATTGTAATTTCTGGGATCCGTGGTGGAGTGAAAGGGCTGCAGTCGTACTACGCAGCGTTCATCCACTGCGGGTCAGGTCGGTTTCGATCGTGCCCGCGAAGAAAATGAGGAGGGTAGTTCATGACGGGGAACAGAGCAGTTGCCTACAAGAGCCCGGGTGTCGTTGAGGTCATCGATATCGATTACCCGGGCTTTGAACTGAAAGACGGACCGGGCGTCAACCCGGCCAACGTCGGCCGCAAGGTGCCTCACGGCGTCATTCTCAAGACCGTGACCACCAACATCTGCGGCTCGGACCAGCACATGGTGCGTGGTCGCACGACCGCCCCGAGCAACCTGGTGCTGGGTCACGAAATCACCGGCGAAGTGGTCGAAGCTGGCCCCGACGTCGAATTCATCAAGGTCGGCGACATCGTGTCGGTGCCGTTCAACATCAGTTGCGGTCGCTGTCGCAACTGTAAGGAACGCAAGACCGGCATTTGCCTCAACGTCAACCCGGACCGTCCGGGTAGCGCCTACGGCTACGTCGATATGGGCGGTTGGGTCGGCGGACAGGCTGAGTACGTGCTCGTTCCCTACGCCGACTGGAACCTGCTGAAGTTCCCCGACCGGGACCAGGCACTGGAGAAGATCATGGACCTCACCATGCTCTCCGACATCTTTCCGACCGGTTTCCACGGGGCCTACATGGCCGGTGCCGGCGTCGGATCGACCGTGTATGTGGCCGGAGCCGGCCCGGTCGGCCTCGCGGCCGCTGTCTCGGCGCAGCTGCTCGGTGCCGCCGTCGTCATCGTCGGCGACATGAACGCGGAGCGTCTCGCGCAGGCCCGCAGCTTCGGCTGCGAGACCATCGACCTCAGCAAGGGCGAGCCGGGGGAGCAGATCGAGCAGATCCTGGGCGTTCCCGAGGTCGACGCCGGTGTCGACGCCGTCGGGTTTGAAGCGCGCGGCCACGGTAAGGACGCCGATCACGAGGCTCCGGCCACCGTGCTGAACTCGCTGATGACCGTGACCGCAGCCGGTGGTGCCCTGGGCATCCCCGGCCTGTACGTCACGGGCGACCCGGGCGCCAAGGAAAAGTCCGCGCAGGTCGGTTCGCTGTCGATCCGGCTCGGCCTCGGCTGGGCGAAGTCGCTGTCCTTCACGACCGGGCAGACCCCGGTGATGAAGTACAATCGCCAGCTGATGATGGCTATCCTGCACGACAGGGTACAGATCGCCAAGGCCGTCAACGCCAAGGCCATCAGCCTCGAGGACGCCCCACGCGGCTACGCCGAATTCGACGCCGGTGCGGCAACGAAGTACGTGCTCAACCCGAACGGCTACGTCAAGGCGTAGGCGTAGGGGTCGGTTGACGGATGCCCGGGGTCGGTGAAAACTGGCCCCGGGCATCCGTCTGCTGAATTTTTTCGCGCCGGGGCCGGTATGGTACCGGCGAAAGCAAGCGAGGTTTAGGCTGGAACGATGACCGGCGGCAATAATATCGAACCAGCCCAGCGGTTCTTCCGCGCGCTGGCAGACATTCCTACCGAAACAGAGCAACCCACTGGCTCGGTGACCGATCATCGTAACCGGCCCCTGCAGGATCTGCGCATCTCGGTGACAGACCGGTGCAATTTCCGCTGCGTGTACTGCATGCCGAAGGAGATCTTCGGCAAGGACTTTGCGTTCATGGAACGCGACGAGATGATGACCTTCGAGGAAATCACCCGCTTGGCGCGCATCTGCGTCGCCCACGGCGTGGAGAAGATTCGCCTTACCGGCGGCGAGCCGCTGCTGCGCAAGGGCCTCGAGGAGCTCATCGCAATGCTCGCCGCGCTGCGCACCCCGGACGGGCGCGAAATCGACATCGCCCTGACCACCAACGGCTCCGTACTGGCGCTCAAGGCGCAGGCCCTCAAGGATGCCGGCCTGAAGCGGGTCACGGTGTCGCTCGACTCGCTCGACGACGCCACCTTCCAGGAGATGAACGATGTGAAGTTCCCGGTCTCGAAGGTGCTGCACGCCATCGACGTGGCCCACGCGGTGGGCCTGGGACCGGTGAAGATCAACATGGTCATGCAGCGGGGTAAGAACGATCAGGACATCGTAGCCATGGCGCGTCATTTCAAGGGAACCCCGCACATTCTGAGGTTCATCGAGTTCATGGACGTAGGCTCCAGCAATGGCTGGGAGATGGGCGCCGTGATCCCCTCGGCCGAGGTGGTACGCCGCATCAACGAGGAACTTCCGCTCGAGGAGGTCGCTCCCAATTACAGCGGCGAGACCAGCCGCCGCTGGCGCTACCGGGACGGCGAGGGCGAGATCGGCGTGATCTCCAGTGTCACCCAGTCGTTCTGCCACTCCTGTTCCCGGGCCCGGGTGTCCACCGACGGCAAACTGTTCACCTGCCTGTTCGCGACCGATGGCCACGACCTGCGGGCGCTCATGCGCGGCGGGTGTACCGACGAGCAGCTCTCCACCGTGATGGCACACATCTGGCGTGAGCGCACGGACCGCTACTCGGAGCTGCGCAGCTCCAAGACCCGCGAACTGCGGGCATCCGGCCGGAAGAAAATCGAGATGTCCTACATTGGTGGGTGAGTGCTATGAGCAGAATCGCAGCGCGACGTAAGGTCGTGCGTCTGACCGTGGGTGAACGCCCGATCACACGTGAGGACATGCTCGCGGTGGAGGAACCCCTCGAGATTCGAGTGAACGGGCGGTCCCTCGCCGTGACGATGCGCACCCCGGGGCACGACTTCGACCTCGCGGCCGGCTTTCTGGTCTCGGAGGGCATCATCGCCGAGGGCGCACATTTCAGCGCTGCGCGCTACTGTGCCGGAGCCACTGTCGACGGCGCGAACACCTACAACGTGCTCGACGTCACCCTGGCGCAGGGCGTCGCGGCGCCTGACCCGAGCCTGGAACGCAACTTCCTCACCACGAGCTCCTGCGGGCTGTGCGGCAAGGCGAGCATCGATGCGGTGCGCACCAAGAGCCGGTTCAACGTCGCGGCCGACGAACTGCGGGTCGACGCCGAACTGCTGGCCAGTCTGCCCGACCGGCTGCGTGAGCACCAGGCGGTGTTCGAGAAGACCGGCGGCCTGCACGCCGCTGCCCTGTTCGACGGCGCCACCGGTGAGCTGCTCGTGGCCCGGGAAGACGTGGGCCGCCACAACGCGGTCGACAAGGTCATTGGTTGGGCCGTGAAGGAGAACCTTCTGCCGTTATCCGGCACCGTTCTGATGGTCTCCAGCCGGGGCAGCTTCGAACTGGCGCAGAAGGCGATGATGGCCGGCATCCCGGTGCTGGCCGCGGTGTCCGCCCCGTCATCCCTCGCCGCCGAATTTGCGTCCGAGGTCGGCATGACCCTGATCGGCTTCCTGCGCGGACGCTCCATGGTGATCTACTCCGGCGCAGAGCGTATAGTCAACACCCTGGTCAGCGTCTGAGTCCAGTCTCGGGGGCGGGCACCCCCGGGGAAGTGGAGCGTCTCCCACGCAGCCGACGGGCGGCCGCCAGCTGCTACACCAGGGCGGCCTCCTCGACGTGGGCGACCTCCTCGACGTGGGCGACAAAGCGCACCGTCATGGCCTTGTAACCGGGGGTGTTCGACTCCCGCGCCACGAGCTCGCGGTGCATGAGCGCGTTTGCCTCGGGGAAGTATGCGGCCGCGCAGCCCTTGGGCGTGGGGTATATCACGAGCCGGAAAGTGTTCGCCCGCTTCTCGACACCCTGGAAGGTGCTGATGACGTCGACCATGTCTTGGTCCTGGAAGCCGAGTTCCACGACGTCTTCTTCGTTGATCAGGATCACGCGTCGGCCGCCGGAGATGCCGCGATAGCGGTCATCGAGCCCGTAGAACGTGGTGTTGTACTGGTCGTGGCTGCGCATCGTCTGCAGAATCAGATGACCCTCCGGTGCCTCCAGGTACTCGAGCGGGCTGACGGAGAACCTGGCCAAGCCAATGTCGGTGGCAAAGGTGCGGGTATCACGCGGCGGGTTGGGCAGCACGAAACCGTTCTTGGTCTTGAGCCGGGCATTGAAATCGTCGAAGCCGGGGATGACGCGGGAGATGCGGTCTCGGATGACGTCGTAGTCCTCGGCCATCGCCTTCCAGTCAATTGCATGGTCGGCGCCGAGCGTGGCACGGGCCATGCGGGCAATGATCACGGGCTCCGCGAGCAGATGCTCGCTCACGGGTTCCAGGCGGCCCTGCGTGGTGCGCACCACCGACATGGAGTCCTCGACCGAGAGCACCTGGCGGCCGCCGGGATGCTTGTCGTCGGTGTCGGTACGGCCAAGCGTGGGCAGGATCAGCGAGGTCTGCCCGTGCATGATGTGCGAACGGTTGGGCTTGGTCGACACGTGTACCGTGAGGCCGACACGTTGCATTGCACTCTCGAGCAGGGTGGTGTCCGAGCAGGCGAGGGCGAAGTTGCCGCCCATCGACACGAACACGTCGACGCGATCGTGCACGAAGGCATCCACGGTGTCAACGGAGTCGAGGCCGTGCTCACGCGGCGACACGATGGAGAACTCGGCGTCGAGGGCGGCCAGCATGGCCTCCTTCGGCTTCTCCCAGACGCCCATCGTGCGGTCGCCCTGCACGTTGGAATGTCCGCGCACCGGGCACGCGCCGGCACCGGGCTTGCCGAAGTTGCCCTGGAGCAGCAGCAGGTTGATGATCTCCTTGAGCGTGTTCACCGAGTGCGGCTGCTGGGTCAGTCCGAGCGCCCAGCAGATGATGGTGGCCTTGCTCTTCACCAGCATCTGCGCGACCGTCTCGATGCCGGCCCGGTCGAGGCCGGTGGCCCGCCTCGTCTCATCCCAGTCGATCTCGCTGCGGGCGGCACGGTAGGCATCGATGCCGTGCGTGTTCGCAGCCACGAACTCCTGGTCGACGACGGAACCGGGAACGCGTGCCTCCTCGGCGAGCAGCAGGTGGCCGAGCGCCTGGAACAGGGCGAGGTCGCCACCGACCTTGATCTGCAGGTACTCGTCGGCCAGGTTCACCCCGTGGCCAATCAGCCCGGTGGGGGTCTGCGGGTCCTTGAAGTTGAACAGTCCGGCCTCGGGCAGGGGATTGACGGCGACGATCTTGCCGCCGTTGGACTTACAGTCGGCCAGGGCCGACAGCATCCGCGGATGGTTCGTGCCGGGGTTCTGGCCGACGACCAGGATGAGCTCCGCCTGGTGGATGTCCTCCAGGGAGACCGTGCCCTTGCCAATACCGATGGTGGGGTTCAGCGCGGAGCCGGAGGACTCGTGGCACATATTGGAGCAGTCCGGCAGGTTGTTGGTGCCGATGGAACGGGCGAACAGCTGGTAGAGAAAGGCGGACTCGTTGGCGGTGCGGCCCGAGGTGTAGAACACGGTGCGGTCCGCGACGGTGGCGCGGATCTGCTCACCGATCAGCTCGAAAGCGTCGTCCCAGCTGATCTGCGAGTAGTGAGTGTCCCCGGGGCGAATGACGACCGGATGCGTAATGCGCCCCTGGTTGCCAAGCCAGTACTCGGTCTTGGTGGCCAATTCTGCAATCGAATGTTCAGCCCAGAACTCCGGCGTCACCGTGCGCAGGGTGCTCTCCTCGGCGACGGCCTTGGCGCCGTTCTCACAGAACTCGGCAGTCTTGCGGTGACCCTGCGACTCGGGCCACGCGCAGCCGGGGCAGTCAGTCCCGTCGCGCTGGTTCAGTCGCAGCAGCGAACGCACCGTGCGGGAGAGGCCGGCCTGAGCGATGCCCCGGTCCAGTGCGACGACGACGGCGGTCAGTCCGGCGGCATGCGTCTTGGGCTTTTTGACGACCAGATCGTCTTCGTTGATGTCTTCGACCGGTGCTCCACGTTTCATACTCACATCCTGTCATGATTAAAAACGAGGATTTGCCCCGCCCAGCCAGAGAAGAAAAATCCCAGTGGATACGTTCATATAGTCTTGAAAGACACGGTCTCGTCATCTCGAACCGGCAGCAATGTGGCTACGGCGCCGTTCAGGCAGCAAGGAAACATACCTATGAGTTGGCTCGATCGAGACCGCACCATCGCCCCACCGGGATTCAATCGCTGGCTTATCCCGCCGGCCGCACTCGCCGTGCACCTCTGTATCGGCCAGGCCTATGCCACGAGCGTGTACAAGACGGCGCTCGTGGCGCACTTCGACGCCAGCCTGGTTCAGATCGGGGTGATCTTCTCGATTGCCATCGTGATGCTCGGCCTGTCTGCGGCCATCATGGGCACCTGGGTCGATACCAGCGGGCCGCGCAAGGCCATGTTCGTCGCGGCCCTGTTCTGGACCGGGGGATTCCTCATCGGTTCACTTGGAATCTTCAGCAATCAGCTCTGGCTGGTCTATGTCGGGTACGGCTTCATCGGCGGGATCGGGCTGGGGATCGGCTACATTTCCCCGGTCTCCACACTCATCAAATGGTTCCCGGACCGCCCGGGCCTCGCAACCGGCATGGCGATCATGGGCTTTGGCGGGGGCGCGCTCATCGCCAGCCCGGTATCGACGGCGTTGCTCGGCCTCTACGACCCGAACTCCGGCGCAGCGAACTGGGTCGCCAGCGGCGATTCCGTCGGCAAACTCTTTCTCACCCTGGCCGTGATCTATTTCGCCTACATGATGTTCGGCGCCTTCACGATCAAGGTTCCGGCCCCCGGGTGGGTGCCGGCCGGATACGATCCGTCCCGGGTACGGGCCCAGGCCCTCGTCTCGAGCAACCACGTCTCGGCCAGAAATGCCATCCGAACCCGCCAGTTCTGGCTCCTCTGGATTGTGCTGTTCTGCAACGTCACGGCCGGTATCGGCATTCTCGAGCAGGCAGCACCGATGATTCAGGACTTTTTTCGGCAGAACGACGGTAACTCACTGGTCTCGGCCGCTGTGGCCGGCGGCTTTGTCGGCCTATTGTCGCTCGCGAACATGGGCGGACGTTTCATCTGGTCGGCCACTTCGGACAAGACTGGGCGCAAAAACATCTACATGGTGTACCTCGGCGTCGGCACGGTGTTGTACCTGCTGCTGGCGCTCGTCGGCTCGAGTACGACGGCACTCTACGTCGTTCTGGCCTTCATCATCATCTCGTTCTACGGCGGCGGTTTCGCCACGGTACCGGCCTACCTGCGCGACCTGTTCGGAACCTTCCAGGTCGGCGCCATCCACGGTCGGCTCCTGACCGCCTGGTCGGCTGCCGGCATCGCGGGGCCGCTCATCGTGAACTCGTTCCTGGACGCCCAGGGCGCTCCGGGTGAGTTGACCGCTGCTGCCTATCAGCCGGCCCTGCTCACCATGGTCGGGCTGCTCATCGTCGGCTTCGTGGCGAACCTGTTCGTGCGACCGGTTCACTCCGATTACCACGAACCAGAGAAACCGCTCGTCGGATCAACAGCGGGGGAGGTGCGCGCATGAAGGCTTTACAACTCAGTGTTGGTTGGGCGCTGGTGGGGATTCCGCTCTTGTTTGGCATCTATCAAACGCTTACGAAAGTGACGGCCCTGTTCAGTTAGGCCCACAGGGCAGCTGCAAAACAAATATAGAGTCACACCCCAGTCACTGGGGTGTGACTCTATTTGTCTATCGGGCCGGTGGCAGCAATAGCGGAGGTCTCCCAGCCTGACCTCTATTATTCGTGCAATGATGACGACTGGGGAAGTGGCTAGCTCAGCTAGCTAAGTTCGATCCAGACACACCCGTGTTCGGTGCCTCGCACACTCTCTCGGCGTAGACCGGCCGATATCAACCTAGATTCACCCGCGTCGAGCCCAAATCGCTGCGGTCGATCCGCGGAGACTTTCGCGGGGAGGAGACGCCCGTGGCCACCCACACCGCCCTGGACGCGCAGCGCGCTTCCGCCACCATTCTGGGCGGCATTCACCGGGCCGATGACCTCACGGTCGCGGCCGCCCGCGACGGGGGCGTCCGGGCGGTGCGGCTACTGGCCCAAGCGGCGACGGACCCGAGTGACCAACTCACCGCCATCGCGGCGGTGCACGCGCTCGCCCAGGTCTTCGACGATTCCGCCGATGAGGTCCTCGTTGCCCTGCTGCACCACGACTCGGCGTTCCTGCGCGAGCATGCGGCGTGGGCGCTCGGCACCCGGCTGCCTCGCCACGACGCGATAGCGGGGCTGGTCACGCTCGTGCGGGAGGGCGGTTTCACCGGCATGCTCGCCCAACGCACCCTGCAGCAGTGGGGCTCCTCGGCTGCCGATCCGGTGGGCCTGTTCCTCGAAGGCTCCCTGTTGGGCATCAGCGAAGCGGATGCCCGCGCCCGTCTCGTCGAGACCATCGGCCTCATTCCCGGCCGCGTTCCCGAGCGCCTGCTGCGCCGCGTGGCCACCGACCGCGCCGAGAATCTGCACGCTCGCGTCGCCGCGATCGCGGCATTGGGCGACCGTGCCCCGAGCACGGCCGTGATCGCGCTCCTGAGCGTTCTCTCCCAAGCTGACGCCGTCGGGCCGAGCGACTCCGCCGGTGACGTTTCCAGCGACGACACCCGTGAACTCGCTGCGGTCGCCCGACTGGCCCTGTTCGACCTCACGGCGACGACCGCCCCCCGCGCGCCGTGGCAGCAGGGCCCTCAGCAGGGCACCACGATCGCCCAGTTGTTTTTGCACGCCGACATCGATGGCGAGCTCTCCCAGGTGGGCGCCGGAGACAACGGCGGCATCGCCACCCTGCTCGTGCGCCTCGGCGACGCCCTCGTGGCCGGCCCGGCTGGACAAGCCGGGATAAACCGTGTCGTCACAATCTCGCGTGGCACCCACGAGTGCGCCCTCGATGCCCTCGCCGATCTCGGATCCACCCTGCCGGGGCACTCATTCGCAGCCGTGCCTTTCGTCGGCGGTTCGGTGCCGTCGATCGACGCCTGGCCGCGTCGGGTCGCCGCGCAGCGCGGTATCCGACGCATTCTGCGCTCGGCTGGCGTGGTTGACGCAATTCACCTGCGCATGGCCGACGTCGGTAGCCTCGCCACGGCGACCGTCGCCCGCGACCTCGACATTCCGGTGGTGTTCACCGTGGCGCCCGACCCGCACGGCGTCATCGACTCGCTCGAATCGAGCGGCGCCCTCACACGGGCGAACTTCGGCACCGTGGATGCGGTCGAACACTTTTGGTTTCGAGCCCGTCTCGTGCAGCGGCTCGCCGCCGATGCCGCCCACACCGTTCTGTTTCCGCGCCCGCAACTGCAGCAGGACATCGAACGGCTGATCGGCATCGACATCGACGCGCACCCGGAACGGCACTCCGTCATTCCCGAGGGCATTGACCTCGCGGTGATCGAACGCTCCCGCACCGATGCGCTCGCATCGCTCGGCCTGACCGGCGGGAGCCTGCTGGTCCCCACAGGCGCCCACGCCCGGGCAGCGACCGAACCCGCCGCTCTGGCGTTCGACCAGCTCGACGCCCTGCTCGGAACGCTTCCGCCCGAGCGGCGCGGCCTGCCGCTTCTGATCAGCGTTGGCCGTCTGCACCGCGTCAAGGGTATGGCGGCCCTGGTCGAGGCGTGGAACAACAACACGACCCTGCGGGCTCGTTGTAATCTGCTCATTGTGGGCGGTGACCTGAAGCATCCGTCAGGTGATGAGGGCCGTGAGCTGCAGCGTATTGCCGGGGCCCTCGCCGGCGGTAACCTGGGCGACGCTGCGGCCCAGGGCCTGTTGCTGGCCGGTCATCGTGCCAACGACACCGTTGCCCGCTGGCTGGCCGCTGCCCACTACGGCCGGCCGGGCCTCGCGGCACCGTTCGGTGTGTATGTGTGCGCGAGCATGAAGGAGGAGTTCGGCATCGCGCTGCTCGAGGCGATGGCCTCCGGGCTCACCGTCGTCGCCCCGAACGGCGGCGGACCGGCCACCTATGTCGAGCACGGTGTGACCGGTTTTCTCGTCGATACGGGTGACGGTGCCGCGCTGACTCGCTCCATCGCCGACGCCCTCGCGTTGGCGGCCGGAGTGCGGGGAGGGGCCAACGCGGCGCGGGCCCGCAGCATGGTCGCGGACAAGTTCACGATTGAGGCCATGGCGACCACCCTTGCCGAGGTGTACCGCGACGTCGCCGTAGCGATCGATCCGGTCGCCTGGGAATTGAGCGTCTCGTGACCCTGCTGATCATCAGCCCGGACTACGCCTCGCACCTCTACCCGCTGGCAACTCTCGGCACCGCCTGGGCGCAGGCCGGCGAACGCGTCGTGGTGGCGAGCGGACCGGCAACGGCCGACATCGTGGCCGCCTTCGGCTTCGAACGGGAGAATCTGCAACTGGGTCGCGGCTCCAATCCGGGCACCATCCGAGTCGACCAACAGCCCGCGGGTGAGGACGACGCCCTCCGCGGCTTCTTCGACGCCACCCGCCGTGGTATGGTCCCGACCCTGCGCTTTCAAGCCCAGGCGCGCAGCAGCGACCTGCTCTACAACCCCGTGTCGATCGCCCACGAGGTGCAACGGATTGTCGCCCGGGTACGACCAGACCACGTGATCGTCGACCACCTCGCCTTCAGCGCCCGGCTCGGACTGCTCAGCGCGGGCGTCGCGCACGCCGATATTGTGCTCGGACACCCGTCGGCGCTGCCCGTGGGCGCGGAGGTCTACGGCTACCCGCCCGACTGGCCGGCCGTGTTCTCGCCGGAACCCAACGAATTAGCCCTGCTCGAACTGCAGTGCAAGGCCGTGCGCGATGCGTTCACCGACCAGTGGAACGACGCCCTGCGGGAGCTCGACCCGGCCTTGGAGCCGAGCCGGGACGCCTTCCAGGAGTGCGGCGACGTGCTGCTGCTGAACTACCCGGAGGAACTGCACGCCCCGGCACGCACGAGTGCGCTGCCGCCGCACGTGTTTCTCGGCTCGGCCGTGCGCTCCGAGGCCGTCGATCCCGGGGTCGAAGCCTGGTTGGCGCGAAGTTCACTTCCCGTGGTCTACGTCAGTTTCGGAAGCTTTCTCTCGGTGCGCGGTGACGTGCTCACGCGCGTCGCCGCGGCCCTGAGGGGCCTGCCGGTGCGGGTCGCCATCGCTGTCGGGACGACCGACCCCACGGCGCTCGGGCCCATACCGGACTCCTGGCTGGTGCGCGGATTCCTCCCCCAGGTGCGCCTGCTGCGAGATGCCGCCCTCGCCGTGACCCACGGTGGCAACAATTCGGTCACCGAGGCGATGACCGCGGGCGTGCCGCTCGTCGTGCTGCCGTTCTCGACCGACCAGTTCGCCGGCGCGGCCGCACTCGACGCGGCGGGCTTCGGCACCTCATTGCCGCCCAACACTGCCACCATTCTTGACCTGCGGGGCGCTTGCGAGCGGATGCTGCGCCTGGCCGGTGACCCGCGCGCCCGCCTCGACGCGCTCGCGCTGTCGCTGACCCTGCAGTCAGGAGCGTCGCGCGCCCATGAGGCGCTCACCCGGGTGCCGGCGCGGGGGTAGTGTGCCCAGCCAGCTTGTCCAGCCAGCTTGCCCAGTTCGTTTGCCCAGCCAGTGGGGCCGGTGGGAGTCAGTTGGGCCGGTCGATGTCGATACCCGTGCCCAGATCGCCGCATTCGATCGCCTCGACCTCGTGCGCGCGCAGGTACGGACCGGCACCGGTGTCACCGGCCGCAGTGGCGATCAGGGGCGTCCAGTGCGCGCGGCCGATCACGACGGGATGGCCCGGTTGGCCGGCAAACCGGGCCTGGCGCAGTGTGCCGTCACTGTCGTTGTTCGCACCGCTTATTCTCGTGCCGCTTATTCTCGTGCCGATGACCCGCGCGACCGTTTCCGCGTTCAGATCGGGCACGTCCACCGGAATGACCGCGACGGCCGTAACCGCGGGAAGGGCGGCAGCGCAGCGCAGTCCGGCACGCAGGGAGGCCGAGAGCCCGTCGGCCCAGTCGGCAGCCTCCACGACGAGAACGGATGCCGTCGGTTCGAGCAGGGCCGCGGCCTCGGCCCCGCGGGCGCCGAGCACCACGATCACGGGGGAGCACCCGCCGGCTGTCAGTACCTCGACGGCGTGCTGCAGCCAGGAGTGCCCGGCAGCGTCGTACACGAGCGCTTTCGGCCGGCCGTAGCGCGAACCGGCCCCGGCGGCGAGCACGAGCCCGGCGGTACGGCTGGGTGGCGGCGGCATCTGCATGCCTGCCATCGTATGGTTTTCGAGCTGTACCCGCTCGCGCGGCGGGGGATTCCGCTCGCGCGGATCGCCGACTCCTCGGCCCGAAGGCACGCCGACGGTGCGGCCGTCTGGCTGGAATGCCCGATCGACAGCGCCTCCGCCTTTGACGGCTATGCCATCAGGAGCGTGTATGAAGATCTCGAGGAACTCGAGGCTCCCTGGTGACTGCCGACCAGAATTCGGCACCCGTCGGCCGTGCTGCCCGCCGGCCGTGCTGACCACCGACTGTGCTGACCACCGACTGTGCTGACCACCGACTGTGCCGGGCACCGACTGTGCCGAGCACCACGACGTGCCGCTGCCGCTCGCCCCGTTCGCCTACTCCACCTCACGCGGCAGCTGAGCCTATTCCACCCTGACTCGACGGCCGCGCACGTAGACGCCGGTGATCGCGGGCTCCCGCAGGGCGAGCAGCAGCGCGAAGAGGGTCTGTTCGGCGGCCAGCGCGGCGTCGTCGGCATGCACGGCGTTCTCCAACACGAGTGCGAGCGGCTCCCAGCGGTCGGGGTCGATGAGCAGAAAATCCGCGTCCTTGCCGAGGTCAAAGTTTCCGAATCGGTCCTCCATATCGAGGGCGCGGGCTCCGGCGAGCGTTCCGGTGAACAGCAGAGCGGCCGGATCGAGTGCCACGCCGGCGTCGCCGGGTTCCGACAGGTGCCCCTTGTAGCAGTCGTTGAGCACCCGTGCGACGAGCCATTCGTCGCCGCCGCCGATATCCGTTCCGATCGCGACGTTCACGCCGAACGCGGTCGTGCGCCGCCACGGCATGGTACCCGAGCCGAGAAACGCCTGCGACGTCGGGCAGTGCGCGATCGACGTGCCGGTGTCGGCGAGGCGGGCCAGCTCGCTGTCCTGGCAGTGCACGGCGTGGGCGAGGATGCTGCGGGGGCCGAGCAGGCTCGAGCCACCTTGAACCGAGCCAGGCAGAAAGCATCCATCATAGGTATCAAGGTAGGTCTTGGTACCGAATACCGAACGCACCACGTCGATCTCGCCGGTTCCCGGCCGGTCATTCTCGTTGAGGTGGCTGTGAAAGTACACGCCGCGGTCGCGCACCGCGTCGTAGAGCTCGCCGAGCCCGGCCAGGGTCGTCGGCGTCACCGAGAGGCTGAACCGCGGCACGATAGCGACCTGCAGCAGCGCGGTCCGGGCGTCGCCGGTGTCGACGGCGTGCCAGCGGTCGATCTCGGCGGCCGTGAGCTCGATCGCCGCCTGCTCGCTCGTGAGCAGTGCCCGGGCTGAGTCGGTGCCGACGGTCTGAATGCCGCGTCCGCTCACCAACCGCAGGCCGGACGCTTGCGTTTCTTCGAACAGGGCGTCCTGCGCGGGCGCAAACGCCGACCCGAACACGATCGCGCTGGTCGTGCCGACGGATGCCCGTCTTCGGGTGAAATCACGCGCGATCTGCCGTGCAAACCCCGGGTCCACCAGCCTGGACTCAGCCGGAAAGACACACTCGTCGAGCCATTCGAGTAGCTGGCCGCCGCCGTAGGCATCCGTCGTGTAGGTCTGGGGAAAATGCAGGTGGGTGTCGACAAACCCCGGCACGATGAACCCGGTTCGGGTCACCGGCAGCCCCGCGAACGCCGCCGGGAGGTCGGCGAACGGGCCGACCCAGACAATCGTGCCGTCGGCGGCGGTGACGAGGGCGCCGTCGGGCACCGACACGAGGTGTTCGCGGGCCGCGGCGACAGTCGGAGCGCCGGCAACGTGAAAAATATGGCCGCGAAAGACTTCGTGAAAAACGGTCCTGTTCACATCAACGCAGATTACCGGCTCCTCGCCTCACACTCGGCATTGCGGCTCCGTCTGGCCGAGAATCTGCGCAGCTGGGTACCGAACGGCCACCAGACCTGCGCCGGGGGTTCGCACACCCGCTCAACCGTGCAGCAGACGCCAGATTCGGTCGCGCGACATCGGCAACTCCGTCGGACGGATACCGATCGCGTCGCGCACCGCATTGGCCAGCGCCGGTGCGACCGGGTTGTAGGTCGACTCACTCATCGACTTTGCGCCGTAGGGCCCGAGCACGTCGTGGCTCCGTGCAAAATAGACCTCGGTGACCGGCAGATCCACGAGCTGGGGCACGTGGTAGTTACGCAGCACCCGCGTCGTCACGGCCCCGGCGCCGTCGAGCACGACCTCCTCGAACAGGGCGGTGCCGAGCGCCTGCGCGACGCCGCCCTCGATCTGTCCGCGGCACTGTTCGGGATTCATGACGAAGCCGGCATCCGCAGCCTGAATGGACTGCAAAATGCGCACCTCACCGGTGGCGGTGTTCACGGCGACCCGAAACGCGTGCACGTTGAAGGCGAGTGAGCGGAGCGCCCCGTCTTCTTTGCGCGTAGCGGTCAGATCGACGTCATTGGCTGCGGCCCAGCGCGCCAGGGAGGCGAGCGATACGACCATTCCTGCCGTGCGCAGCCCGTCGCGCTCCAACTGCCAGGTCGCGTCGGCGTCGGCAGCCGACCCGCTGCACGACACCGCCGCTTCGACGAGGGTCTCGGCCAGCGCGGTCGCCGCGGCGAGTACCGCCTTGCCCGCCACAACGACACCGGACGAGCCGAACGCGCCGGAATCGTAACCGGCCGCGTCCGTGTCGGAGTGCACCAGATCGATGCGGTCCACGGTCGTCTGCAGCGCCGTCGCGGCGATCTGCGCGTGCACGGTCGTGGTGCCGTTGCCGAACTCGGTCGTGCCCACCCGCACCAGATACCGGCCGCCCGTCGTGAGCGCAACGGATGCCTCCGAGCGGTGCCCGCGCGGCGGCGTGGTCGCGATCATCGACGATGCCATGCCGGTGCCGACCCGCCACTCGGCCCCGGTCGGAACGACGGACCGATTGCCCCGTTTCAGCGCCGCCTCGGCGAGGTCGAGGCACTGGTCGAGGCCGTAGCTGCCGAACACGAGGTCGGGGCCCTCCTCGTGCGTGACGACGAGCGGGTCGCCGGGCTGCACCGAGTTCAGCCGGCGCAGTTCAAACGGATCCACGCCGAGTTCGCGGGCCAGCTCGTCGAGCGCGCACTCAATCGCGAAGATGATCTGGCCGAGGCCGTAACCGCGAAAAGCGCCCGACGGAGGATTATTGGTGTAAACGCTCTGGGCATCCACTCTCTTGTTGGGCACGTTGTAAAGCGCGACGGATTCACTCGTGCCATGGAACATCACGCCGGGAGCGTGGTTGCCGTAGGCGCCGGTGTCGGCGAGCACGCCGAGTTTCAGCGCGGTGAGGCGGCCGTCGCCGTGCGCGCCGAGGGTGACGTCGATCGTCATCGGGTGACGTACCGGGGCGATGGTGAGCTCGTCGGTGCGGGTGAATTCGTACTGCACCGGGCGCCCGGTTTCGAGCACGGCGAGGGTGACGAGGTCTTCGGTGAGCAGCTCCTGCTTGCCGCCGAAACCGCCGCCGACGCGTTTGGTGAAGACCCGCACGTCGGCCGGGTCGAGGTCGAACAGACGGCAGATCTCTTTCTGCACCAAGAATGGAACCTGCGAGCTCGTGCGGAGCACCAGCCGGTCTTTGTCACGCCAGCCGATCGTGGCGTGGGTTTCGATGTGGGTATGGGAGATACGCTGGGTCTGCCAGCGACCGGAAACGATGGTGGTCGCCTGCGCGAGGCCGGCCTCGACGGAGCCGAATTCGCCGTGCAGCTCGGCGACGAGGTTGCGCCCAGGGTCGGCCAGGCGCGAGACGACCGGGTCCTTATCGCCGTGCACGAGTGGAGCGCCGGGCTGCCCCGACAGCTGCGGGTCGAACACGGCGTCGAGCAGGTCGTACTCGACATGGATGAGTCGGCAGGCCGCCTCGGCGATCGCCACGGAGTCGGCCACGACCGCCGCGACGCGCTGCCCGCGAAAGCGCAGGGTCTCGTCGAAGACCAGGGTGTCGTCGGGGTCGTCGAACCGGCTCTCGTGCCGCGCCGTCGAAAACAGGGTCGTGGGGGAATCGGCGTGGGTGAGCACGCGGTGCACGCCGGGCAACGCGGCCGCTCGTGCCGCATTGAGAGAGCGGATGCGTGCGTGCGCGTGCGGACTCCCCAGCACGGCGAGGTGCAGCAACCCGGGGATGGTCACGTCGAGGGTGTAGGGTTCCATCCCGCTCACGACCCGTTCGCCCGCGATGGCGCCGGGGGAGGTGCCGACCGGCCCGGCGGGGGGCCCGGTCACAGGCCGACCGGTCGCCCGCACCGGTCCGAGACGCGATGCTGTTGAGCGTTCGAGCTCCGGCGCGCTGTGGCAGGAGCCTTCCGGCGGAGTGTGCTGGCCGTGAATCGCGTCGCTGATCGAGCGGTAGCCGGTACAGCGGCACAGGTTTCCCGTGAGCAGTCGCGGTAAATCATCGAGATTGGTGGCGGCATCCGACGCACTGTCAGCTGAGGTAATCGCTGCGGCGGTGACGACCATTCCGGGTGTGCAGAAACCGCACTGAAAGCCTGCGGCGTCGACGAAGCGCTGCTGCACCGGGGCGAGGTTGCCCGGCTGACCGAGGCCGGCCGCCGTTGTGATCTGCTTTCCGGCGGCGCGAAACGCCGGATAGATGCAGGAGTGCACGGGCGTGCCATCGACCTGCACCGTGCAGGCGCCGCAATCGCCGGTATCGCAGCCCTTTTTGACGTCGAAGTGCTCGTGCTCACGCAGCAGGGTGCGCAGGCACTGGCCGGGTGCCGGCGTCGCCTCGACCGGGCATCCGTTGATGTCGAAGTTCATGGTTTCCGTGGTCACCCGCATCTGCTCGATCGTCACGAGTGCCTTCCGGCCTCGGTCGCGGTGCCGGCGAGTTCGGCGCGAATCTCTTCGCCCAGGAGCAGGCCCATTGCGCGTCGCCAGTCGGCCGCGCCATGGGCATCCGTGAACCAGCAGTCGATCGCGCTGATATCGCGGGCGAGAACCTCGGCGGCGGGTAGTGCCGGGTAGCGCAACTGCACCGGGTGCAGCGTCGCCGCCGTCACCGTGAGCACGAAGGTGCCATCGATCAAAAGCAGCCCGGCGAGTACCGCGCCCGAGCGCCCGAGCGGCGACAGGGCAATCTTGCGATACGCCGTGCGCGCCTGCAGCGAGGCCAGCGGCACGTGGATGGAGCGCAGCACATCATTCGGCGCGAGCACGTTGGTCATGTCTCCCGTGACGAACTCGCGGGCCGGTACGACCTCGTCGCTGCCGTCGCCGCGCCAGACCAGCAGCTCGGCGTCGAGTGCGACGGCGAGGGTGATCATGGGACCGGCCGGCAGCGAGGTGGCGAGGTTGCCACCGACGGTCGCGACGTTCCACACCTTGAACGAGCCAAACAGGGCCGTGCAGCAGTGATAGAACAGCGGATGCGCCGCCCAGCCCGCCCGCATCGGCAGCCGGGATAGTTCAGCGATGGTGCAGGTCGCGGCAATTGAGAGGCCGTCCCCGGTTACGGTCAGGGCGGGCCAGCCAAAGCTGTGCAGATCGACAAGACCGGTGAGGTGGGCCCGCGGGTACGCGAACAGCTCGGATCCTCCGGCCAGCGGTACCACGGTCGGCCCGAGCGCGGCGAGGTCGCTCCGCTGTCGAGCGGCGGTGACGTGTGTCACAGTGCTGAGGTCCATGGGTCTCCATCGCGGGCCAAGTCGAGCCGTGCGTGCGACCTTGAGCACACGGTGGTTGTGGTTCCACAGAGTAGGGTACCGCACACGCTGCCCACCAAACTGACAGCACGATGATGAGAAGTTTTCGCACCGGTGACGGCGAGAGTTCGCGTAGAAACGGAGTGTCGTCATCTCTGGCCTGAGGCCAACGGGGAGATCTGCAGCCACTCGGGCACCGGCATATTCACAGCCGACGCTGTCAGGATCTGGGTACCTGTCGACGGTGGGAGACCGAGATGACCACTGCCCCAATCGTCGCGCACGCGATGCCAGCCGCCAATTCGGCACACGATTCGAGCGGTCTCGTTCGCGACCATTTCGACGTGGTCGTGATCGGTGCCGGCCCGGCTGGAGCCGCTGCAGCCCTGCGCGCCGCCGAACTCGGCGCATCCGTCGCCGTCTGCGAGGCTGATCGCCTTGGCGGCACGTGCGTGAACACCGGATGCGTGCCCACCCGCGTGCTGGCCAAAACAGCGAGACTCATGCGAGAGATTCGAACGGCCGACACGTATGGCATCTCGGTGACGGAGCGCCCCATCGACTGGCCTGCCACTGTTGCCCGGGTTCGGGAGACCGTGGACCGGGTGCGTTCCATGAAAAACGAGGCCACCCGATTTGCCGATGCCGGCGTTCACCTCATCCTTGAGGGGCGCGCCCGCTTTGTGGATGCCTTCACACTCATGCTCGAGACGGGGCGCACGATTTCGGCCGGCGCAATCCTGGTCTGCGTGGGCGGTCATTCCCGCCGCCTGCCGGTGCCGGGAGCTGAGCTGGCGGTGGTGCCCGAACACGTGCTCGACCTGCCTCGGGTTCCCGGGCGGCTGGCTGTTATCGGCGGCGGGAACACCGGCGCGCAACTGGTCACCGTGTTCAATTCTTTCGGTTCAGCCGTGACCCTGCTCGACGTGGCCGACCGGGTGCTCGCCACATCCGATGAGTCCGTCTCGCACGCCGTCGCCGAGGCCTTCGTCGAACAGGGCGTCGCCCTCCGCCTCGGTATTCAGGGTGTCGCCGGACTAGACCGTGCCACCGACGGCTCGATCACCCTGACCTGGCGCGAGGACGGGCAGGACGTGTCAGGCAGCTTCGACGCCGTGATCATGGCAACCGGCTGGCCAGCGGACGTCGACGACCTCGGTCTCGACTCAGCCGGCGTGGTCACGAGTCGTTCCTCTATTCCTGTCGATGCGTATTTTCGCAGTTCGGTGCCGCACATCTTCGCCGTCGGTGATGCCAACGGCCGGGACATGCTGGTGCAAGCGGCACAGTTCGAGGGAGAGGCCGCAGCCGAGAACGCCGTTCTGGATGCCAACCGGCGAACCCCGCACCACTTGCTTCCGGCGGGTGGCTTCACGGATCCCGACTACGCCGGCGTTGGCCTGACCGAGGTTGAGGCCCGGCGTCGCGACGAGCTCTGCGTGGTGGAGGTGGTGCCGTTCTCGCGGCTGGATCGTGCGGTGATCGACGATCGCCAACGAGGATTTTTCAAACTCATCACCGATCGCCGGCGTGAGCTCATTCTCGGAGCCCACGCGGTCGGTGAGAACGCCGTGGAGGTCATTCAGTCGGTCACTACGGCGATGGCCGCCGGCATCGACGTGGCCACGCTGGCCAACGTGCGCTTCGCCTACCCCACCTACAGCGCCGTGATCGGTGTTGCTGCCCGAGGTCTGCTGGCCGAGTACGCCGATGGGTCAGCTCGTCGCCGCGGTCACACGTCGATCGTGTAGACGAGTTCCTCCTGCAGCATGCCGAGCCAGTCGTAGAGTTCGCCCAGAAAACGCGCGTCGTCACCGACGAGGTGCACGACTCCGTCGGGAGAGATCTGCAACCGGTCGGCGAGCGTCAGCCGCAGGTCGGTGAGGCTGCGCAGCCAGGCTTGCACGGCGTCGGCGTCGAGACTGATGGTGACCGGCTGGCGATCCTCGGTGTCGAGGCCGGCCGTATCCCCCTCGCTGGCTGCGTCTGCTGCGCTGGCAGGGTCCGTTCCCAGAGAGCCCAGCACGATCTGGGCGTTCTGCGCCTTGCGTTTGAGCAGGTCGGTCGCCGTGAAGCGACGAAAATCCGCCGCCGCGGCGGCGTCGTCAGGGTAGGCGACGGGCAGCAGGCGGCCGAAGACGCCGTCGCTCGCGGCGAGCTGCGGGTCGGCGGCGCCGGCGTCGAGCATGTCCACGAGCTGGCTGGTGGCCAGGCGCAGTAGGTCAACCTCGATCGGTTCGAACCGGCCGAGCAGGGCACCGGACTCGTGCAGCGTGAACCGTCGCAGGCCGCTCACTCGTCGGCCTTGGCGAGGGTTGCCCAGAGACCGTAGCCGTGCATGGCTTCGACGTGGCGTTCCATCGATTCGCGATTACCGGTGGCCACGACGGCCCGGCCGTTGTTGTGCACCTGCAGCATCAGCCGTTCGGCTTGCTTCGGGGTGACCCCGAAGTAGCTGCGAAAAACGTAGGCGACGTAGGACATGAGATTGACCGGGTCGTCCCAGACCAGCGTCACCCACGGTCGGTCGAGTGACACCTCCTCGCGGAGCTCGGTGTGTTCGGCAGTCTTGGTCACC
Organism: Cryobacterium sp.; assembly: GCF_026786305.1. Lineage (GTDB taxonomy): Bacteria > Actinomycetota > Actinomycetes > Actinomycetales > Microbacteriaceae > Cryobacterium. The sequence goes on from NZ_JAJAYI010000015.1 coordinate 35,149, forward strand.
CCTCAAGCCTCACACGCTGCCGCCGGGTTTTCCACCGCCCTCTCAGACTTCCCCGCGCAGACTTCCCCGTTCGGTGCTCGCGTTCGGGGGGAGGGAATATCCTTGAGTATGACGTCTTTTGCATCATCGTCCGCCGTTACCCCATCTCGAACCATCGCACGCGGTTCCCAGCGCACTGAGTCGGCCCCGCTGACCAACATCGACGTTGAACGCATTCGCAACGACTTTCCTGTGCTGCACCAGCTGGTGAACGGGCATCCGCTCACCTATCTCGACTCGGGCGCGACCTCGCAGAACCCGATCAGCGTGATGGAAGCCGAGCAGGAATACTACGAGCAGCGCAACGCTGCCGTGCACCGCGGCGCACACACGCTCGCCGTCGAAGCGACCGAGGTGTTCGAAGCCGCCCGCGAGAAAGTCGCAGCGTTCGTCGGCGCCCAGACCGACGAGATCGTCTGGACCTCCAACGCCACCGAGGCCATCAACCTTCTCGCCTACAGCTTCTCCAACGCCTCGCTCGGCCTCGGCGGCCCGGCCGCACGCCGGTTCAGCCTCGGCACCGGCGACGAGATCGTGGTCACCGAGATGGAACACCACGCCAACCTCATTCCGTGGCAGCAGCTCGCGCTGCGCACCGGCGCCACCCTGCGCTTCATTCCCGTACTCGATGACGGCACCCTCGACCTCGACGCGGCAGCGGATGTTGTCGGCCAGCACACGAGACTGCTCGCCTTCACGCACGGTTCGAACGTCACCGGAACCATTGCTCCGGTCGCCGAACTCGTGGCCCTCGCTCGCAGAGTCGATGCCCTCACAGTGCTGGACGCGTGCCAGACCGTGCCGCACCTGCCGGTCGACGTCGCGGCGCTCGATGTGGACTTTGCCGTCTTCTCCGGCCACAAGATGCTCGGCCCGACGGGTATCGGCGCGCTCTACGGCCGGGCCGAACTGCTCGCCGACATGCCGCCATTTCTCACCGGTGGGTCGATGATTACGACCGTTGACATGGAGAAAGCTGAGTTCTTGGCGCCGCCGCAGCGCTTCGAAGCCGGCACCCAACGCATCTCGCAGGCCATCGCGCTGGCCGCAGCCGTCGACTACCTGCGCGAAACCGGCATGGATCGGGTAGCAGCCTGGGAGGCCCAGCTCGGCCAGCGTCTGGTCGCGGGGCTCGCCGAAATTCCCGGCGTGCGGCTCCTCGGCCCCGGCCTCGGGGTGGAACGGCTCGGCCTCGCCGCCGTTGATGTCGCTGGTGTGCACGCGCACGACGTTGGCCAGTTTCTCGACGACGCCGGCATCGCCGTGCGGGTGGGACATCACTGTGCCCAGCCGCTGCACCGCCGGCTCGGCGTGACCGCCTCCACTCGGGCGAGCACCTACCTCTACAACACCACCGACGAGGTCGACCTGTTTCTGGCCACCCTGGCCGAGATCGCCCCCTTCTTCGGAGTGCGTCGATGAGCGACCTGCAGAGCCTGTACCAGACGATCATTCTGGAGCACTCGAAAGCCCGGCACGGAGCAGTCGCCCTCACCCCGCTGGCCGAGGCCGCAACGCTTGGCGCCGCGAGCGGTCTGCGGGTGGCTGAATCGCATCAGATCAACACCACCTGCGGCGACGAGGTCACCCTGCGCGTCTCGCTCAGCGCCCGTGAAAGAGCGGATGCCGCCGTGACCGACCTGGTCTGGACCGGCGTGGGCTGCTCGATCTCGCAGGCATCCGCTTCGATTCTCACCGACACCCTGCGCGGCCTCAGCACGACCGAGGCACGCGCCCTGCTCGACAACTTTCGCGAGATGCTGCGTTCCCGCGGAAGAATTGAACCCGACGAAGAGATTCTTGGCGACGCCGCCGCCTTCGGGGGGGTCTCGCGCTACCCCGCTCGGGTCAAGTGCGCCATGCTGTCCTGGGTCGCCTTCGAGGTAGCCCTGATCGAGGCCGAATCGCACTAGTTGCCCGCAGCCTCTGAACCCCAGCGGCGGAGGGAACTATCTGCCGCCGGTGCCGAGTTCGGCGTGCAGCGGCCAGTCCTGGTCGTCCAGAATGAACTGAGCGCAGGCGCCCGTGCCGGCGTTGACCACGATGGGAGCCATGAGGTTGACCGTCGTCGTGGTTTCGCCGGGGTTGACGACCACGAGAACGAGGGCGTCGACGGGCGTGGTGATCTCGATCGCGGCGGATTGGTCATTCGAGAGGACCGGCTTATAGTCGGGCAGGTGAACCCCGGCGTCGAGTACGAACAGGCGGGTTTTCGACGTCTCGTCGGCCTGAAGCGAGTACAGCCCGTCGGCTCCGTCGATCGTGTTGAGCGTGAAAACCGTCAGCGGCGCCAACCCGGGTGGGGGAGTGACAAAGGTCAGAGTCGGGCTGGACAACGGGCTCATCTAAGGAAATCCATCAGTGTGGGCTGTAACACCTTGGCGGTTACGGCGAGGGCGGACTGGTACGAGATCTCCTGCAGCTTGAGCTGCAGAACGACCTCGGTGAGGTTGAGATCTTCGAGTCCGGCGCGCTGGTTCTCGAGCGCCCCGGTCTTGGAGAGCAGATTGTCTTGGGCACGTTCGACCTGCACCTGGCGCGAACCGATCGTCGCCCACTGGTTCGTCATGGCGTTCATCCTCGTATCAATCGCGCTGAGGTGAGAAGAAACCGCGGGCGCCGTTCCGCTGGTGTCGCGCAGGCTCGCGATGAGGCCGTCGAGCTCCGCGAAGACGGTCTGCGGTTTCGCAGTGCTACCACCGAACACGGCGGCCCCGTCGGCATCAACCCGAACCGTCGCATCCGCGCTGATCCGCCGCTCAACCGAGCCCGCGCTGGCGTTGTAAACATAGGCGCCTGAACCATCCATCGTGTACGCAGCCGCCGCATCAGAGTTACCCGCGAACACACTGCGGCCGAGATACTTCGTGTTGGCCTGGCCGAGCAGTTCGGCCTTGAGCCCCTCGAGCTCGACGGCGATGGCTTCTTTGGCGGTCGGGCTGACCGTGCCGTTGGAGCCCTGCACGGTGAGGTAGCGCACCCGGTTCATGATGTCACTCGTGGCCGACATCGCCGAATCCAGTGTGGTCAGCCAATTGTTACCGTCGTCGGCATTGCGGGCGTACTGCGCGGTGGCGGCCTGCTCGGCCCGCACCGACATGGCGGCGGTAGTGGCGGTCGGGTCGTCCGACGGACGGTTGAGCCCCTTGAGCGTGCTCGCCTGCTCCTGCAGCTTCGACAGCTGCGCCATATTCTCTTGAAGGTTGCGCTGGGCCGTGCGCATCTGGGTCTGGCCGGTCACTCGGGAGATCATGACTTACCTTCCTACCAGGCCGGTGCGGTTGATGAGGGTGTCGAGCATCTCATCGACGGCCGTCATCACGCGAGCCGCGCCCTGATACGCGGTTTGAAACATGAGCAGGTTGACGTTCTCTTCATCCAGGTCGACGGATGCGTTCGCCAGCTGCTGGCTCACCGCAAACGTGGCCGTCGAGCTGGCCAGGTTCGCCTGCTGCAGGTGTGACTGCGTAGCCACGGCAATGGTCGAAACGAAGTCCGACCAAACGGTGTTGGGGGTTGCGATCGCGCCGGCCGTATTCGTTGCCTTGCCGGCACCGAGCTGGGCGAGGCGATCGGCGATCGAGCCGTCGAACGCGCCCAATCCACTGTTGCCGGCAACAACGTCGGAGCCTGCTGTCGGCACCACTCCGAGTGTCTGCGCGGCGTTTCCAAGAACAAACGAGAAGAACGGCCCGGATTGGCCACCGACCACATTCGTGCCCGTCGCATAGATCGCGTTGACCTTGTCGGCGAGATCTATCGCAAAGGAGTCGTATGCCTTGGCCGCTTTGTTGAGTTCGCCGTCGCTACCCAGCAGCGACAACGCCCCCGCCATCTCGCCGCCCTCAATCGAGACAGCGGACTTCGTGGTATCCGTCCACTTCAGGGTCACCGTCGCGCCGACTGCTGCACCGCCCGCCGCACCGACCGAAACCGCCATTGCGTTCGCGGTCCCACCCGTTACCAGCGCATTGCCGCTGACCAACACGTCAACCGTGCCGTCACTCTTCGCCACAACGGATGCCCCGGTCAACGCCGAAATCGTCGTCGTCAAAACACTGCGCTGGTCGAGAAGTTCGTTGGCGTTACCGCCACCGGCCACGGTCTGGCGAATCTGCACGTTGAGATCGGCGACCTGCTGGGCGGCGCCATTGAGCTCGGTGACCATGTGTCCGAGGTCGCTGCGCACCGACGCCCATTCATCGGTAACGGCCTGATAGCCCTGGGCGATCTGCGTCACGAGCTCGCCGGCGGTGGAGAGCACGAGGGCGGCGGGAGTTGTCGTGTCTGAACTGTTGGCGAGGCCCTGCCAGCTGGCCCAAAAGGCATCCAGTTTGGCTGAAATGCCGTCTTCGCCCGGCTCGTGTAGCGACGTCTCTATAGAGCTGAGTGAATTGGCGCGAACGGCGGTGTAGCCGGCGGCGGCGGCAGCCCCGCGAACCTGAGCGTCGAGCTGGGCGCTGCCGAGGCGTGCGATGCCGTCCACCGAGACGCCCTGGCCGATGCGCTGACCGTTCGAGAGAATGCCGGTCGAGGCGACACCGCCGATGGCTGACGTCGTGACGCGCTGCCGGGTGTAGCCGACCGTGTTGGCGTTGGCGATGTTCTGCCCGACCACGTCGAGGCCTTGGCGGGCCGCGACCAGACCGGTATACGCGGTGTTCAATCCGCTGAAGGTGCTCACGGCTACAGGTTCCGGTCGAAGATCCGGGCGTCGGCGATCGTGGCGCCGGTGAATCCGCTGGCATCGTAGGTCTTCGGGTGGGAGGTGGCCATGGCCATGGTTTCCTGCAGGGAGCGAGCCGCAGCGCGAATGAATCGCTCGTTGGTGTCGCGCAGCTCTTTGATCTGCGCGGTCAGGTCGCCCATCGCCGTGAGGTGAGCAGAGAAGATCTCGCTCCACGGGCCCTCCGGGGCGTTGGCAACGAGCTCGCGCAGCGTGGCATCCTCCGCGGTGCCCCACTGGGTGGCCAGGGCCGCAACCTCGACCGAGCGGCCGAGTCCGGCTTCACGCACGAGGTTGAGCACCTGTTCGACCTCGCGGGTGGCGTGCTGCAACCAGCGTGATTTGCCGCCCTGCAGTAACAGCTGTTCTTCTTCGAGCTTGAAGACGAGTAGCTCAAGAAGCTCACGTTCGCGCCAGAGCAGAGCAGAAAGTTCATTGGCGCCCATGAGTCCTCCAATCACTTTTTCGTATCGTGGAGCACAGGCCGTCGCGTGTGCAGTGTCTCGTTATCAGTCACTATCGGTCCGAATGCGAGCAAGGTAAGTGGCCCCGACTGAATATCTGTTCAATTTATTGGAGGCCTGGCCCATAAGAGAAGCCCGAGAAGGCCCCAAAACGGGTGCCTCGCAGCACGATAAGCCCCATAAAGGGGGGTTCCCATTCTCTAATATAGACACAAACGCTCTACCCACTTACCCCTGAGTGCGGTACTTTTTAAAAAAAACAGGCATTGAGGGCTCCTACGGGGGCGTAAGGGTCCTCCTGTTTCACGAACAATCGTGATTTATTTCTCTTGGGGGACGGCTTGTGAATCGCAGTGACCGCAATGCCCTCGTGGTTGAAAATCTCCCACTCGTCGGCTACCTCGTCTCCGAGGTCTGGGCCAAGGCCCGCCACCTCTCGCGTGATGATCTGGCCTCAGCCGGCGCCGTGGCTCTGATTACTTCAGCGGATGCCTTCAAACCCGACCTCGGCGTTCCCTTCGGCGCCTTCGCCCGTCGTCGAATAATCGGTGCCTTCGCCGATGAAATGCGCTCCAACGACTGGGCAACGCGCACCGCACGCCGTCGTATCAAAGAGACCATGGCCGTGCAGGAGACGTTGTCGGCGGCACTGGGGCGCACCCCCAACGTCGACGAGATCGCGGCGGCGCTCGGTGTTGACCGCGAGAGCGCATCCGCTGGCATGTCAGACGCCCAACGCACGCTGTCGACGCTCGATGACACCACGGCTGAGTTTCTCATCGCTGACACCGCAATGCCCGAAGAGTCGCTACTCTCGGCCGAGCGTCTCACCTACCTGCACGCCGCAATTGCGGCGCTGCCCGAGAAGATGCGCGAGATCGTCGAACAGATCTACTTCGACGATCGCCCGGTCAAAGAGATCGCGGCCGACCTCGGCATTACGCACTCGGCCGTGTCGCAGACCCGGGCAGAAGCCATCCGCTTGTTGCGTGACGGGCTCAGCACTCACTACTCCGATGACGCCGAGGCCGCACACGAGCCGGAGTCGCGCATTGCGCCGGCCCGCCGCAGCGCCTACCTCGCCCGCCTGGCCGACCTCGCAACCGTGGGCATGTCTCACGCTGCGCGGGTTCCGCTCCTCGCAGAAGAACTCGTCGCCTCCTGACGCCTCTGAGGGAGTCTCTCAATCGTTCCCGGTCTTCTCACTGCAACGGCGCCACAATCAGTCACATCTTCGGCCCAGGGAAGGACCAGGGCACCCGCACCACCTCATGGAAGAAACCATAATGGGCATGCAAATCAATACCTCCAGCACCGGAGCCTCCGACGCGCTGCGCAAGCTGGCCGCAGTTCAAGGCGGCCCGGCTCAGCCGACGGTTGCACGCTCCAGCGGCACTCGCAGCAGTACACCGGAGCCGACCGCCCTGCTCGACACGGTCGAGTCCAACGGTAGGGCTGCAGCCGTCGCCACCGAGAACCGCGTTGCGGCCGCCTCGACGCTGCGCGACAGCGACCTGGCCGCCAAGATGGTCGAGCAGACCAGCACCAAGATTCTGGCCGAGCCCGGCATCGCCGTGTCGGCTCAGGCGAACCAGGCCAACTCCAACGTGGCCCAGCTGCTCGAGCCCGCGCGCGCCGAGTAGTTTCTTTTCAGCTCTCCCAGCCAAGCGGATTTTCATTCGCTCGGCCGAGCCAGCTGGTCACCACGGCATCAAGGTCTAGGTGCGCCAGTGGGGTTTTGGGCTGGGCGTATTCGCGCGGTGGCTGTGGGCGGGGCGCCAGGTTTGGGTGGGGTCCCAGAGGAGGGGGCCGAGGAGTTGGGGTCGGCCGTTGGTTATGCGGATTTTCCAGCCGTTGCTGTTGATGGTGTGGTGGTGGTACCAGCAGAGCAG
>NZ_JAJAYI010000016.1 GCF_026786305.1 Cryobacterium sp.
CGCGCTCGCGTTCGCTCGCGCCCAACTCGGTGACCGCTACGTCTTCGGCGGCTCCGGCCCCGACGCGTGGGACTGCTCCGGTCTGACCAAGGCCGCCTACGCCGCGGCCGGCGTGTACATCGGCACCCACTCGGCGACGAACCAGTACAACACCATGGCTCAGCAGGGCAAGCTCGTCTCCTTCGCCCAGGTGCAGGTGGGCGACTTGGTGTTCTGGGGCAGCCCGGGTAACTACTACCACGTGGCGATTTACGTGGGCAACGGCCAAGTTTTCGAAGCCCCCAACCCCTCGGCACAGGTGCGGGTGCACAGCATCTGGTCGTCTTGGGCCGTCGCGCCTTATGTCGGCCGGCCGGGCGCTTAAGCCAAGAAAAAAACGGGCTTCTGCCGCCGGATTGCCGGTAGCAGAAGCCCGTTATCAGTCGAGGCTAGTGGCCCTCTTCGGCCAGCTTCGCAATGCCGTCGACCACGATCTGGTTGGCTTCGGAGGCGTCGCCCCAGCCCTCCGTCTTGACCCACTTGCCCGGTTCCAGGTCTTTGTAGTGCTCGAAGAAGTGCTCGATTTCTTTGCGGGTGTACTCCGGAATATCGAGGACATCCTGGATGTGGTCCCAGCGCGGGTCGCCGGCGGGAACGGCGATGACCTTGGCGTCGGAGCCGCCGTCATCGGTCATGTTGAACACGCCCACGGGGCGCACCGAGACGCCCACGCCAGGGAACAGCGGGTAGTCGAGCAGCACGAGAACATCGACGGGGTCGCCGTCGAGGCCGAGCGTGTTCTCGAAGTAGCCGTAGTCCGTCGGGTACATGAAGCTCGTGTAGAGCACGCGGTCGAGATAGACCCGACCGGTCTCGTGGTCTACCTCATACTTGTTGCGGCTCCCGCGGGGGATCTCGATGACTGCGTCGTATTCGGCCATGGCCTTGGTTCTCCCTTGATCTAAGTCTGCAGATAACGTTACTGGATGGAACCCACCCGCCGCCCGCGCCTCACGCCGGCCATCGCCGATATTCGCCGGGCCGTGCGCGTGCTGCTGCCGGCCGAAGGGCTCGTTCTGGTCGGCCTCAGCGGCGGCGCCGATTCGCTCGCGCTCGCCGCGGCGACCGCCTTCGAGGCCGGGCGGGCGGGCATCCGCGCCGGAGCCGTCATCGTCGACCACAACGTGCAAAACGGGTCCGCGGATATCGCGGCGTCCGCCGCCGTGACCGCCCGCCAGCTCGGCCTCGACCCGGTGCTCGTGCTGAGCGTGATGGTCGACAGCGACGGAACCGGCCCGGAGGCGGCGGCGCGCACCCACAGGTATGCGGCGTTCAATGAGGCTCTCGAGCAGACCGGGGCGAGGGGCGTGCTTCTTGGTCACACGCTCGACGATCAGGCCGAAACCGTGCTGCTTGGCCTCGCCCGCGGCTCCGGACCAACGAGCCTGCGGGGTATGGCGGCCCGAACCGGGCCAATTTTGCGACCGTTGCTGGGCATCCGTCGAGCGGCTACCCGGCAATTCTGTGCCGATGCGGGCCTCGAGCCCTGGACCGATCCTCAGAACTTCGATCCGCGCTACGCCCGGGTACGCGTGCGCGAAACGGTGCTGCCGCTGCTCGAGAGCGAGCTCGGCCCCGGCATCGGGGTGGCGCTCGCCCGCACCGCTGAGGCGCTGCGGGAGGATTCCGACGCTCTCGACGAGCTGGCGCGCACGGCGCTCCAGGCACACTGGGCCAATGGCGAGATCACGGCGGCCGTGCTCGCGGCATGGCCGGCGGCGGTGCGGCAGCGCATGATTCGGTTCGGGGTCGAAGAACACTGTGGGGTGTCGCTGAATAGAGTTCAGACCCTGGCCGTGGCGGCGCTCGTGACGGATTGGCATGGACAGGGGGCGCTCAGCCTGCCTGGTATTAGAGTTGAACGGCAGGACGGTATATTGATTTTTTCCGCGCCTGAACCCGCCTGAAACAAAGGAATGCTCTTCCCACATGGAACCTCGCGACATTGACGGCGACCTCACCGAGATCCTGATCAGCGAGGAGCAGATTCGAGCTCGTCTGGCCGAGATGTCACGTCAGATCGAAGCCGACTACCTGGGCACCGACCTGCTGCTGGTCGGCGTGCTCAAGGGAGCGGTCATGGTCATGGCCGATCTGGCCCGCGAACTGCATCACCCGGTCACAATGGATTGGATGGCCGTCAGCTCCTACGGTTCCGGCACCCAGTCGAGCGGCGTCGTGCGCATCCTGAAGGACCTCGACACGGACCTCTCCGGCCGCAACGTGCTCATCGTTGAGGACATCATAGACTCCGGACTGACCCTGTCGTGGCTGCTGGCGAACCTGAAAACTCGCGGTCCGGCATCCATCGAAATCTGCGCGCTGCTGCGCAAACCGGATGCGGCGCGTGTCGACATCGACGTGAAATACGTCGGATTCAACATTCCGAACAAATTCGTCGTCGGCTACGGCCTCGACTACGGAGAGAAGTACCGTAACCTGCGCTCGGTCGGCATTCTGGCCCCGCACGTCTACTCCACCGTGGCCGCGACAGCGCTCTAGGTACAGCCCGCGCACCCGCGCCGAGTTTTCCTTTGGGCGAACACACGGCATTCCCCTGTAATCGAGCGATAGCCTGAGGACACCATGAACGTCAAAAAGCTACTCCGCGGCCCGATTCTCTACATTGTGCTCGCCGTCATCGCCGTCTGGGTGGGGTCGAGCCTCATCACCATGTCTGGATTTCGCGAGGTCAGCACGCAAGAGGGACTCGGCTACCTGAAATCGGGCAACGTCGCCGAAGCCACCATCGTCGACGGCGAACAGCGTGTCGACCTCACGCTGACCAAGGCCAGCGGCGACCTCGGAACGCAGGTGCAGTTCTACTATGTCGCCCCGCGTGGCGAAGAGATCATCACCGCGGTCACTGCAGCGAACCCGAAGGACGGCTTCACCGACGAGGTGCCGCAGCCCAACTGGGTCCTCTCTGTTCTCAGCTTTCTGCTTCCCGTGCTGCTTATCGGCGCCTTCTTCTGGCTCATGATCTCGATGCAGGGCGGTGGCAGCAAGGTCATGAAGTTTGGCAAGTCCAAGGCCAAGCTCGTCTCGAAGGAAAGCCCGCAGGTCACCTTCGCTGACGTCGCCGGTGCCGACGAGGCCATCGAAGAGCTTGAAGAAATCAAGGACTTTCTGAAGGAGCCGGCCAAGTTCCAGGCCGTGGGTGCCCGGATCCCCAAGGGTGTGCTCCTGTACGGCCCTCCCGGAACTGGTAAAACGTTGCTCGCCCGCGCCGTGGCCGGCGAGGCCAACGTACCGTTCTACGCGATTAGCGGCTCGGACTTCGTCGAAATGTTCGTCGGCGTCGGTGCCAGCCGTGTGCGTGACCTGTTCGGTCAGGCAAAAGAAAACGCGCCAGCCATTATTTTCATCGACGAGATCGATGCCGTCGGCCGGCACCGTGGTGCCGGCATGGGCGGCGGGCACGACGAGCGCGAACAGACCCTCAATCAGCTGCTGGTGGAGATGGACGGCTTCGACGTGAAGGCCAACGTCATTCTCATCGCAGCCACCAACCGTCCGGACATTCTCGACCCTGCCCTACTGCGCCCGGGTCGGTTCGACCGCCAGATCGGCGTTGACGCACCCGACATGCTCGGTCGCAAGCGCATTCTCGAGGTGCACTCCAAGGGCAAACCGATGGCGGAGGGTGTTGACCTCGAAGTGCTCGCCCGCAAGACGCCCGGTTTCACCGGTGCCGACCTGGCCAACGTGCTCAACGAAGCTGCGCTGCTCACCGCGCGGTCCAACGCCCAGCTCATCGACAACCGCGCCCTCGACGAGGCCGTCGACCGGGTAATGGCCGGACCGCAGCGCCGCACCCGCGTCATGCGCGACAAGGAAAAGCTCATCACCGCGTACCACGAGGGTGGCCACGCCCTCGTCGCCACCGCGATGAATTTTACGGACCCGGTGACCAAAATCACCATCCTGCCGCGTGGCCGAGCCCTCGGTTACACAATGGTTATGCCGCTCGAAGACCGCTACTCGGTCACGCGCAACGAACTGCTCGACCAGCTGGCCTACGCCATGGGTGGCCGCGTCGCAGAAGAGATCATTTTTCATGACCCGACCAGCGGCGCGTCCAACGACATCGAGAAGGCCACGGCGACCGCCCGCAAGATGGTCACCGAGTTCGGCATGAGCAGTGTCGTCGGCCCGCTCAAGCTCGGCCAGGGCTCGGGTGAGGTTTTTCTCGGCCGCGACATGGGCCACCAGCGCGATTACTCGGAGCGGGTCGCCGAAAGCGTCGACCGCGAGGTGCGCCAGCTGCTCGAGGACGCCCACGACGAGGCCTACGAGGTGTTGATCAAGAACCGCGTGATTCTCGACAATCTCGCGACGGCTCTGCTCGAGCATGAAACGCTCGATCAGACCGCCCTCGCCGGGATTTTCTCCAATGTCGAGAAGCTGCCGCCGCGCCCGCAATGGCTCTCGAGCGATAAGCGCCCCGTCTCTGACGTGCCGCCGATCGCGATGCCCGCCCCCAAAGCTCCCATCGACGGCGCCGCCGTTGACGGTGGCATCTCCAGCGGCGACGTAGCCCCCGCCAAACCGAAGCGTGCGCCAGCCCGCAATCCCCGCCCCGCAACCGCCTAGACGCCCGTGGTAGTGGACAGGGCGCGCATCCAGGCGGCCGTCTCGGAGATTCTCGCTGCAATCGGTGAGGACCCGGAGCGGGCCGGTCTGGAGAGTACCCCGCGACGGGTGGCGGATGCCTACGCCGAGTTCTTCTCTGGCCTCGATCAAAACCCACAAGACCTGCTGCAGGACTTCATTCCGGTCGGTGACAGTACCGGCGAGCTCGTGCTGCTGCGCGATATTGCCTTTCGGTCGATCTGCGAACACCACCTACTCCCGTTTCTCGGCACCGCCCACGTCGCGTACCTGCCGAGGGATCGGGTCGTCGGCCTGGGACGGCTGCCCGATGTGGTGGAGACCATCGCCGCCCGGCCGCAGCTGCAGGAACGCCTCACCGAGGAGATTGCCGACGCTCTGCACGACGGCCTCGACCCGCTCGGTGTGCTCGTCGTGCTCGACGCCGTGCACGGCTGCGTTGGCACCCGCGGCCCGCGCCAGACCGCGAGTTCGACCGTAACCATGGCCTCGCGCGGCTCCCTGACCGAACCGACGGCCCGCGCCGAAATCATCGCCCTGATTGCGGCTGGCGGGTGACGCTCATCATGGGCGTGCTCAACGTCACCCCCGACTCCTTCAGCGACGGCGGCCAGTGGGCGTCAACGGATGCCGCCATCGAGCACGGTCTGCTGCTGCACGCTCAAGGCGCGGATCTGATCGACGTGGGCGGCGAGTCGACCCGGCCCGGGGCCACCCGCGTCGCGCCGGAACAGGAACAGCGCCGCATCATTCCGGTGGTAACGGAGCTTGCCCGGCAGGGCCTGCGCTTGAGCATCGACACGCTCAACGCCGCGACGGCCCTCGCGGCGGCGCAAGCGGGCGCGAGCATCATCAATGACGTGGCCGGCGGGCGCGCCGACCCCGGCATGGCCGCCGTCGCCGCCGACACCGGCCTCACCTACGTGGCCATGCACTGGCGCGCTCACGCCCAGCAGATGGACGCCCTCGCCGACTACGGCGACGTCGTTACCGACGTCATCACCGAATTGGGCGCCCGGATCGACGCATTGACCGCCGCCGGAGTGGCTCGGGAACGGATCGTGCTCGACCCCGGACTCGGGTTCTCCAAGAAGACCGAACACAACTGGGAGCTCATCAGCCGGCTTGACGCCTTCGCCGAGCTCGGACTTCCGGTCATGGTCGGGGCGTCACGCAAACGCTTTCTCGCCGAGGTGCTGCCGGCCGGCGCGCCCGTCCGGGACCGCGACCTGCCCACGGTCGTGGTCAGCGTGCTGGCCGCCCAGGCCGGCGCCTGGGCGGTACGCGTGCACGACGTTGCGGCGACCCGCACGGCCCTCAACGTGCTCGACAGCGTGATGCGATCGACGATTGGCACTCCACGGGAATTGCGGCGCGGCGGGTCGCGTCCGTCACAATGGACCCATGACTGATTCGATCACCCTCACCGGCCTGCGGGTGAACGCCCACCACGGCGTCTACGACTTTGAGAAAGAAAACGGCCAGGACTTCGTCATTGACGTGACCGTCTGGCTGGATCTGCTGACCGCAGCGGCGAGCGATGACGTGACCCAGACCATCCACTATGGGCAACTCGCCGAAGAAGTTACCGACGCGGTCGCGCACAACCCGGTCGACCTCATTGAAACCGTCGCCGAACGCATCGCGAACGTTGTGCTCGCTCACCCGCCGGCGCTGCGCGTGCAGGTGACGGTGCACAAACCGCAAGCTCCGATCTCGGTGCCGTTCACCGACGTGGCCGTGCAGATTACCCGGGTGCGGCCATGACCGGGCCCACCAAACGTGTCCTGCTCGCCCTCGGCAGTAACCTCGGTGACCGGTCGGCCACCCTGGCCGGTGCCGTGCACGATCTCGCCGGGCTGCCCGGCGCCACGCTCGTTGCCGTCTCGCCGGTCTACGAATCCGCCGCCGTGAAACTTGACGGCGTCGACAACAGCGCCCCGCGCTACCTCAACGCGGTGCTGACCATCGACTACACGGGCAACCCGCACGCCCTGCTCGACGCTGTCAACGCCATCGAGGCGGAGCACGGCCGGGTGCGCGCCGAACGCTGGGGCGACCGCACACTCGACATTGACCTCATCGTGTTCGGCCAGTTGAGCGTCGATGACGACCGCCTGACCCTGCCGCACCCGCGGGCGGCGGAACGGGACTTCGTGCTCGCTCCCTGGCTCGACCTCGACGCGAAGGCCGCTATCCCCGGCCGCGGGCTGGTGCGCGACCTGCTCGCCGCGACCGACACCACGGTGCGCCGGGTAGCGGATGCCGCCGCCCCCGCGCCGGCAGCGGTCCCGGGAGCGTGGCGATGAAGCGCTCGCACGCGACCGGGCTACTCGCCGTTCTACTCATCGGTCTCGTGATCGGCTTTCTGCTCGAGATCGCCTTCGCAGCCTCCGGTACCCCGATCGTCGTTCCGCCGGTGACCCTGCCGTTGACGCTGATTCTGCTGGCCGCGGTCGTCGTGAGCCTGGCCTGGCAAGTACGCCAGGGCAGCCGGCGCAAGACGCTGCGCCGCATCGATCCGTTCTGGGCCATGCGGGTGGCCGTGCTGTCGAAGGCGACGTCGCTGTCGGCCTCCCTACTGCTCGGTGCCGCCCTCGGCATCGTGCTGTACATTCTCACCCGATCGGTGGTGCCCGCCGTCACGTCGTTGTGGCTCGCGATCGGCACGGCCATTGGCGCAGCCGTTATGCTGGCGGCCGGCCTCGTGGCCGAACACTTCTGCACCCTGCCGCCCGACGACGACACCGATGAGTCGGGAGGCACGCGTGCCTGATCGTGAACTGCCCGAAGTGAACCCGCCCGCCGCGCAACTGCCCGAGCCGGCCGTACCCACGCCCGAACGCCCCGCACCGTCTGAGCGGCTCGAACTGGCCGAGGCGGGGGAGTGGAAGCGTGTCTCCACGAAATACGTGTTGGTAGAGATCGTCGGCACCATCGTGAACGCCGTCGTTGTCTGCGGCGGCGCAAGCCTGCTCTGGCTGCTGCTCGACCAGACCTGGGCGATGTGGGTTGGCATCGTGGTGCTCGTCGTGTCGATCATCGACCTTGTGTTTGAACCGCGTCGCGTGCGTGCCATCGGCTACCTGCTGCGAGCCGACGATCTGCTCTTTCGCCGTGGCATCCTCTTTCAACGCTTTGTCGCGGTGCCGTACGGGCGCATGCAGCTGATCGATATCACCCGCGGTCCGGTCGCCCGCTGGCTCGGCCTGGCCGATCTCAAATTTGTCACCGCCGCGGCAACCGCCGGGGTATCGATTCCCGGGCTGGCCGAGGCCGACGCCGAGAGCCTCCGCGACCGGCTGGTGGAGCTTGCCGAGAGCCGCCGGGCGGGGCTGTGAGCGAGCCGGTCGCTGCGGTTCCGGCGCCCCTCGCGCCGCCGCGTACCGACCTCACCGACGGTGACTGGCATCGCCTGTACCCGGCGACACCGCTACTGCGCGGCGGTATCTTCATAGTGGCCATCATCGGCTTCATCGTCGCCAACCTGCGCGAACGACTCATTGACCTCTTCATCGGCGAGGAGAACTACGGCGGCGATCCGATCGATGCGATCTACCAACGCGGAGCCACCGGCTGGGCGTTGCTGATCATCGCCGGCGTGCTCATCGTCATTCTCGTGGTGTTCTACCTCTCCTGGCGCATGCACACCTTTCGTGTGACCGGCGAGATCGTCGAAGTGCGCAGCGGCGTCATCTTTCGCAGCAACCGCAAGGCCCGCCTCGACCGGGTGCAGGGCGTCAACCTCGCCCGGCCGCTGGTTCCCCG
>NZ_JAJAYI010000017.1 GCF_026786305.1 Cryobacterium sp.
CGTGAATTGAGAATCTGCGGCCATAAGCTCGATGGCTCTGTCCAACCGGTCACGGCGAGCCACCGTCTGAACCACCGCCTCATACGACGCGTCGAACGCCATCTCAAACGCGAGGTCCCCCGTTCGGTGGGACCGTAACCATCGGTCGTGTTTGCCCGTCCAAGCGGCACCGTCGGAATACACGAAACCGTGCCGCAGCAACAGCTTCGACATCCGATGCCGCGCACTCATCAAATCCTGCCGGGTATCTTCCCTTGACCGCACCAAGTCCCGTGCGGCTTCTTCCTCGACCGTGGGGACATGCAACGACGGTGATGTCGCCCACGTGCAGCAGCCGAGCCAACTGGAACGCGTCCCGAGCATCAGTTTTGACCCGGTCACCCGTGGGCCGCTGCAACTTCGACGGCGCCGCGACCAGACAGTCAATCCCCGCACCGACGAACAAACGAGCCAATCCGAAACCCGTCGGACCGGCCTCATACGCGACCGTCTGCGGACCCGGCAACGATCTCACCCAGCCCAGAACCTCGACCAGGTCGGCACTGAACTTTCGATGGATGATCTCGCCGGTGCGGCCGTCAATGGCGCAACCAACGATTGTTCGGGCGTGCACATCCAGCCCAACGAAACTACGATATGTAATCAACTGGGGCCTCCAAATTCAACTGTGGATAGCAGCCCAGCGACGCTGTCGCTCCGTGGGGCTGGAAAATATCCGCCCGGTCACGTTCTTAACGCCTCTGGTGCGGTGCCTTCTGGCGGCGGATGATGGTGGGGTCTGTTGCGGTTGACGCCGGTCCGACCTTGGTGCGGATTTGAGCCTGCTGGTTAGCGTGGCGCGGAGGACCCCACGGGAACCGTGGAATGTTGCCTTGAGCACGAGTGTTAGATTCCAGATTCATCCTGTCCTCCCCGCAGCAGACCCACCGAATATTGGGAACGGAGCGTTAGGAGGAACAGGTTATGGATGTGGTGCACGACCGTGCGGTCGGTATCGATATCTCCAAACGGAACGCGAAAGTCTGCGTCCGACTACCCGGCCAACAAGCCGGAACTTTCACCACCACCGTCACGACGTGGGGGTCGACGACGAACCAGATTCTCGCTCTTCGGGAATTCTTGGAGGCGCAGAAGGTGAGCGTGGTCGTGATGGAATCGACCAGCGATTATTGGAAACCGTTCTATTATCTGCTGGAAGAATCGTTACCGGTGTTGCTGGTGAATGCGAAGAACGCCCGGAACATCCCGGGACGTAAAACCGACGTGTCCTACGCGCAGTGGCTGGCGCAACTGGCCGCCCACGGGCTGCTGCGGGCCAGCTTCGTGCCGCCGGAGCCGATCCGGGTGCTGCGGGATTTGACCCGGGCGCGAGCGTTGACGGTGCAGGACCGCACCCGCCAGATCCAGCGCCTGGAGAAGTTCCTGGAGTCCTCCGGCATCAAGCTCTCCTCCGTGGTCTCGAATCTTCTCGGGGTGTCCTCCCGCATGATGCTCGATGCCCTTGTCGCCGGAGAGCGGGATCCGCAGGTGTTGTCCGCCCTGGTGCAGCGCAGGCTCAAAGCAAAGATCCCGGAGCTCATCGAAGCCCTCAACGGGCGTTTCACTGCTCACCACGCGATGATGGTCCGCGCGCACCTGAAACAGATCGATAGCTTCACCGAATGCATCGACGCCTTCACCCTCGAAATTGAGGCGGCGATGGAACCTTTTCAGGCAGCCCGGGACGCGCTGGAGACGATCCCGGGAATCTCCACCCGTATCGCTGAAGTCATCATCGCCGAAACCGGCGGCGATATGAGCGTGTTCCCCACCGCCGGCCATCTGGCGTCGTGGGCCGGCGTCTGCCCGGGGTCGAACGAGTCCGCTGGCCGGGTGACATCCAGCCACATCCTGCCCGGGAACAAACACCTCAAAGCCGCCCTCGGCATCGCCGCGATGGCTGCAGCCCACAGCAAAACCAGCTACCTGGCCGTGAAATACCGCCGCATCGCGGCCCGCCGTGGCCCAATGAAAGCCGTCGTCGCCCTTGAACACACCATCCTCACCGCGGTCTGGAACATGCTCACCACCGGCGAGATCTACCAAGATTTAGAACTCGACCACTACACATCCCTGAACCCAGACCGCCTCAAGAACAGAGCACTCAAGCAACTCCACAACCTCGGATACGAGGTAACGATCACCCACGCAGCAGCGTAAGTCACCTTATTTTCGTAATTAGGCCCACTTTCCACCGGTTGGCAACCCACGTCTATTTGAATCGAGGCCCCAGCCCAAAAGACGAGCGGACACTCATATCGTCTAGCCCCAGCATCGCGGTCCGCCCGCCGTTGTCGTATCAGACGGCCCGGTCAAGGACCTGAACTGAACACCCCGACTGCGCAGCTGACCGACAATGGCCACCAGGTCGTGAATCTGGGCGGGAGTCAGCGATTGAGGGGCCTTCCGGTGGCGGGGATCCGCATAAAGTAACGGCCGGGGTTCAGCGGCCGCCGGGCAGTCGGCGGTCGCGCTGCGCGAGCGCCGCGGCGCCATAGGGGTAGTCCGAGACAGCCGGGGCGCTGACCTCGCTCAACCGCTCCAGCTGCATCGGGCTCAGCGCCACGGATGCCGCGGCCAGGTTCTCGCTCAATTGAGCCACCGTGCGCGCCCCGAGTACCACCGCTGTCACGCCCGGCTGCGCTTCGAGCCAGGCCAGCGAGACCTGCCCGCTCGTGGCACCGATCTCCGCGGCCACCGCGGAGACGGTGTCGACGATCGTCCAGGTGCGGTCGAGTTCGTTGCGCGGCAGCCATGCTTCCATGCCGCGCTGCGGGTCTTCGCCGAGACGGGTCGCGCCGGTCGGATCCACGTCGCGCTGGTATTTGCCGGTGAGCCAGCCGCCGCCGAGGGGCGACCAGGGCAGCAGTCCGAGGCCGGCGTCGAGGGCGGCGGGCACGATTTCGCTCTCGATCTCGCGCACCAGCAGGCTGTACTGCGGCTGCAGGGTGACCGGCGGGGTGAAGCCGAGCGCCTGGGCCCGGTGCACCGCCTTGGTGAGCTGCCATCCGGTGAAGTTGGAGACACCCCAGTAACCGATTTTGCCCGCGCGAATGGCGTCGTCGAGAAAGCGCAGAGTCTCATCGAGCGGGGTGACCGGGTCCCAGGCGTGCAGCTGATAGAGGTCGATGTGTTCGGTTCCGAGGCGGCGCAGGGAGTCATCGAGGGCGCGTATCAGGTGACGGCGGCTGGTGCCGAGGTCGTTGGGGCCACTGCCCATGGGAAACCGGCCCTTGGTGGCGAGCACGATCTGTTCGCGTTCCACGGGATGCACCGCGAGCCAGGTGCCGATGATCTGTTCTGAGACGCCGGCGCTGTAGACATCCGCGGTGTCGACGAGGGTGCCGCCGGCGGCCACAAAAGTGTCGAGCAGCGCGTGGGAGGTACTGGAGTCGGCCTCTGCGCCGAAGGTCATCGTGCCCAGGGCGTAGGTCGAGACGACCGCCCCGCTGTTTCCGAGAGTGCGATAGCGCATGTATGCGTCCTGTTCGTCGGTGGATAGGCGTGCTCCCCCAGTCTGCCCCGTGGCAGCGGATGTCGCAGCATCGCCGGGCCCGTTCCCCACCTGCCCCATCCGACGGTTTGTGTCGTCACAATTCGTTTGTGCCGCAGCCCGGTGGCAAACTTGGGTCATGCCTTCACTTCCGATTCTCGATTTCTCCCAACTCGACGCCGGCGAAGCTGAAGCCGCGGCATTCCGCGCCGAACTGCTGCGCGTCACACACGAGGTCGGGTTCTTCTACCTGACCGGCCACGGCGTCGACCCTCAGCTCACGAAAAGCCTCCTCGACGTTTCGCGCGCGTTCTTCGACCTGCCGGCCGAGCAAAAACTGAAGTTGGAGAACATCCACAGCCCGCAGTTTCGCGGTTATACCCGCGTCGGCGGAGAACTCACCGCCAACACGGTGGACTGGCGCGAGCAGATCGACATCGGGGTAGACCGCGAGCCCGTACCCCGCACCGAGGGCACCCCCGACTACTGGCGCCTCGAGGGCCCCAACCTCTGGCCCGAGTCCCTGCCCGAACTCGAGGCCGTCACCCTGCGCTGGAATGACGAACTGTGCCGCGTGGCGCTGCGTCTGTTGCGCGCTTGGGCCCTCGCCCTCGGCAGCCCCGAGAACGTCTTCGACGACGCCTTTGCCGAAAACCCGTTTTTGCTCACCAAGATCGTGCGCTACCCCGGCCAGCCCGAGCGCAGCCAGGGCGTCGGAGAGCACCGAGACGGCGGCGTGCTCACGCTGCTGCTCGTCGAACCGGGCAAAGACGGCCTGCAGGTCGAGCATGATGGCGAGTGGATCGATGCTCCGCCACTTGACGGCGCCTTCGTCGTGAACATCGGTGAAATGCTCGAACTGGCAACGGATGGCTACCTCAAGGCGACCCTGCACCGGGTCCTCTCCCCCGAAGACGGGTCCGACCGCATCTCGGTGCCGTTCTTCTTCAACCCGGCACTCGACACCGTGATGCCGCGGCTGCAGCTCGACGAGAGTCTGTCCCGCGGGGCCCGCGGACTCTCCGCGGACCCGACCAACAGTCCCATTCTCGAGACCACCTACGGTGACAACGCCCTCCGGTACCGGCTGCGTGCCCACCCCAACGTGGCCACCGCCCACCACGCCGACCTGCTGTAAGGGCTACTCGCCAATAGAACGTTTCGATGACGCTGCGGAACAGGTCGTCGTATCGGGACATCAAGGGCACCTACGAGGAACCCCTGTCATCTGCAGACGCGATTGAGTCTGGCGCCGATTCGCCGACAAAGATTCGCCGACAAACACCAGATGCACCTGCCGCGGCTGTCAGTTCGCGCGAAGCATTTCGTAGCACACGGTCTCACGTGAAGAGACGCAATTCCAAATAGCCCACCATTCACTACGTCACCGCGGACGCGCGGACGAGAGCAGGGCCCCGGCGTTCACCCCGGCAGGGCCGCCCCCGACCGGTTAGGAGCCGCGCCTGCCTTCGCGCCAGGCGCACTGTCAGCATCCGCTGCCACCGGATCGAGCCGCACGATCACCGCCTTCGACACGGGGGTATTGCTGCCCTCGGCGAGGTGAGTAAGCGGAACCAGAACGTTCGCCTCCGGATAGTAGGCCGCCGCACAGCCGCGAGCGGTGGGGTAGGACACCAAGCGGAATTTGCGCAAGACCCGTGGGATCCTGTCACTGAACACCCCGTGCACATCGACGAACTGGCCATCGACAAGGCCCAGCTCGGCGAGATCGTCGGGATTCACGAAGACCACGTGGCGGCCATTTTTGATACCGCGATACCGATCGTTGTGCCCGTAGATCGTAGTGTTGAACTGGTCGTGCGAGCGCAGCGTCTGCAAAATGAGGGTGCCCGGCGGGCGATCGACGCGCTCGAGAACGTTGACGGTGAGTATCGCCTTGCCGATGGGCGTGGGAAAGGTGCGCGAATCCCGCGGGCCGTTGGGAAGCATGAATCCGCCTTCCTGACGGATCTTCTGGTTGTAGTTTTCGCACCCGTCGACCACGTGGGAGATGTGGTCGCGAATGAGGTCGTAGTTCTGCTCGAAACCTGACCAGTCGACCTTCACCTTGTCACCGAGAACGGCCCGCGCCAGCCGGGAGATGATCGCCACCTCCGAGAGGAGGCCGGGTGCCACCGGATCGACCTTTCCCCACGACGGATGCACGGCGCAGACGGTGTCCTCGACCGACACGAACTGCGGCCCCGAGGCCTGCATGTCGATCTCGGTGCGGCCCATCGTGGGCAGGATGAGTGCCTCGGCGCCGGTGACCACATGGGACCGGTTGAGTTTCGTGGACACCTGCACGGTCATCTCGGCGCCCCGCATGGCTGCCTCGGCCGCGTTCGTGTCACTGATTGCCGCGACCAGGTTTCCGCCGAGCGCCATGAATACCTTGATCTCACCGTCACGCAGCCCGTTGATGGTCTCGACGGCATCCGCACCGTTTTCTCGGGGCGGATCAAACCCGAACTCCCGCTCGAGGGCGTTCATGAATGCCGGCGGCATTTGTTCCCAGATGCCCATGGTGCGGTCACCCTGCACATTGCTGTGCCCGCGAATCGGGGAGGCGCCCGCGCCGGGTTTGCCGATGTTTCCGCGCAACAGGAGCAGATTGATGATCTCTTTGATGGTCGAAACAGCCTTCTTCTGCTGGGTCAGGCCCATGGCCCAGGTCACGATCACGCGATCGGCCTTGAGATAGCGTGCGGCCAATTCGTCGATCTCGTGTGCCTCAAGTCCCGTGGCCTCGAGCACGGCCTGCTCGTCGAGCAGGTTCAGATGCTTGGTGAGATCTTCCAGTCCCGAGCAGTACTTCGCCAGGAACTCGTGGTCCAGCACTGTACCGGGATGCTGCGCCTCGGCGGCCAGCACCCGTTTGGAGACCGCCTGCAGCAGCGCCATGTCGCCGCCCAGCCGGATCTGCACGTGCTGGTTTGCGATGGGGGTGCCGCGTCCGATGATTCCCTTGACCCGCTGCGGGTTTTTGTACCGGTGCAGGCCGGCCTCCGGCAGGGGGTTGACGGCGACGATCTCGGCGCCGGCGTCCTTCGCCTCTTCCAGGGCCGTCAGCATCCGCGGATGGTTCGTTCCCGGATTCTGGCCCATGATGATGATGAGATCGGCTTGGGCGAAGTCGTCGTAGCTGATCGTGGCCTTGCCGATGCCCAGCGTCTGGCCCATGGCCCATCCGGTTGACTCATGGCAC
>NZ_JAJAYI010000018.1 GCF_026786305.1 Cryobacterium sp.
CCGATGCCAGCTGGAAGCGGGCAAGGTTGTACCCCGCGACGGCGAGCAGCAGGTGCGCGCCACCCTGCAGAACGAACAGGTCGGCGTGAGTGCCGACGATGAGCACGATCGCGATCGCCCGCAGCACCGCGGGCGTCTCGAGACGCACCAGGCTGGTGACACGGGGACGAGTGCGCGGACCGACGGCCGCGTCTTGGGGTCCCGTGGGCCCGGCCGCGGCTTGCGCAATCGACTCGCCGTCGGCCGCTTCGGTGGCGAACACCGCCAACTCCCGAGCGGTGCGTGTCGGCCAGTCGCGGGGCAAGTCGCCGAGCATCGCCTCGAGCCGAAGCGACACCTCGATGTAGCTCAGGGAGTCGCCGCCGAGCCCGGCGAATGAATCATCCAGGCTCACCGCAGGGCGGGAGAGCATCGTCGAGAGGAGGTCGCGAATCTTCTCCGGCGAGACCGCGGCACCGCGGTTCGCGGCAGCGCCGGGCACCACGCTCGGTGCTGCGGCGGCACGATCCTGCAGCCCGGCAAATCGCACGAGCGCCGCGGTGTCGGGCTTGCCGCTCGAGGTACGCGGGAACTGCTGCACCGCATACGCGCCGATGGCGTGCATGGGCACGCCAACGAGCGCAGCGGCGCGCTCTCGCGCGCGCTGCGCCGTGCGATCCGACGTGGCGAAGAGGAGCAGCCGTTCCTCGGCACAGGCGGCGCGCACCTCGATTCCCTCGTCGGCGAGAAGCCGCTCGACCCGGTCAAGATCGACCCGCAACCCGAAAATCTTGACGAAGCGGTTCATTCGACCGACGATCTCATACAGTCCATCGTCGCGGCGGCGCGCGAGATCCCCCGTCGGCAATTCGTGCACGGTGCGACCGAGTTCGAAATCCGCCGGCGTCTCGGCATAACCGAGCATCACGTTCGGCCCCTCGTAGAAGAGCTCCCCTTCGTCCCCGTCCGGAGCATCCATACCGCCGACATCGATGCGGAAACTGCCACCCGGAATCGGTCGCCCGATCGCCCCGGCGGCGGCGGCGATGAATTCAGGAGGCAGAAAGGCCATCCGCGCTGTGGCTTCCGTCTGGCCGTACATTACGAACAGCTTGAATCCGCGTTCTTCGCCGAGACGGGCGAAACGACGAATCATCTCGGGCGCGAGTCGGCCACCTGCCTGGGTCAGGTAGCGCAGGCTCGGCACTGAGCGTTCGGCGAAACCGCTGGCCTCGAGTATCTCGAAGGTGTAGGGCACACCGGCAAACGAGGTGATCTGATGGGCGGATGCCTCCTGCCAGAACTCACCGTCGGTAACTGACCGCTCCGTGAGCATAACGCTCGCACCGGCGAGCAGGTGGCTGTTCACCACCGACAGTCCGTAGCAGTACTGCAGCGGTAACGTCGTCGCCGCGCGATCGCTCGGGCCGAGGCGCAGATATTCAGCGATGGATTCGGCGTTGCTGCGAACGTTGTCGACAGAGAGGCGCACGAGTTTTGGCGACCCGGTCGACCCTGACGTGCTCCCGAGCACGGCTAGGTCACGATGGAAGATGTGTCGGCTGCCCGGGTTTCGTTCCTTGAGCGTCCACCCCTGTGGGCCGTTGTGGGCGACGACATCGGGGCTGAACCGCTCGGTGAGGGCGGCTTTGTGGGACAGGCTCGCGTCGTCCGCGCCGCCGGAGACGAACAACACAGGGTGCCCGGCCTCGAGTGCGGCCAGATAGGTGACGATCGGCTCGAGCGCGTTGGCGGCGGCGATCATCACGAGGCGACGGGTCTCGCCGAGCTCAACCCTGCGCTTGCGAACCAGCAGGGAGAGTTCGGCGTAGTTGATGGTCGCGCCGTCGGCGACGAGGGCTGTAGCGTCAGGTCGGCCGTGGAGGAGAGACAGACCGCGAGCAGAGGCGATCGAGACCATGGATGAGTGATACCTTACGAGACGGACCAATGCTGCATCGGACTAAGGTAAGCATAACCTAACCACGGCCAGCGGTCGGCGCCCGCGAGTCGTCCCTCGCCAAGCATGCCGTGAAGACGACGACTGTCGGTCTTGGCCCGCGTCTGCAGCGTCTTCCGCAACCCGCCAATGCGACCAAACGTCGACTGCACCTCATGCCCATTGCCCAGACCTGAAACTACACGTCGTCCATGGCGGTACCACCTGGTTGCGCATCTCCGGTTCGAACGACCGCTGCGAACCGGAACCAACCTCGTCCACACATGCCAACCATGCTGTCGGTCCGACCTTATCGGTGATGAGCTGCGGCACCCGAGGTCCGACGCGGTCTCGCGAGCAGTCGGGCAGATTCCTTTGTCGGGTGCTGCGAAGAAGCGGGCCGGTGGCGTCAGGATTGACGTGTGAAGTGTCTCGTATCCTCGATGCCTCACAATCCATGGGCAGTTTCAAACCGTGGAAGCCGCCTCGACCGACTGACCGAGATCGATGACCGCGAGTGTTAGACGCCGGAAGCCATCGGTCAAACCGTTCTGCGCACCAAGGCTCCTGCCAACGATTCCCCGACGAAGCCGGCGAATCGTTCCAGGCTCCAGCCCCGCTGCAGAACGAGCAGCTCGTAGAGCTCGGGCGAGCTGTTCAACCACATGACGTCGATGGCCTCCTCAAGGCTGACATCGTCACGCAAGAACCCGCGACTCTGAATGAAGCGCGCGTTGTGCCCCATCCGTTCCAGGCGCTGCTTATTGCTCGCCACCAGGAGTGCGGACATGTTCTCATCAGTGGCAGCCGCGGCCCGCACGAGCAAGAGGATCGGCGTGACCGCGGAGGCGACCTCGGCGGTCAACGCGCCCCACTTGCGCATGAGCGACTCAGGATCAGTTTCATGCAGTCGCATTTCGTCGGATCGCTCGTACGCCGCGGTCGTCCCTCGGCCGCCCAGGCCACGTTCATAGATCGCGCGGACCATCCCGGACTTGCCACCGAAAATCTTGTAAATCGTCTCGACAGACACACCGGACTCAGCGGCGATCTCCGCGACCGTCGTCGAAAAATAGCCAGCCTCGAGGAACTTCTCCTCGGCAACGTTGAGAATCGCATTCCCGTTGCGCCGGGCCCGTGCCTGACGACCCCGGGAGTCATAACGACGTCGACTCTTGACTGTGTCCATAAATGGATCCATACTTTTGTATTAAATACATGCCACTGTATCAGAAAGGCATGAAGTGAAAGGATTAACCGAAACCGGCGTGGCGGATACCGTAACCAGACTCGTGCGGGCGATGAACGCTCACGATCTCGACGCCTTGGTGGCGTGCTTCGCTGATGACTTTGTGAATGAAACACCCGTTCACCCCGAACGGGGATTCAGCGGCAGCGAGCAGGTGCACCGAAACTGGAGCCAGATCTTCACCGGCATACCCGATCTCGAAGCGGAGGTGGTCCGGTCGATCGTCGACGGAAACACCGCGTGGACGGAATGGGAACAGCGCGGCACCCGGAGTGACGGCGCCACACACCTGATGCGGGGCGTCGCGATCATGACCGGTTCCGAGGGCGTTTTGACGCACGTGCGGTTCTACCTCGAACCTGTCGAACAGACCAGCGGCGACGTCAATGCCGCTATCGAACGAACAATGGGCGCCGAAGTCGAAGCTCCACGGGAGGAAATGTCATGATTCTCGTTGTCGGAGCCACCGGGCAGCTCGGTGGTCGCATTGCACGGAGGCTGTTGTATCGCGGTGAAAGTGTCCGCGCGCTTGTGCGTGACCCGTCCGCATCCGCAGGCCTGGCCGAAGCGGGGGCCGACATCGTCGTGGGCGACCTGAAGGACAAGGAGTCACTTCGCCGGGCGTGCGAGGGTGTGAGTGCGGTCGTCACGACGGCCAACTCGATGTCCCGGGGTGGCAAGGACACCGTCGATTCGGTCGATCTGACCGGAAACGCCAACCTCATCGATGCAGCGGCCGAGCGGGGCGTCAAGCGGTTCCTTTTCGTGTCCGCGCTCGGCGCCGACGTAAACAATCCCATTTCGTTCCTCCGAGCAAAGGCCGAGGCCGAGCAGAAGCTCCGCGACAGCGGTATGGCGTGGACGGTGCTCCAGCCCGACTTCTACATGGAGCTCCTGCCCCTCGCCATCGTCGGCGGTCCGGCCCTGGCCGGCCAGCCGGTCACGTTGGTCGGAGAGGGCCGGAGGCGGCACTCCCTGATCTCCATGTCGGACGTCGCCGAGTACGCGGCCCTCGCGCTGGGTCGCGCGGATGCCGAGGGGCAAGTACTCGTCATCGGCGGACCCGAGCCGGTGTCCTGGTGCGACGTCATCGCGGCTTTCGAGAAGGAACTCGGTCGCGAGGTGACCGTTCGTTTCATTCCGATCGGGAGCCCGGTGACGGGCATGCCCGACATGATCGTCGGGCTCCTGACTGCATTGGAAAACTACGATTCCCCACTTGACACGAGCGTGCTGGCGGCGCGCTACGGCATCACGCCAACCTCGCTCGACGACTTTGTCCACGGTTTCGTAGCCGCGGCCTCCCGCGCAGCCACGGCTCCGGCTTAGCTGCCGGACCTCGCCTCACGCTGGCTTCGGGGACCATGGCGGATTCTTTGGGATGCCACGGAGGATCTCCCAAATGACATGGAAAAAGTGCCCGGTCGGTACACGGGATCCCGGGCTACAGGAATGACCCGCCATGTTCATCCCCCTGCTTCCCAGTGTTTTCAAGGAAGTAGGGGGTTTTCTCTGATCGCAGAACGCACCGTGCCCGCATTCGGCACGCACTGATACGTACTGGGCCTGATTCCGGGCCCCTCCAACGGCATCCGGGTCGTCGTCGAACAAGGCGGCGTAGACGTCGAGGGTCTCGAGTTCAGTGACTCCCCAAGGCCAGAATTCGCTGCCACACCGGGGCCACAGCATCCACCTCACTAGACTGTGGCTCATGTCGCTGCCGCGCTTTCTGTTCGCCGACCAGCTCGGGCCGCACTTCGACGATGGCGGGCCGATCCTTCTGGTCGAGGCGGAGGCTGTGTTGACCCGTCGCCCGTACCACCGGGCGAAGGCGCACCTCATCCTCAGTGCCCTGCGGCACCGCGCGGCTGAGCTCGGTGACCGGGCCGAGTTCCTGTCTGCACAGCACTACCGGGACGTGCTCACCGGGCGCGAGCTCGAGGTGATCAATCCGACCTCGTGGGGCTCGCGCTGGCTCGTCGAGGAACTCGGGGCGGTCGTGTTGCCCAGCCGGGGGTTCGTCACCACCGAGGCCGACTTCCAGGCCTGGGCGGCGGGGCGTGGGTCTAAACGACTACTGATGGACCAGTACTACCGTGCGCGCAGAGCCGCGACCGGCACCCTCATGCGCGGGCCGGAGCCCGAGGGCGGGCGCTTTAACTTCGATCACGATAACCGTCAGCCACCGCCAAAGAATGCGGCGAGCCTGGGCCTACCGGACGTGTATTGCCCGGTTGAGGATGAGATCGACGCCCAGGTGCGGCTCGACCTGGATGCCATGGAAGCCGACGGCCGCGCTCACTTCCTCGGCCAGGACGGCCCACGCCGATTTGCCGCGACCCGCGCCGAGGCCCTTGCAGCGCTCGACGACTTCGTGGAGACACGTCTGTCCGACTTCGGACCATTCGAGGACGCCTCTCTGCTCGGCGACAGCGAGATGAGTCACTCCCGATTGAGCGTACCCATGAACCTCGGGCTGCTGCACCCGCAGGAGGTCATCGACGCTGTCGTGGCTGCGTTCGAGCGCGGTGATGCCCCGCTGCAAAGCGTCGAAGCCGTCGTGCGGCAGATCATGGGCTGGCGGGACTGGGTCTGGCACCTGTACTGGCACCTCGGTGAGGACTACGTGCGCCGCAGCAACTATCTTGACGCCCGTGAACCGCTGCCCCGGGAGTTCCTCGAGTTGGACGGCAGCGCGGTGCGGGCGCGCTGTCTCAGCCACGTGCTCACCGAGGTGGGGCGAACCGGCTGGGCCCACCATATCCAGCGGCTGATGGTGCTCGGCAACTGGGCGCTCCAGCGCGGATACCGGCCCGACGAGTTGACCGACTGGTTCACCAATGCGTTCGTCGATGGCGCGCCGTGGGTGATGCCCGCCAACGTCGTCGGCATGTCCCAGCACGCCGACGGGGGACTGGTCGCCACCAAGCCGTATGCCGCCGGTGGCGCTTATATCTCGACCATGAGCGACTTCTGCGGCTCGTGCACGTTCAACCCGAAGAAGCGGCTCGGCGAGGATGCCTGCCCGTTCACGGCCGGGTACTGGGCCTTCCTCGACCGCGTGGAGCCCAGGATTCGTGGCAACAATCGCATGGCGCAACCACTTGCCGGCCTACGCCGACTCAGCGATCGCGCGGCAGTCGTCGAGCAGGAGCGTACCCGCACCGACTGGTGAGCTGCGCAGCAGGTCAGGCTGCTGGCTGCGGCGAGAAAGCCCCGCTCGGCAGGTCGCGTTCGCCGGCGACGATGGCGTCGACGATGCGGCGGGCCACGTCGGCGGGGTCGAAACCGGCGGGCATGCGCGGTGCCGCTCCGGCGACGGGCCTCGTGGCCAGTCCCGTCTCTGTGTGGCCCGGTCGGGCGTCGATGATCCGGATGCCGTCCCGGCGCGATTCGCGGCCGGCGGCCTGCCCGAACGCGGCGAGGGCCGCTTTGGACGCGGAGTAGGCGGCCATGTTCGCTGTGGGGGATTCGCTGACGACGCCGCTCAGGGTGAGAAAGAATGGGTCCCGCTTCGCTGCCGCCGACTCGAGCAGGGCAGGACGTGCTGCGCGTAATAGGCGCATTGGCCCGAGCACGTTCACCGCGAAGAGGACGTCCATGGTCTCGTCGTTCATGTCGGCCGCGGGGCCGAAGGCAACCACCCCGGCCGCGTTGACGACACCGTCGAGCCGTCCATGGGCGTTGAGTGCGGCCGCGACGAGTTGGTCGTCCGATCCGGCGTCAAGCAGGTCGGCATAGACGAACGTGCCCGGCACAGCGAGGGCGCGCACTTTCTCCTCTGACCGCCCGTGAAGAGTGAGCAGCGCGCCTTCGCCGGCCAGAATCCGGGCGATCGCGGAGCCGAGGCCGCCCGACGATCCGACGACGAGAATGGATGATCCTGCAAGCGAAGTCATGCGCTCACCATACTGGTTGTGGCCGTGGAATGCC
The DNA here is from genome assembly GCF_026786305.1 of Cryobacterium sp. Classification (GTDB taxonomy): domain Bacteria; phylum Actinomycetota; class Actinomycetes; order Actinomycetales; family Microbacteriaceae; genus Cryobacterium. The sequence continues at coordinate 7,101 of NZ_JAJAYI010000018.1, forward strand.
GCAGCCGCACCTCAGCTGGCGGTCACGTCCCGCGTGGTGTAACTTGCTGAGGCGTGACCGAGCATTCTTTCAATGGCGGTGATGGTCGCCCGTTCTAATCGCGAAAGGAGTCACGGGGACGGCTCGCCCAATCCTCCCCGAAAGCGGTAGGGATGACAGATCAATGTCTATGATCACCGGCGGCGGATTCGGTTGATGATTTCGATCCCCAAGCATCCCGGGATCGCGGCGCCCAGGCACACGAGAAGAAGGTCGGCGCTGGGCAGCTCGAAGTCGAAGAAGTCCCGGAGGACAGGCACGACCAAGCATCCGAGCAGGCCCACATACATACCGGTGACGATCAGGCTGCGCTTTTTATGCAGCGGTCGGCACAGTACGAGGAGTACCCAGAGGCCCACGACGGAGACCGAGAGGGCCGATGCCGTTTGGGCGGCGTCCTGCGTGTTTCCGACAGTGAGGCGGGCGTAGGCATCAACGGTCAGGATGACGACGGCAATGACGGCGCCGGCCGGGACGGCGAAACCGAGTGCGCGCCGGAGGAATCCGGGAACATAGCGGTGCTGATTGGGCAGTAGGGCGAGGAAGAACGCGGGGATTCCGATAGTGAGACCGTCGACGGCGGAGAGCTGGCGGGGCAGGAAGGGGAATTCCCAGAGGAGTCCACCGAAGGCCAGCGCCAACAGGATGGCGTAGACCGTCTTGGTGAGGAAGAGGTTGGACACGAGTTCAATGTTGGCGATCACGCGTCGCCCCTCGGCCACGACGTCGGGCAGATGGGAGAATGCCCCGTCGAGCAGGACAAGTCGTGATACGGCCTTGGTGACGTCAGATCCCGATCCCATCGCAACACCAATATCGGCCTGTTTGAGTGCCAGCGCGTCATTGATACCGTCGCCGGTCATGGCGACGACATGCCCGCGTTTCTGCAGGGCACGGACCATGTCCCTCTTCTGAGCGGGAGTCACGCGGCCGAAGACGTGGTGATCCTCCAGAATCGTTCCCAGCTGGTCAATATTCGTGGGCAGGTTTCGGGCGTCGTAACCGTCGCCGTCGAATTCGAAGCCCACCTGGCGGGCGACTGCTGCGACTGTGTTTGGGTTGTCTCCCGAGATAACCCGAAGTCCTACCCCCTGCTCACGGAAATAGGCGAGGGTCTGCAGCGCGTCTGCACGGACATGCTCACGAAACGTGATCAGGGCGACGGAGCGCAGGCCAGTGGGCAGTTGCTCCTGGTCGGTCTGTTCCGGAGTCATCGCGTGCGCGGTGCGTGCAAGAACGACGGTCCGGAGCCCGGAGCCCGACAGCTCCGACGCACGGCCGAGGGTCTTGACGTCGTCTCCATTGCCGTGGCCCAGGACCATTTCCGGGGCTCCGAGAACCCAGGACCCCGAGGCTGAGCCCGTGTCAAAGGTGACGGCGCTCCATTTTCTCGCCGACGAGAACGGCACGGTTGAGAGAGGTCGGAGTTGGCCGGAAGACGCAAAATGCGTGCGTAGGGATCGGGCTGTGGCATTGGCGCCCGCGTCCGCACCGAACCAGCCCAGCACCTCTCGCCACTCCGGGCCATCGTCGGCCGTCGTTTCGTGCGCCGCATCGAATGCAATGTCGCCCTCGGTGAGGGTCCCGGTCTTATCCAGGCAGATCACGTCGACTCGGGCGAGACCCTCGACTGCCGGAAGTTCCTGAATGAGAACCTGGTTGTGGGCCAGCTTCACCGCCGCGAGTGCGAAGGCAACACTGGTGATGAGCACCAGGCCCTGGGGAATCATGCTGACCGTACTGGCCACGGCGCTGACCACGCCCCGTCGCCAGGATCCGGATTCGATGGCCACGGTCCATCCGCCCAGTGCCTTCATCTGGCCATTGAGGACCAACGCCATCAGGGGAAGCAGCGCCCAAGAGATCCACCGCACGATGCGGTTGAGCGCGTTGCGCAGCTCCGAATTCACCAGGGAGAAACGTCGTGCTTCCGACGTCACCTGGTGCGCGAAAGAGTTCGCGCCGACCCGAATCACTCGAGCCGTGCCGCTACCGGCGACAACGCCCGAACCGGACAGCACCTCGTCTCCGGGCAGTTTGTCAACAGCCTCGACTTCACCCGTCAGCAGCGACTCGTCGATTTCGAGTCTGCGGGCCTCCACAATGGTGGCATCGGCCGGTATCTGGTCCCCTGCGCGAAGTACGAGGATGTCATCCATCACAACGTCCGCCACGGTGATGTCGATGACGGAGCCGGCCCTCAGGACTCGTGCCGTGGGGGAATACACGAGCGTGAGCTTGTCGAGGGCGCGTTTGGCACGGTATTCCTGCATGACACCAATCAGGACGTTGGCGATGACGGCGAATCCGAACAAGGCGTCCTGCCACTGCCCGAGTGCAAGCAATATCAGAAAGCATCCGCCGACAACCGCATTGAAAAGTGTGAAGAGGTTGCCGCGAAGTATTTGTCCCAGCGTTCGGCTTGACTTGCCAGGAGCCGGATTATCCAGACCGGCCAGCACCCGATTCCGCACTTCGTCCAGGTCGAGGCCGGCGCCGGAGGACTGCGTCGCGCCCGCCGCGGCTAGAGCCCGGCCCTCGTCGGGTGCCCCGAGGTCCGATCCGTGTCCAGTCATCCGGTCCGCCCGTCAGCGCCCTAATTTGATACCGTTCAATCTGCCATGGATTGGTGTGGACCTGCAGCGAATCGGGGGATCTCGTAGCTGGGCCATGCAGACGACCGCCGGTGCACCGACGAGGGCTGCGAGCACACCGAGCACACCGAGCACACCGAGCACATCGAGCCCCGCAGTGAGGCTTGCCGCAGCGGCCTGCCCTCCAACAAGCGGGGGGCGGCCCGATCGCGTCACCGAGGCCCCTCCACCGCTCGTCGGGACTGGAGTGTGTTGTGATCGGGCGAAGGCGTGTCGGCGTTCGGCTGACTGAGTGCCTTACTCGGCCGAACGGCCGGGGACCGGCGGCGTGTCGATTACGGGAGTGGTTTCGCGCCTGACCGGATACACCTGTTCGGATTATCCGTGCAAAATCTCCACCCAACCGTGCAAGCGCTGCTCGGCGGACTTCGCCTCGGGCAAGTGCAAAACGTCGCGCTTGTTCAAATCCCGGCACCAGCGCTGCAGCCTCTCCGAACTCTGTTCTCCTCCTCGAGCTCGCCGAGGGTGAACGTGTGCTTGGAGATCTCCGGCTCGAAGTTGCCGCAATCCGCAGCAAATTACCTGGTGCGTTCATACCGCCTGGATGATGCCCATCATGCCGGCGTCCTCGTGATCGAGGATATGGCAGTGGTAGACGGTTCGTCCGCGGAAGTCGTCGAACGCGACTCGAACTCGCACGGTACTGCGCGCCGGTATGTTCACGACGTCCTGCCAGATCACTGACTCCACTGTCCGACCACCTTGTTCAATAATCTGCATCGGCCAGACGTGCAGGTGCAGGGGATGGTCGAGTGTGCTGGTGTTCGTGAGCATCCACTCTTCGACGCTTTCGAATTGTACGGTCGCGTCGACACGGGAGGCGTCGAATGTTCGGTCGTTTATCGTGGCTGACATCATGCCGCCGTTCATGCCGCCACCCATTCCCATAGCGAAAACAAACTCGCGTTGAGCGGTGACGGTAGCCGAACGCAGGTCGTTTGGCACGAGCTGGTCTGGTACGTCGGGGAATTCCTCGGTACTGGCGCCATCGACTGCGAACGTGGCCAGCGAGACTTCAGCGGAAGTGGAAGAGCCGCCCCCCATCATGCCGCCGGATGCACCGCGGTCATAGGGGAGAGCACGAAGGGTGGATGTGCCGGCACGAGCGGTCACGAGTAGGTCGGCACGATTGCCCGGCGCTAAGACGACTTCGTCAACGTCGCGCGCGGATTCAAAGCGTCCAGAGTCGATTCCGAGGAGGGTGAGTTGCTGCCCATCGAGTTGAAGCCGCAGGTAGCGGGAGGTGCACGCATTGATGACGCGCCAGCGTTCCCGCTCGCCCGGACGAGCGCCCAGTTCGGGGGTGAGCTGTCCATTCACGAGCACGAGCTCGCCCTCGCGGCCCGACATTTTTTCCATCTGAGCGGCCGCTGGAATGGCGCCGGAAGCAGTGAAGGTGATATCGGAGATGACGAGCACGCGCTCCCGTGTGGCGGGGATCTCCTCGGCGTCATCCACAATAATGGCGCCATAAAGGCCACCGAATACCTGATCGGCGACGAACCCATGGTGGTGCGGGTGGTACCAGTACACGCCGGGCGGGTGAGCGGCTGGCAGCTCATACCGGTAGTCATAGGAGTCGCCCGCTTCGATCGTGACAAACATGTTGTCGCTATTGTCCTCAGGCGAGACGTGCAGACCGTGCACGTGCAGGTTGCTTGGCTCAGTCAGGCCATTATGCAAGCTGACGTTGAGGGTGTCGCCCGCACGCACGCGCAGTGTGGGGCCGGGGACGCCACCGTTGTAGCTCAGCGCACGCACGTCGCGGCCGGCAATGGATACCTGCTGAGACGAACACTCCAGGGCAACAGTGAGAACGCCGTTGGAACTCTGTAATTCGGGCGGCAGAACGAGGGCGTTACCGGCCGAAGGTTCAGGTGCCATTGGCGATCCTGAGCCTTGGCTCATGATGAAACCCGTTCCGCCGATGGCCACGCCACCAATTCCCACCCCGCCGAGTATGAGAGCGTTTCGGCGGCTGATGTCGACCATCATCGGCCGTCGCCGAGCACCCGTATCCGTTCGCGGTACTGCTCTGCCGTGACCTCGCCGCGAGCGAAGCGCTCGTCGAGAATTTTTCGCGCACTGGTGAGATCAGGCTGAGTCGAGGTGGATGTTGACGAGGGGTCGCTGCCGCCGTTTTTGGAGAGTAGTCGAATGACGACATAAACGAGAATGGCGATGCCGACCAAAGCCACCAGTCCAAACCCCCAGGACCACCCCATAGTTCCATTGCCCCACATCATGATGCGATTCCCTCCGTAATTCCTCAATGCTCCAGTATACCTCTAGGGGTATCTGGCTCCGGTGTGCGGCGCGTACGTCATGAATTTCTCATGTGTCCTTCAATCGATGATTCGGACGTCGGTCGGATGGCACATGTCGTTCGGTGGTGCATGGGTCAGCCGGCCAGTGATACCAGTGCGGTCCAGGTGTCGCCGCCATCGTTGGTGGCAGAGATACCGGTGGCGTCCGCGACAAGGATCCAGGGTGAGGTGCCGCCGACGACGGTGAACGCTTCGGGGGTGCGACCGGTCGTTCCGGTTTGTGTCCACGTGTCGGCGTCCTGCCGCCAGACTCCGCCGGTGGGGTCCAGTCCGACCAATCCTCCGCCGGCGTCTGCGTCGACGGAATCCACGAGGAGCAGCGTCGGCGCGCCAGCCAGCGGGCCAAACGTTTGGCCCGCATCGGAGCTCACCACGACGCCTGAGGCCGTCGTTGCATAGAGTCGATCGGCGTGCGCGGGATCCGCGCTCAGGTCGCGGAGTGCGAGGACCGCTCCTGACGACCAGGTGAGGCCGGAGTCGTCACTTACGGAGATGGTCCCGGCGGACGCCTCGTACCCATAGATGCGCAGGGTGCCGTCTTCGAGGGGGACGGCATCCAGATCGTGAAAATCGGCCTTGCCCGCTAGCGAGAGTGCCGTCCAGGATGACGCACCGTCGGTGCTGGAAATAAGTCCCAGGTTGGGAAGGGCCAGGTCGCTGTGTTCGGCAGGATCGGGGTGGCCCGACGCCAACAGCTGGCCGGGCGCGGCCACGGTAAACCCCATCGTGTCCTGTGCCCGGCCGACTATCTGCATCGGCTGGGTCGTGTCGGATCGTGGCGCCCCGGCCAGATAGGTCTCCGGCAGAACACCGGTCGGGATGAGCCACACCCCCTGGTGGGTGGCGGCATAGGTATCCCCCGTCAAGGGATCGGCGCCGAGGCCGTGCACGTGCTGGAAGGCGTTCGCGACCGAAGCGGTGCCTGGCGACACCGCGGCAGAGTCCGGGCCGTTGGCGGCGCACCCCATGAGCGCAATAGTACCGGTGAGCGAAACAGACACTGCAAGAATTCGGCGCCGGGACCCGCGACATCTAACCAAGGGTGACTCCTCGGTCGCTCATGAACGGCTGCGGATTGACGCGGGCACCATCGACCCGCATTTCAGAATGCACGTGACCGCCCGAGGAGGCGCCGGTCGTTCCCACAAGAGCGACGGTGGCCCCCGTGGACACCTGTTGCCCGCGGCTGACCAGCAGTGAGCTATTGTGCGCGTAGCCGGTTTGGGTACCGTCACCGTGGTCGATCAGGACCCAATTACCGTAGGAGCCGAGCTGATTCAGGAGGTCACTGGCGCTGGGCCCTTCCGAGAACAGGGACAGTGGCAAATCGCTGTTCCCCGAGCGTGCGAGACTGGCTGCCAGTGGAACGGCCTGCTCCCCCGAGACCGCGGCAGCGGCCGCATCTGCCTGGTCCTGCAAGTTGGTCGCCCGCAAGGTCGCGCCGTCGAACGCGCTTTGCGCGGTCTCGCTCGTGGTCGCGCGGTGAGGCGCTTCCGCACGCGCGGCATCCACTTCGGCCGTGAGACCGGCGATCAGCGCGGTCAAGTCCGTGACCTGCGCTTGTGTGCCGGCCTCAGACGATCGGGTGCTTTCTACATCAGACCAGCTCGGGTATTCCATTGCCGCGGCCGGCGCCGCGACCCCGAGTAGGGTCGGAATCGTCATGGCCGCGATAGCGACTCGTGTGCCACCTCTGTGCTTAGCCAAGAGAGACGCCCCGGGCGTTCATGAATGGTTCCGCGTCAATACGTTCACCATCGACTCGGGTTTCAAAATGCACGTGGCAGCCACTCGACGCACCCGTCGTGCCCACCACGGCAATGATTTCACCGGCCACGACCACCTGCCCGGCGTCGACGAGAAGCTGACTGTTGTGGGCATATCCGGTCTCGACGCCGTTGCCGTGGTCGATGAGAACCCAGTTGCCATAGGAGCCCTGATAGCCCGAGTCGACAACCGTACCGCCGGTCGCGGCAAAGACGGGCTGGCCACACGGAGCGGCTATGTCGGTGCCGTTGTGGAAGTCACCCACACCGTCAACCGGCTTGTTCGGGCGAGAACCGAACGGGCTCGATATGCGGCCCAGGACGGGTAGCGCCCAGCCTTGATCGCTGAGTTGGCCCGGGCTCAGGCTGGCCCACTTCCCATTGCTGGCGGTTTCGGTATAGGACGCAGGTTGGGGTGCTTCCGTGATCGAGAACCCATCGCGTTGAAAAGGAACGGATGTTGTACCGGCGGCAATGACGCTTTGTGAATCGTCCACCTCGGCGGCGACCGTTGCTGCGGCTTGCGGGGGTTTTGAGGCCACAGCAAGCGCGGGCAGAGACGTGCTGATCGCGAACAGGGCGATCATCGCCATAGCGCTACCGGCCGCAGCACGCTGGCGAAGTGAAACGGGTCGGGGAACCGCCCCTGCCAGCGGTGTGGCAGATTTAGCCGGGGCGGAGCGTGCCGCGCGCAGCCTGGACTCCATCGCGCGCATGTCACGACGAGACATTGGTGGCAGTGCGCCCGATACTTGCGGTGCGGTGGCGACGTGACCGGTGTTATCCACAGCGCACGGCTCCAGGAGCACACGTCAGTCGAGGAATTTGAGGGCAATGCATAAATATGTCCTTGCAGGTGATTCAGAAAATGGAAAATGGTCGTCAAGGGCGGGTCTTCACTGAAAGAACCCGCCCCGAACGTGCCGCTCTAGAGCGAGGCGAGAAGCTGAGCCATGACGGCGATTTCAGCCGTCTGAGACGAGACGATGCTGGCAGCCATCGCTTTCGCATCCGCATTCTCACCGTTATCAAGTTCGAGCTGCGCCATCGCGACCGCGCCTTCATGGTGCGCAGTCATCTGTTTCAGAAAGAGCGTACTGGCCTCTGTTCCCGAGGCTTCCTGGAGCGCCATCATGTCGGCGTCGGACATCATTCCGTCGGAGCCACCGCCCATGCCCGACATGCCGGACATGCTGTCCTCTTTTTTGCCCCACGCCGACAACCAGTCCTTCAACTGGGTGATCTCCGGTTCCTGGGCGGTCTTGATCTCGGTCGCAAGGTCGGTCACGCCCTGGTCGAGACCGTCTTTGGCGAGGAGGTCATCGCTCATTTGGACGGCTTGCTCGTGGTGGGGAATCATCAGCTGTGCAAACGTCACGTCGGCGGCGTTGAATGCGGCTGAGGTTTCGGTGGTGGTGGAGCTGGAGCTGGAGGAGTTCGTCGCTGCGGTGGGGGGACTCCCACCAGCGCACGAGCTGAGAGTGAGAGCTGCCGCCAGGGTCACAGCAGCGTAGAAAAAGGTTCGCGGTTTGAGCATCGTTCATCCATTCGTCGTCAAGTATCAGAAAACCTGCGGCCGAGGTCACGGCAAAGAACCGAAGCCACGTACTGGCCACGGAACTGCATCACGGTCTAAACGCGACTGATGGAGAGAAGACTGAGGCTGGGTCGGTGTATCGGTAGGGCGCTGGTTCGCCATGAGTTCGGAATGACGCCACCGGCATCGAGCAGGCGGCGATACATGGCGGGCAGCCGGGTCAGGAAAACCATGGAAACGAGGGTGAGCAGCAAAGCGCACGTCAGCGCGAGCAGCGCGCAATCGAGCATTCCACCTAAGCGGCCGGAAGAAATCGCTGCGACGACGGGGGCAGCCACGACAGCTGCCGTACCCACAATCGCATCCGGTTGGCCAGTGATCGCCGATGAAACGGGAACCGGGGTGTGCATGGCATGCCCGGTGGCCTCGGAGTGCATGGCGAAAATCGTAAAAAGCAGAGCCGTTAGCGCAAGCAACGATACAAAAGGCGACAGAGAGACGGATGAAACCATTCGTCGCAGCGCACGATCCAGCGTCATGTCACCTCCCTCTGCATTCAGCCCAAGAACAGATCACCCATGGCACCTCTCGTAGGGTACCGCACGGCCGGTGGCGAATCCTGAATGCCCATATTCGAACGGGCAGAAACGCAAATCCTATCGAAACCATACTGAATCGATGAGGTGACGGGGCGCGCCAACGCCGCCGAATTCCTCATTCGAAAACAGGCTGGACGCTGCGCCCGCTCGATCCTGCGCGGTCACAATGACCCTGGGGATGCCAGCCAAGCGCAGGTAAACCCACCACACGGTGGTACATCGACGCAGACACGACGCCGCGGACCCGATACGAGAGCATCATATCGACGGCGATCAATTATCGGAGGAGAGCGGCCAAGGGGCCAGAGGGGAGCACGATCCAGCCCTCTCGCCGGGCACGATCGAGCATGGATGATGGGGGCGGTTCGTAAAGCCCCAGTGCGGCACTTCGTGCTGCCAGTGCTGCGATCACAGCGTCGAAGGCATCCGCTGAGGTGATCATCTGCGGCGCGAACGAACCGAGATCGAGCCACGGTGCGGCTTGGAGAATGTGCCGCAGGAGCTGCAAACGAACCGCAGGATCTGTTCGGTACCCGGTCGTCGAGAAACCCCATAGTCGAAGTGATGCGCCCGGGTAGATTTCTGCGACCAATCCAGACCCTGACCTGTCGACCATGACGCCGGCCTCGGCGATCCTGGACAGTAGCCCGGCGCACCGCATAGCGGTGAGTCCGAGTCGATCAGTGGAGACGCTGAGCGGCCAGCGGCCGGTTCTTTTTCGCACTTCACGGTCAGTCTCGCGGTAGGCAAGGGTGCGACGCCAGGCCATTCCGCCGTCGACTCCGGGCAGGCTTTGGTCGCCGCTGGCATGAGCCACCATGAACTGCACGAATTCGTCGGGCCAGCCGAAGGCGCAATCAATGCCGAGTTTCTCCACGGTGCCAGCGTTCTCGGCGATGACCCCGTCTGCGACGCCGAGCTGAAGCTGACACAGGGAGGCTTGCGTTTCGCTCCAGTCGATGACCGCGAGGGCGGTGCCTTTGGGTTCGGCAGCGAGATCCACTCCGGCAGTGCGCATGCGCTCAGTTTACGGTGGGACGTGATCCTGGCAGCGACTACCTGGCAGCGACTACCTGGGCTCTTCCTTGTTGGCGACCGTTTCGATCCAGTCGGCCTCCTCGTCGGACAATAGGTAGACCCCGGAATGTTCGCTCTCGCTATCGGTTGCCGTGGGCCCGTGGGCCCGTGGGCCCGTGGGCCCGTGGACCCGCGCGATGTCGGCGACGATCTCCGGCGGCACGGCATCACCGTTATTCTCCATCAGCCACTCCCGCGTCGACGGCAGCAGCACCCAAATATGCACGTCGGTTGAACGAAGCGGTGCCGCCGGGGTGCAGCTCGGCGCCGTCGTAGGATCGATAAACTCGAAGAATGTCAGACCAGCACTTCGAGCAGGATGAAACCCTGCGCCTGCCGACCATCCAGTTTCGTGTTGTTCTTGATCTCGGCACCCGGCTCGCCGCGGCCATCACCCTGCCCCCGGAACTGGCCCACCCCGACCTGTTCGCCGACCGTGACGACGAGGGCGGGGCGCTCAACCTGTCGATCGACTACGACAGCGGCCAACTGCACGTGCTGCTCGACGACGCCGGTCCCAGCTTTCACTACCACGGCACGGCCGACCCGTTCGAGAGCCCGTGGCCGAAGGACCAGACCGAGATTCTGCTTGAATGGGCGCTCCTTCTCGTGCAGGAGGTTGATGCTCAGAACGAGTTGCTCGACTCGATCTTCGAGGCCGCCGAGTGGTTCGAGCAGGGTTTCACGCTCTACGTCCCCGAGACCGAACCGACCCAGCTCGAACTGATCGAGGTCGGCATCATTGGTGAGCTACTGACGTTGCCGTGGCTGGGCTCCGGGCGGGTAGACCACGAGCACATCGACGGCGACGACCACCCGATCGCCCTGCTCTGGAACGTGATCAACGACGACCCCAACGTACCGATCGCCCGCGCTTGGCTCGACCCGGAAACGGGCGAGCCACGCACTGCTGCGGAGCCCGGGGTGGACTGGAACGCCGTCGCCATGAGCGAAGACGAAGTGCTGCAGTGGCTCGTCGGCATTTACACGAACCACCACGTGGCGCCGACGCCGGAGGCCCAGATCATGCGCGCGGCGCTTGAGCGCATGGGCGGCATCAGCTGAATCGGCGCTGACCTTTTCGCGGCGCCGGGGTCAGCACGGCGAGCAGGCGTTCCAGGGGCCCCTTGCCCAGAGAATACCGCCACCGCCACAGACGCGCCGACACCGACGAGGGCAACCTGGGTTTTTGGCCGGCCCAGATCGGAGCGCGCGATGATGAGGCCGGCCAGGAGCACGCCGAGGAGAAACAGGAATAGCACGCGCATCAAAATACCGTTGACGCGATCGGAGCGCAGGCCGCACGCGAGCAGATGCTGCGACCCGGTCACCCGTGTCGGACCTGATCTGCAGGAAAACAGGCTACGGGGTCACGCGGCGAATCACCCGGGCTGGTTCTTGCTGTCGGCCAGCGCTCCCGCGGGATCGAGGGTCAGCGTTGTCGTGAGGCGCAGCCGGGCCAGAAAGTCGTCGTCGTGGCTGGCCACTCTGATCGCCCCCAATAGCAAAGCAGCGCCTCGAGGAGCTGATCGACACTCCGCCGATCGGCGTTGTTGGTCGGTTCGTCGAGTACGAGTAATTGCGGCGGCGGATCGGCGAGCAGCAGCGTCGCGAGCGCCACTCGAAACCGTTCGCCGCCACAGAGCGTGCCGACGGCACGCTCCACCGTCGCCCCGCGCAGGAGAAAGCGGGCGAGCTGGTTACGCACCTTTCCGGCCGGCACCGAGGGCGCCAGCGCGCACACATTGTCGAGAACGGATGCCGCATCGTCGAGCATTGTCGTTCCGCGAAATGGATGAGTTCTTCGGTGTCGCCATGGGTCTCCAATGATGTCGTCGGCACGAACACCGGAGCCGGATGCGGATAGGGAACGGGGTCGGCGCAGGGACTGCTGAGCGGATGCTGTGTCTCAGGAACGCCGCTCGCACGGAGTTCGGATCGGGGAGCGGTAGCCTGAATGATCAGCAATTGAAGGAGTGATTATGCAGGTCATCGTGAATACCGACAGCAACGTCAACGGCACCGAGCGGGTCGCTGGAGCGCTCGAAGCGATTGTCGAGGAGTCCCTCTCGCGCTACGGCGACCGCTTGACCCGGGTTGAGGTTCACCTTTCCGACGGCAGCGCCGGCCGCAGCAGCGCCGACGACATCAAGTGCACGCTCGAGGCCCGCCCCGCCGGCGGAACGCCGGTCGTCGTGACCGAGAACGCCAACGCCGTGGAAGAAGCCCTGACCGGTGCCCTGCACAAGATGAAGAGCCTGCTCGAGACGCACTTCGGTAAGCTGGATACCCGCAAGGGCAACCTCCCAATGGGTGAAGTCGGCTAACTCGACTCAGTCACCGCCTCGCCGCGAACCAGGGCCCATTAGTTCCTAACCGCGGTGAGAGCAGGGTGCCGCAAAGTAGCTGCGTTCAGCGCACCCCGGCGGTATGGCGAAGACGGCGGAACCGGCGGGCGTCATCCACACGTTGAATCGACTACGAACATGACGGCACCGAGCTTCGTGATGCCGCCAGTGAAGCACATCGATACTGTTTCGGGGGCATTACTGACGTGCCCGGTTTCGGCCGGAGTCGTTGACGGTGCCGAATCGAGCGCGGTCACGCGAGTCTGACAACAGCCCGCCAGAAGGCAGGTCACCGGCCGGGCGGCCTGCGGCCAATGGTAACGTCTCCTAGGTCTAGCAACTGGATTGACGGTCCACGCCCCCCCTGCAAGGAAATAATGCCCCAACAACTGAATCTTTCGAAGAACCTTCCACGCACATCGACGGGGCTGTCAAGCGAGATACTGCAGGATCTGCAACAGCTCGCCCGCACGCCGTCCTTGCTCGTGGCCTGCAACTATGGCGGCACCCTGTCGCACCACGTCGCCTCCGACGTGCCGTCGGTGCTTCTAGCGGAGTCGGCGACCGCCCTGCGCGCCCTCGCAGCCCTGCCCAACACGCATACGGCCGTCATGTCGGGCCGCCCGCTGCGCGACCTCGCCGCAGATTCCCGACTGCCCCGCGAGGTGCACCTCGTCGGGTCGAACGGTGGCGAGTTCGACTCGGAATTCTTCGATGCCCCCGAGCCCTTCCATGAGTCTCAAGACTCCGGTGTGGCCCTCGACCGCCTGCGCAACCGCCTCGGCGTGAGCGCAGCCCTGTTCGCCGGCGATGCCGCGAGTGACGAAATGGCCATGAATACCCTGCACGGCCCCGACCTCGGCATTCGCATCGGCGGCGGCGGCGATTCCGTTGCCGCCCACCGCATCAGCGGCCCCGAAAAGCTCGCCCAGCTACTCGCCCTGCTCTTCGAACTGCGCAAGGACTGGCTGTTCGGCCAACACGTCGTGGCCATCGAACGCCACTCCATGCTTGGCGACGGCACCTCGACTGCCCTCGTCACGCCGGAAGCGCGCATCTGCTGGATGACGCATCCGCTGCCCGATTCTGGCTCGTTGTTCGCGAGCATTCTGGGCAGCGAAGAGGCCGGACACTTCTCGATCGAGCCGGTGAAGAAGAGCCGCGTACTCGGCCAGCGCTACGTCGACAACACCATGATCGTCGAAACCCGCTGGGCTGACGTCACCGTCACCGACTACATCGAGCCGTCGCCGCTCGGCATCACCAACCTCGTGCGCAAGCTCACCGGCACCGGGCTCGCCCGCATCGTCTTCGCACCGAGGCCCGACTACGCCGTCGCCTACTTCAACATGCACGCTGCCGATGGTGTCGTGACCATCACGGGCACCCCCGACCCGATCGTGCTCACGGCGGCGGGCGTCGAGTTCACCGTTACCAGCGACGGCCGTAACGAAACGGCCACCGCCGTCGTCGACCTCTCGCACGGCGCCATCATGCTCAACCTGCGTTGCGGCGACACCGAGCCGTATCTAGCGGATGCCGTCGGCGAGGCCACGAGGCGCGGTGCGGTTATGAACGACTCCCGTTCCTGGGTGAACACCCTGTCGTTGCCGAGCGTCAAGCCGTCGCTCGTTAGCCGTTCGGCCCTCGTGCTGCGCGCACTCTGCTACGAACCGACGGGAGCGGTGCTCGCCGCCGCAACGACGTCGTTGCCCGAGGGAATCGGCGGCACCCGCAACTGGGACTACCGCTACTGCTGGCTGCGCGACGGCTCGATGACGGTCAAGGCGCTCGTCGACCTCGGCTCGACCGGCGAGGCCGAGTCGTTTTTACGCTGGTTGGCCGGGGTCGTGGCGGACAGCCCCGGCGCGCAGTGGCTGCATCCGCTCTATTCGGTCACCGGCTCGTCGCTGTCAACCGAGGCGAGCCTCGAGTCGCTGCCCGGCTATGCCGGCTCGCGCCCGGTACGCATTGGAAACGCCGCCGACAATCAGGTGCAGATTGACGTGTTTGGCCCTGTCGCCGAATTGATCGACACGCTCAGTGCCCGCCAGGGAACGCTCTCGGACTTTCAATGGCACCTGCTGACCGAGATGGTCGACGCCGTGACGATTCGCTGGCAAGAACCCGACCACGGCATCTGGGAGGCAAGGCGCTCGCCGCGGCACCACACCTACACGAAGACGATGTGCTGGGTGACCGTGGACCGGGCTATCCGTACCGCTGGTCGGCACGGGCGCGAGATCGGCGACGGCTGGGAGCAGCTCGCCGCCACGATTCGTGACGAAGTGCTGCGGGAGGGCTGGAGTGAGCAAGCCCAGTCGTACACCGTGGCCTACGACAGCCCCGATCTGGACGCCGCCGTGCTGCACATCGGTCTGTCGGGACTGCTCGACGTGACGGACGAGCGCTTTCAGCTGACCGTCAGCGCGGTGGAGCGCGAACTGCGCGTGGGCCCGACGGTGTTCCGCTACCGCTACGACGACGGCCTGCCCGGCCTGGAGGGCGGATTCCACATCTGCACCACCTGGCTGATCGAGGCCTACGTGCTCACCGGGCGCTTCGACGAGGCCGAGGCCCTGTTCAACCAGCTGATCGCCTTGGCCGGCCCGACCGGGCTGCTCTCCGAGGAATTCGATCCGGCCACCGAAACCCACCTGGGTAACCACCCGCAGGCCTACTCGCACCTCGGCTTCATCCGCTGCGCACAGTTGCTCGACGAGTATCGCGGGCGCTCAAGCGCTCATGGCGAACTTTTCATTGCGTGAGTTAGCCGTGAAGTTGGCCCCGTCTCGGACATGTGTCCGAAAAGTGTTAGTATAAAGGAATGACTTCTTTGACTGCCCCCCGCCTCCAGGCGGGGGAACTGCAGCCAGAAGGTCAGGCTGAGGTGCAGCCCGGGTCGAAGTTCACCCACGACCCTCGGGCGGAGCGCACCAGGCAGCTCATCTTCACGGCGATTCGTAGCCTGATTGCTCAGCCGACGGCATCCGTTTCGGTTGCCGACATCGTGCGCCTGGCCGGCATCAGCCGCAGTTCCTTCTACGCGCACTTTGCGAGCCTCGACGTGCTCGCTGCTGAGCTGCTGCAGGCGCAGTTCGCCGACGTTGGCGCGGCCGGCCTTGAGTTGCCGCGGGCACAAAGCGGCCAAAACGCCTCCCGGCTCGGTTATGCCCGTCTCGTGGCCCACATGGTCGAGAATTTTCCCCTGTACACGAGCGTGCTTGAGCTGCCGTTGACCCGCAGTGCGCACGACCAGATCATCGAGGCCTACGCGACCCGCATGCTCGCATCGGTGCTCGTCTTCGACGACGCGGCGAACGCCGAACTCGTCACAACCTACGTCGCCGGCGGCGCGCTGACCCTGATCGGCGCGTGGATGCGAGGTCACCTCGACGTGTCCGACGATGAGCTCGTCGACCAGCTCGTGGCCCTGCTGCCCGGTTGGTTGCTAGCACCCCCGACCCTGTACGCAACGCCTGTTCGCGTTGCATCACCCACACAAAACTGAAGGCGCATTCTTATGAAGATTGAAATCGGCGAAACCCTGGTCTACCCCCACCACGGCGCGGTCACCATTACGGCCCTCGCGACCCGCACCATCAAGGGCGTCGAGAAGCAGTTCATGACCCTCAACGTGCATACGAGCGCACTGACCATTCAGCTGCCGGTCGACAACGTCGAACTTGTCGGCGTGCGCGACGTCATTGACGCCGCGGGTGTCAGTGCCGTGTACGAAATTCTGCAGAACGCCTTCACCGAAGAACCG
Source organism: Cryobacterium sp. (assembly GCF_026786305.1). Classification (GTDB taxonomy): domain Bacteria; phylum Actinomycetota; class Actinomycetes; order Actinomycetales; family Microbacteriaceae; genus Cryobacterium. The sequence goes on from NZ_JAJAYI010000018.1 coordinate 23,217, forward strand.
GGCAACTGGTCACGCCGCTACAAGGCCAACCAGGAGAAAATGGCCAGCGGCAGCGTTTACCGGGTCAGCGAGGTCGTGCGCGACCTGTGGCGCCGCGACCAGGACAAGGGTGTGTCGGCTGGCGAAAAGCGCATGCTCGAAAAGGCGCGCCAGATTTTGGTCTCCGAGCTCGCCCTTGCCCAGGGCCTGACCGACCAGGAGGCCGGCGACCTGCTGCTCATCGAAATTCAGAACTATGTCGTCAGCGACGAGCCGGTCGAAGTCGCCGTCTAGCCTGACAGACGAGCACCCTCGTTCGCCTCGCGAGCGAGGGTGCTCGTCTGTGTGCACGCCCGAATCAGACCAGGGCGGCGCAGAGCAGCAGTGCCGGCCACGAGGTGACGAGCACGACAGCCAGATAGACCAGATTGCGACGGGTGAGTTTCACGCTATCGATGCCGTAGCGCGCACTCAGCAGCATGGTCAGACCGGTGATCGGACCGACCGCGGTCGAGACACCCCAGCCGATGCACGCGGCGAGCACGAACAAGGTCGGATCGGGAGAGAGTGGATGCACGATCGTGGCCACGATTGCGACCGACACCACCGGGTGCACCCCGATGAGCGCGAACAGGATCATGGCGAGCATCATGGCCCAGGCGACGGGAACGGTGAAATCTGCCACCGGTAGCTGAAGATCGAACAGGGGAAACAGCATCCGCAGACCAACCGCGAGCACCCCGGCCGAGGCGAAGAGCGTGACCTCGCCGCGCATCTGCGGCAGATCGTGGCGAGCGTGCCTGGCGAGCGCGCCCGGCGCCTTGCGACCATTCAGAATCAGCAGGCCGATCAGGGTGACGCCGAGGCCGGCCACCAGCACGATGCGCGGGACCGGAACGGTGGGGGCACGCTGGTGCGCGACGACGACCAGGGCCACGAGGGCCAAAGGAACGCGAATGAGCGCCCAACTCAGCGAATACCCCGTATAGGCGGGCAGTTCGCGGCCCCATAGGTGAAAGATATCCCAGACGCTCAGGCCGATCGCGACGAGGGCGAGGCCTAGCCCGAGGAGAATAAGCACGAGAGAATTGGCTCCAGGAACGAGCGTGGTGGCCGCCGCAGCGGCCGCCCAGAACGGCGACCAGAATGCCGCGGCCGAAAACGACCGTGACAACAGTGCGGCATCGGCGAGCCGCAGCGCGGAACGGCCGCGCAACTGGTCGCCGACGATGCCGACCGCGCCGATGTTGATGATGGCGCCCAGCGCGTGCGTGGCGAGCGCGGTGCGCAGCACGGCGAGCCGGCCATGCAGGCGGCTGCGGTTGGTGGGCGAGATTGGGGTGACCAATCGCAGAAACGACACCGCGGTGAGCATGCCGATGAGGTCCTGATTGACTGAGAGCAGGTCGCGGCCGTTGATCTGGCCGCCCAGCTGAACACCCAGCAGAACGGATACGACACCCACCGCAATGAGCACGGCCGCAATCATGCGCTGGGTGCGGTTAACCAGAACCAGCCCGACTGCGGCCGCCGCGATGGTGAGCCCACCGGCCACGAGCGTCGCGTCGGGGAGCACGACCGAGATCCCCACAGCCAGGATTAGTCCGCTCAGAAGCAGTGCATAGAGCAGTCGCACCTGTCGCCCCTTTTCGGTTCAGCCTCGCGATCTCGGCTGGACGCGACGTATCCATCCAAGCAGCACGATCGCGTGTCACGAACCTCACCACGTTCCGGGCCCGGAAACAGGGGCCCGGAAACAGGGGGAGGGGATGGAGAACCCGGATTGATGTCGGCTGGTCAGGTTTTGGGACCGGAACGCTCGCTGGCGTGTGTTTTGCGGATTCGACGGCCGTCGGCGACGGTTTGCATCTCTTTCAGGGCGGCCTTCTGGCTCTTCTTGGTACCGCGCGGTGGCAGCTGGATGGTCTTCTCGGCGGCAATGCCGGCCCGCAGCTGGCGGCCACGCTCGAGTTCCGCGTCGAACTCCGCACCGAACAGCAGAGCGAGGTTGGTCAGCCAGAGCCAGAGGAGAAAGATCACGATGCCGGCCAACGATCCATAGGTCTTGGCGTAGTTCGAAAAGGTCGTGACGTAGAAGCCGAAACCGAGGGATGCGACCACGATCGCGACGAGGGCGACCAACGCTCCGAGGCTCAACCAGCGAAACTTCGGCTGCCGAACGTTGGGTGTGAAGTAGTAGAGCACCGCAATCAAGAGCACGACAGCGGCAGCGAGCGCCGGCCACTTGGCAATGGACCAGACCACCTGCACGGTCTGACCGAGGCCGAGGGCGGCACCGACGGCATCCGTTATCGGGCCGGAAATCGCCAGAATGAGCACGACCACCAGGAGCAGAGCGATGCCGATGACCGTCACAAGAAGCTGCGTAGGCTTGAGCTTGAGAAACGATCGGCCCTCGTCGATCTCGTAGATGCGGTTCATGGCCCGGCTGAACGCGCCGACATAACCGGATGCCGACCAGATCGCCACCGCGATACCCGCCACCAGAGCGAATCCCGCCGACGGTGAGGTGCTGAACTGTTCGATCGGCCCGCGAATGACGTCGAGCGCATCGCCCGGGGCGACCGAGGCGAGGATGGTCAGCAGGGTGTCGGCGGACTGCCGCCCCTGCCCGAATACCCCGAGCAGTGAGACCAGGGCGATGAGCGCGGGAAACAGCGACAGCACGGCGTAGTAGGTGAGTGACGCCGCAATATCGGTGCACTGGTCGGTGCCGAATTCGCCGAACGTGCGTTTGACCACGTACTTCCACGAGGTTCTGCCGACATCGGTGGGTGAGTCGGGCGTGTGTGCGTCGTCCGGCTCCGGGGCGTCGGCGAGTTTCTGACTCTGACCTTTGTCAACCATGGGAGTCTCCTGCTCGAATGAAATGAGACCGGCGTCGCGAAACGGTAGGGCCATCGCGATCCCCGGCGGTGGAAATCTACTGCATTCTGACAAATCTGGCAGTGTGGGTCGCGGCGGTCCTCGCAGGGGAGGAGGCATGCGCATCGAACTCAGAATTGTCGGCGCCGGAGGCCGACGAGGTTGTATACAGGTTGGACATTGTGCTTTCTTTCATGGCGTGATCATCGGCCATAGGGCCGAGGGGAGTAGTGGTGCGCGGCAGACCTCAGCGCCGGCCGCGCACCGGGGTGGGTTTAGTCCTTGAAAACGTCCTTGACGTCTTCGCCGACCTTCTTGGCTCTCGCCGCGGTCTGGTCGGCGCGGCCTTCGGCGACCCTGGAGTCGTCGTTGGTGGCCTTACCGACGGCCTCGGTGGCCTTGCCCTTGAGGTCCTGCGCGGCGTTCTTGATCTTGTCGGCTGCACTCATGGTGTTCTCTCTTTCGTGTTGTGTTTTCAGGGGCTGTTCGGCGCGGGCGCGCCGAACGTGGGTAGTGGGAGCGGCATCCGCTGTGATCTAGCGGATGCGTGTGGTTCGGCTGCTGCGCACCCGAAAGCCTCCGCTGATCTGCACCAGGGCGGGGATGCGCAGGCCGAGTAGTGCGTCAAGGGCGTTGAGGGCCTCCTCGACGATGCGCACGACGTCGGTCGGGGAGGTTCCGCGACGGCAGGTCACCGAGACCTTGAGCACGGCCGCACGCATGACCCGATACGTCGAGATGCGGGTCGACAGAAACTCCGGATGCTCGCTGAGCGCCTGTCGCAACGCCTGCTCGGCAACGGCCGAATCGATCTGGGTAGTGCCCGAGTCCATGGTCTGCTCGCTGATGAGGCGGCCGACATGGCCGCGGCCCTGGCGCAGAATGAAGGTGAGCAGCAGGACCACGACCGCGACCAAGAAGGCAAGGGCAACGATCCAGAGCCAGCTGTGCATGGTTCCAGCCAGTGGTGTGGCCTGAAGCCAGCTCGTGACGGTCGCCCGGGTACTGTCGGTGACCGAGCTCCAGGCCTGCTGCACTGCGGTTTGAGTGGCGAGCACACCGAGTAGAGCAGCTGCGGCGAGCAGGAGCAGGCCAGCCACGAAAACAACGCTGCGGTTGAGCGCGCGGTTGGTGTTGTTCACGCCCCGACCTTTCCGCTAACGGCTACGATCACGCGGGTGTGCAGAGTCGGTCGCAGGTGCAACCCCTCGAGCTGGTCGCGCACTGCGCCAAGCACCGTGTCGCGGTGCACTGGCTGCCCCGACGTCGGTACCAGGTGCACCGTGGCGAGGCGGCGCGAGATGCTGACCCGGGTGCTGTCCGGGTCGACACCGCCAAAACGAGCGGCACGGCCGGCGAGAGCGGATGCGATCACCTCGTCATCGACAACGGTCACCGTGCGCTCGGAGTCGATCAGATGCCGGGCCCGGCGCCCGGGCGACACGGCGACGACCACGAGCACGAGGCCGATCAGGGCGCAGCTGACGGCACCACCGGCGAGCATCGCGGTGGGTGCGGTCGGAGCGGATGCGGCGCCATCTGCAAGACTGGCGGGCGCATCGAGCAGGGCCGGCTGGTCGATGAGGCGCAGCACGATCTCGGCGCCCAGCCAGATGCACAGCAGGATGACCACGACGGCCACCGCGATGGCCGCGGCCGACCGGGGCGAATGCAGTTCTCGGCGACTGATGCGCCCGTAGGTCGCCGTGAACGATCTCGACGACGAAGCATTGATCTCCGTGCTCATCGCACGCGCCGTTCCGGGGTGACATCCACCGCGGTCAGGCGCACGGTGATCCGGCCAATATTGGCACCGGTCAATTCGCCGACGCGGCGCCGGATTTCAGCCTGGGACGATTGGGCGCGAGCCAGGATGGTGCCGCCGGTACGCGCGATGACGGCCGGTTCACGAGTGACGCAGCGCAGGGAAACGACTCGAATTGAACTTCGGATCGTGAACGCGAGTATGCCATGGTCGTCGCCGAGCTCGACGGCGACCTGGTGGGGGTTCACGCCGAGCGACTCCGCGGTGACAATCGAGACGATCTGGCGCAGCGCGTGCGGCACAATGCGCGTGCGACCGTGATTCGTGCGCGGCGGGACTGCCGGGGCCTCGGCAGCCGGAGTGACTGGCTCCGGTACTTGTGCTGTGCCATCAAGAAACCATCCGTCTCTGGAATCTGTCGCCACACTCACGACGAGGAGCGCTTCCCCTGAAACACTCCGATCAGTGAGCTCAGGTCAAGGCGGCCGTCAACCACACGGCCGACGAGGGCGCCGACCAGCATGGCCGAGCCCACGAACAGAAACGCCCAGAAGCCCAGAATTACCCAGGTCAGCGCCAGGATCGCGCCGACCAGCATTCCAGTGCGGGTTGCGGTGGTCACCGGAGCGCGGCTTTGTTCGGTTCAGTAACGGCGGCATCATCGCTCGGCAGGTGAATGTCCACGATCGTCACGTTCACCTCGGTGACCTCCAGACCGACGAGGTCTTCGATGGCGCGAATGACATTTGAGCGGATGTCACCGGCGACCTGCTGCAGCTGCACCGGGTAGTCAGCGACGATGGTCACGTCCACGGCCACCTGCGTCTCGCCGACTTCGACGGAGACGCCCTGGCTCACATCGGTGCTGTTCATGGCCTCACGAATGGCACCGAGGGCACGAGCCGCTCCGCCACCGAGCGCGTGCACACCGGACACCTCACGGGCGGCGAGGCCGGCGACCTTGGCCACGACGCCGTCATTGATGACGGTTTTGCCGGTGCTCGTGCCACTGAGCGGTTCACCGGCCAGCGCGGTACCCATTGGGGCGCGGCTGCGCGGGGACTTGCTCGAAGCTGCGGTGCCGTTGTTAGCATTGGTGTTGAGGACTTCCATGGGAATAGCTCCTTCGTGGGTGGCAATTTAGTGAAGCCGGATCGGATTGTTACCTATAGGACGAAACCTGTGGCATATTCGTCACGCGAAGATGAGAAATATTTCTGGAGCGTTGCACGAGGAGGGAACGTGCCCGGCACGGTGCGTGAGCAGGTCGCGTCGCCGCTCGATACCGCGAGCGATCAGATGCTCGCCGACCGCGCCGCCGACGGTGACCTGCGAGCCTTTGCGGTGCTCGTTCGCCGGTACGGCCCGCTGATGCGGGTCTACGCGACCCGGGTTCTCGGCTCGAACGACGAGACCGACGATGTGGTGCAGGAGTCTTTCATCACGGCCTGGCTGCAGCTTGGCACGCTCGACGATGGCAGCGCGGTGAAGAGCTGGCTCATGCGCATCGTCAGCCGCAAGAGCATCGATCGGCTGCGCGCTCGCCGCCCGCACGTCAACATCGACGACACGGATGCCCCGGCGCCGGACAGCCACGCACCGCACGCCCTGGCTGAGGCCGAGTCCCAGACGGAGGCGCTCGCGCGGGTGCTCGCCGCCCTCCCCGAGGATCAGCGGCGCTGCTGGACCCTGCGCGAACTCGCCGAGTACAGCTACGGTGACATTGCCGCCGAGTTGAACCTGCCCGTATCCACCGTGCGTGGCCTGCTGGCACGAGCCCGCAAAACCCTGCTTCGTGAGATGGAGGAATGGCGATGACTGAACTGACACCGGCAGACCGGCGCTTCGTCGAATTCGACGTGGACGACACCGATCGGGAACAGGCCGGTCTGAACGGCCACACCATCGAGCAACTCAGCGACTACCTCGACCGCGGTCGGGTGCCCGCCGACCCGAGCATCGACGATTCGCCGGACTGCGAGATCGCCCTGCGCGGTCTCGAACGCCTCCGCCGGGTGCAGTTGTCGCTGCTCGACCGGGACCTGAAACGGGAGTCGCTCCGCGATGACAACTGGGTCGCGTCGATTCTCGACAACATCACCCTGGAGGCGCACGCGGGTCGGGACATTCCACTGATCCACCCGTCGCCGACCGCGCGACTCGTCGTGACGGAGGGCGCGGTGCGCGGAATTCTGCGGGAGACCGGTGACAAATTGCAGAACGTGCTCGTCGGCCGCTGCGCGCTGTTCGGAGACGTTGGCGTGCCCGGCGTACCGATCACAATTTCGGTCGATGTAACCGTATTCCCGGAAGAGAATATACCGCTGGTGGCCGACCGATTGCGACAGGCGATGTACGCCGTGGTGGCGCAACACACGAACCTCGTCGTGACGGCCATCGACATCACGGTGACTGACCTGTCTATCGCGCCCCAAGCATCCGCCCAAGGACAGGAGCACACGTGAGCGCAATACTTCCCCCAACCGACGAACTCGATGTTCTCGTGCGCCAGGTAGCCGGTGTGGATGTGTTGTATCCCGCCGGTTCGATCGTTGCAACCGTGCTCACCGCAACCATCGAAGCCGTGGCGCATCGCCTTCCGCTGGCGCCGAAGGTCGTCATGGAACAGCGTGCCGACGGCGTGAAGGTCACGGCCAAGATTGGCATCAGCGCCGCCTGGCACTCCGGCGATGTGTCTCGACGCGTACATGACGCCATCGCCGCGCAGCTGCGGCAGAGTGGCAATCCGCCAGTCGCGCAGATCGAAGTGATCGTGGCCCGCATCGGCTAGGCATCTAGCCGATCGAGGGGAGCGGTGCTACCTTGCCCCAGATGAAGCAGAGAGAGATGTTCCTGCAAGCGGATTCCGCGTTGCGCTTTGTGATCGACCGGGTCACTTCCGCACAGCTCGACCTGCCGGCGCCGGCCGAGTGGTCGCGTACAGCGAACCCGACCCTGCGTGACATTCTCGCCGCGCACGCCGAGGACGAAGCCTGGCTGCCCGCGGTGCTGGCGGGACGGACCATCGAGGAGGTCGGCGACACCTACACGGGCGACCTGCTCGGCGACGATCCGATCGGCAATTACGACCGTATCAACGAGACGACGACACAGGTTGTCAGGGGCGATCTCGACCCGCGCAGGGTCGTGCACCTCAGTTACGGCGACTATCCGCTCGCTGAAGCACTGCAGCACACCGCCCTGTACCGCGCGTTCCAAGCCTGGAGCATCGCGCACCACATTGGCCTCGACTACTCACTGCCCGACCCGCTCGTTGAAAACCTGTGGGAGCAGATAGCGCCCGACATCGAAATGTGGCGAAGTTTCGGCGTGTTTCCAGCCGAGGTGGCGGTGCCGGCGAACGCGAATCGCGAGGTTCAGCTGCTCGGCAAGGCCGGATACTGGCACGACTAGAACGGATGCCCAAGCCGCGAGCGGTAGCGGTGCTCACTATTCGGGGGCGACGCCGTTGTAGAAGTGCTCGAACACCATACTCGTGCGGGTGGAGGCGACCGCGGGATTGGCCGAGAGGTTTTCGAGCACGAAATCGCGCACGTCGTCGGTGTCGTGGGCCGACAGGTGAATGATGAAATCCTCGGACCCGCCGAGAAAAAACAGCTGCACGACGCGCGGCATGACGCGGATCGAATCGCGAAAGGCCGGGATGTGCGTGCGGGCGCCCGCCCGGATGCTCACGCTGATCAGTGCTTGCAGGCCGAGTCCGAGCGACTTGGGGTCGACCATGGCCGTGAAGCCCGTGACGATTTTGCGGCTGACCAGCGAACGCACCCGAGAGACGCAGGTCGATTCGGCGATGCCGGCCGCGCTGGCCAGCCGGCTGTTCGTGGTGCGGGAATCAGCCTGCAGCGCCGCGACCAGAATGCGGTCGACCTCGTCGAGGGTCTCGATCACCCGAATCCTCTTCGTTTCTACCATCGCGCATCTCCAATCGGCCGCATATTCCGTGGAATATTCTCGAAGTCTGGCAGATTCTACGGATTTTACCTAATGGAAACGAATCAATAGCAGTCTTACCTCTATCACAGCCGAGTCGTTCGGCAGCAGCAACCGAGACGGAGCACTTATGTTGGTCGGCATTCCCACAGAGATCAAGAACAACGAGAACCGCGTCGCGATCACCCCGGCCGGCGTCAACGAGCTCACCCGCCGCGGCCATGAGGTCATTCTTGAAAAGGGCGCCGGACTCGGCTCAAGCATCACCGATGATGCTTTTCGCCTCGCCGGGGCATCCATTGTCGACACCGCCGCCGAAGTGTGGGCCGCGGCAGACCTGCTCCTGAAGGTCAAGGAGCCCATTGCCAGCGAATACCCGCTGATGCGCCAGGGCCAGGTGCTGTTCACCTACCTGCACCTCGCGGCATCCGCTGAGTGCACCGACGCGCTGCTTGCCTCGGGCACGACCGCGATCGCCTACGAAACCGTGCAGCTCGCCGACCGCAGCCTGCCGCTGCTCTCGCCGATGAGCGAGGTTGCCGGCCGCCTGTCGGTGCAGGTCGGCGCGTACCACCTGCTGAGCGCCAACGGTGGCAGTGGCATTCTGCTCGGCGGCGTACCCGGAACCCCCAAGGCCAAGGTCGTCGTGATCGGCGGCGGCGTCGCCGGCGAGCACGCCGCGGCCAACGCGCTCGGCATGGGCGCCGACGTGACCATCATCGACCTGTCCCTCGCCCGCCTGCGCCAGCTCGAAGCTCGCTTCAACGGCGAGATTCAGACTCGTGCCTCGACCCAGTACGAGATCGCCGAGCAGGTGCGGGAAGCCGACCTCGTGATCGGCTCCGTGCTCATTCCGGGCGCGCAGGCACCCAAGCTCGTCACCGACGACATGGTCGCCTCGATGAAGCCGGGTTCCGTTCTCGTCGACATCGCGATCGACCAGGGCGGCTGCTTCGAGGGCTCGCACGCCACGACGCACGATGACCCCACCTTCGCCGTGCACGACAGCGTCTACTACTGCGTCGCCAATATGCCCGGCGCCGTGCCGGCCACGTCGACCCGGGCGCTGACCAACGCGACGCTGCCCTACGTCCTCGCGCTCGCCCAGAAGGGGTGGAAGAAGGCCATCGCCGAAGATGCCGCCCTCGCCAAGGGCCTCAACACCCACAACGGTCGCATCACCAACGCGCACGTCGCGTCAGCGTTCCACGCCGAGCTGCTGACGGTCGCTGACGCGATCGCCTGACGCGATCGCCTGACGCGCGTCGGTGCGTCGATCGCCCATTTCTACCGAGAGTCCTCGTTCAAACGGAGATTCTCGGTAGTACTGCGGGCATCCAGCCTTCGCTCTCGTGGCGCGGCTCAGATGCCGATGGCCATTCGCACGCCGAGGGTGATCATGACGACGGCGATGAAGCCGTCGAGAATTCGCCACGATCCGGGCTTGGCGAAGAAGGGGCGCAGCATCCGCGCCCCGAAACCGAGCGCGAAGAACCACAGAAAGCTCGCCACAACAGCGCCGCCGCCCCACCACCAGCGTTCGGCTGCGCCCTGCTGGTTGGCGACCGAACCGAGAAACACGACCGTATCGAGGTAGACGTGCGGGTTGAGCCAGGTCAGGGCAATGGTCGTTGTGACGGCAACTTTTGCGCTGATTCCGGTGCTCGCCGACGCGACGAGGTTCTTCGGCCGAAATACCCGCACGGCGGCGAAGACCCCGTAGCTCAGGAGAAACCCGACGCCAGCCACCTGCACGACAATCAGAAGCGCGGGAGCGGTGCCGACGAGGGCTCCGATGCCGAGGATGCCGGCGAGGATGAGCACGGCGTCGGAGACCGCACAGATCAGCACGGCCACCAGAACGGTGCGGTTGTGGGCCTCTATACCGAGGCGCAGAATGAACGCGTTCTGTGAGCCGATGGCGACGATGAGCGCGAGCCCGGTCAGGATTCCAAAGAGCGCGGGCAGCAGGGTCTCGGCGAGGTGCATGAGTACCAATGTAGGCACGGGTGGCGACGGAGGCGAGCCGAGCCATCCGCTCCAATGCGGCGTGGCGAGCGCGACTAGTGTGCGCTGGTTGCGGCGATGACCGCGTGCAGGCTCTCGCGCAGGGCTGCCAGGTCATCCAGTGGCAGGTTGAGCGCTTCGACGACCCGCGGCGGAATGGTTTCGGCCACCGCGCGCAGAGCCGTGCCGCGCTCGGTCAGGGTGATATCGAGGGCGCGTTCGTCGGAGAGACGGCGTTGGCGGCGCACGTAGCCGGTGGTCTCCAGTCGCTTGAGCAGGGGCGAAAGGGTGGCGGGCTCAAGGCAGAGGGCCCGGCCGAGGCCTTTGAGCGTGCGCGGGCTCTCGTCCCAGAGGGCGAGCATGACCAGATACTGCGGGTGCGTGAGCCCGAGTGGCTCAAGAATGGGCCGGTACAGGGCGATGACATTGCGCGAGGCGATTGCCAGGGCGAAGCAGACCTGGTTGTCGAGAGCGAGGGGGTTCTCGAGCGTTGACGATGTCATGGGGCGTTCCGTTTCGACCGATTGTTCTGCGTGCTTTTAGTTAGTACACTAACAGTTATGACACACGGCAAGGAATCCCGCTCGCGTATGAAGGGTCCCGGCGGACTGACGGCTTGGCTCAATGGTCATCTGTTTCCCATACTCGGGCCGCCGCCGGTCGGTCCGAGCGGGTCAGATCTGTTGCCCGCGGCGCCCGCGCCCGTGCGCGGCTGCCCGGTCTGCGCCCAACCGATGGACCAGCACGACATCGACCGCACCGGCGAGCGCACCCAGCTGCACTGCCCTCCTGTCGCGCACTAACCTGCTGCCTCGAACGGATGCCTGCGCCGGGTTTCGGCAGGCGGCACCTGTTGGACTGCTGGCACGGTGAACGAGCGCCCTGTCCCGGCGGCGCACTAGGCTCGGTGTCAATAACGGGAGATTGATGTCCACGACGGCGTACCGCACTGACCTCGACCGCGCGATCGCCGAATTGAGCGCCGGAAGTGAGCGATGGGCGCAGACCACCCTCGTGGCACGCGCCGACCTGCTGGCGCGCACCGGGGTATCCGTTTCTGGCGAGGCCGAGCGCTGGGTGGCCGCGGCGGCCCGCGCCAAGGGTGTTGAACCGTCGTCAACACTCATCGGCGAGGAGTGGCTGACCGGGCCGTATGGCGTGCTCACCGCGCTGACGGCGCTGGGGCGCACCCTTCGATCGCTCGCTGGTGAACGCAGCCCGCTCTTCGGTCGACGGTTTGGACGCGCGCCGGGCGGTCGCGTCACGGTTGCGGTGCTTCCGTACCGCGCCTATGACGGACTGCTGCTGCACGGCTTCCGTGCGGAGGCCTGGCTGCGGCCGGGCGTGACCGCGGCGCAGGCCCGGTCCCGAGCCGGATTGGGGCAGCTCACGCCCGCAATGACCGGCGGGGTAGGCCTCGTGCTCGGTGCCGGCAATATCTCATCGATCGCACCCCTGGACGTGCTCTACGAGCTCCTGGCGCACAATCGCGTGTCGATTCTCAAGCTCAACCCGACCTTCGACGGCTTGTTGCCGGTCTATCGGGCGGCGCTCGCCCCCCTCATCGACGCGGGCCTGCTGCGCATCGTCACCGGCGGCGCCGACGTGGGCAGCTACCTCGCCCACCACCCCGGCATCAGCCACGTGCACATAACCGGCAGCGCGGCCACGCACGATGCGATCGTGTTCGGTGGATCCACACCGGATACTCCGCGCCTCACGAAGCCGATCAGTAGCGAACTCGGCGGTGTCTCGCCGATCATCGTGCTGCCCGGGCGGTGGAGCGCCCAAGACCTCCGTTATCAGGCCGCACACGTGGCCACCATGCGGCTGCACAACGGCGGTTACAACTGCATCGCCGGTCAGGTGCTCGTGCTGAGTGCCACCTGGCCGCAGAAGGCCGCGTTTCTCGGCGAGGTTGCAGCGGCCCTGGCCGCCGCGCCGGCCCGGCCAGCATGGTACCCCGGCAGCGAGGAGCGGATGCGCGCCGCCCGGGCCGCCTATCCCGCCGCGCGGTCGGTGGCCGGCGGGCACCTGCTCGTTCTGGCGGGGGCATCCGCTGCACAGGAAGATATGCTCACAACAGAATATTTCGCACCGGTACTCGGCGTGCTGCAACTGCCGGGCAGCGGCCAAGCCTTTCTCGACGCCGCCGTCGAGACGGTCAACCGTGATTTTCTTGGCACACTGGGCGCCAATATTCTCGGGCTACCGGGCACGATTCGTCGGCTTGGGCCGGGGTTCGAGCAGGCCGTGGCGCGCCTGCGCTATGGAACCATCGCCATCAACGCCTGGACCGGCGTCGGCTTCCTGTCGGTGGCGGCACCGTGGGGTGCGTTCCCGGGCCACACTCTCGACAACGTGCAAAGCGGCATCGGCGTGGTGCACAACGCCCTGCTTCTCGATGAGGTGGAGCGAACGGTGGTGCGGGGGCCGTTCCGGCCGTTTCCGCGCTCGATCGCCCACGGCGAATGGGCGCTGTTGCCGAAGCCGCCGTGGTTCGTGTCAGCCCGAAGCGGCTCACTGACCGCCCGCCTGCTGACCGACTTTGCTGCCCGCCCGTCGGTGCGGAAGCTCCCGCGCATCCTCGCCGCCGCTTTTCGTGCCTGAGCGGGTGCAATAGATTGGCAGCACACCCACTGATGCGAGGTTCACGATGACTGGCTGGCGACTGCGCGATTTTCACTCCGACGACCTGGACGGCATTCTGCGTCTGTGGGAGGAGATCAAGGCCTCCGAAACCGAGCCGGTCTACGGTCTCTCCGAAGTGCTCGCTTCCTGTCAGAAGGATCACGCCGTCGTGGCGGTGCACGGCGATGAGGTCGTCGGCGCCGCCGTCGGGCGGGCCGCCCACGCCCAGGGCTGGATTGTCTTTCTGGCCACGGCGGCGAAGTGGCAGAGCCAGGGCATCGGCACGGCCATGCTCGCCGCACTCGAAGCCCGCATGGCCCCGTACGGCATGACCAAGCTGTCGGCGCTCATGCCCGAATCGGAGGCCAAGATCGATGCTTTTCTCAACCGCGGTTTCGAGGTGAAGAAGAACCTGCGGTACTTCGAACGGCACATTCCCGTGCAGCGCGAGGAGCTCAAGCTACTCGTCGAACTCGGCGGGCGGCTGCTGCCGCGCGACCTGTGGCAGAAGGTCGGCGGTATGGCGCGTGAGAAGGAACTGCTCGAACGCCGGTTGGTCATGCCGCTGGCCAAACCCGAACTGGCAGAGCAGTATGGTGTCTCACCGCCCAAGGCCGTTGTGCTGTTCGGCCCTCCCGGCACCGGAAAGACCACCTTCGCCAAGGCCATCGCCTCCCGCCTGGAATGGTCATTCATCGAGGTCTTCCCGTCGCGTCTCGCGGCCGACCCGCAGGGCCTCGCCGGCGCACTACGAGAAACTTTCCTGAAGATCTCCGAGCTCGAACACGCGGTCGTGTTCATCGACGAGGTCGAGGAGATCGCCGCCCAGCGTCAGGGCGAACCGCCGTCGACCATGCAGGGTGTGACCAACGAGCTGCTCAAGATCATCCCGGCCTTTCGCGAACAGCCGGGGCGCCTGCTGGTGTGTGCGACCAACTTCATTCGCGCGCTCGATTCCGCCTTTCTCCGTCATGGACGCTTCGACTATGTTGTGCCGATCGGGCTGCCGGATGTCGCTGCTCGCCAGGCCATCTGGGAGCGCTACATTCCGCAGGCTGTGTCCAACGAGGTCGACCTCGCCGTGCTGGTCGAAAAGAGCGACGGCTTCTCGCCGGCCGACGTCGAGTACGCCGCTCATCGGGCCTCCCAACACGCGCTCGAGAAGGCACTCTACAAGGTCGGAGACGGGCCGGTCATAAACGGCCCGAGCACCGAGGACTATGCCATCGCAATCTCCGAAACCCGCAGAACCGTGTCCGAAGAGGTCGCTGCCGAGTTTCTCGAAGACATCGAACGCCTCGCCCGGCTCTAGGCAAGCGGATGCTGCGGCGGCGATACCGACTCAGCTTCGCCTCATCGCGCGGCGGCAGTCAGTGGGCAGGCGGGCCTTGCACAATTGCGAGTCCAGCGTGTGACCCGGGCCCGGAGTGAAGCGCCCGACAGCGTGGACGTGTCCCTGATCGACGGAGCTTGGCAGGCCGGGTGTCGGATACCGCCATCGATATCCGCTTTCCACGGCCCCGTCGTGAATGGGATCTAGCGCACCGTGCGGCGGTGCAGCGCGACGGCGACGAGCGCCTGCCAGATCACGAAGCCCTCGACTACGAGTGAAAGAAGGCCAAGCGGTTCGAGCCAGTTCCCGATGTCGCCGGTGGCCATCGGCATGCCGACGGTGCGATTGACGATGAAGCCGACCATGACGGCGGCCGACAGCGCTGCGGCGGCCAAGAAGTCGATTCGAGAGCCGACGACGAGCACCCGCTCGATTATGACCGCCGAGGCGATGATCAGTCCAACGTAGGAGAACGCCAAGTAGGGCGTTTCGGCAAACTTACCGGGTAGATCGAGAATGTGGATCGCAGCCACGACGGCGAGCGAGAGCGCGACCGTGATGCGGCGAGTGAGCAGATGCTGATCGATCAGGCGCGCGCCCGTGTTCTCCGAGTGCACTGCTGTGGAACGCGCGCCTTGGGCCGCCGATCGCGGGGTGGTCGTAGTCATGATTTCCTCTCCATGGGGTGGCTCCCCTCGAATACCTTGACAGGCAAGGAGCCCCCATGGCCGAATCATGGGCGAAACATAGCATTCTCCGTGTTTGCTGTCAGGCTGAGACGACGATTCTGAGATTTTCACAGGACGGTGCGGGTTCGGATGGCGGCAGCGCAGATCTTGGGGTAGTCATCGCATCGCTCGCCCCGGTGGTGATGAAGGGGTTGATCAGATTTCAGCGCATAACGGCAGGTTGAGAGTGTCTTTCCCACGCCGGCGGGACCCGATCGAGCTGGGCGATGGCGGCGTGCTACTCTGCCCTCGCGTCGCCTTGGATAGGTGTCGCGGCGTGCTGCTTTGCTCATGCGCCGCCCGTGATAGGTGTCGCGGCGCGAGACGGAGTGAAGTCGATCGAATTGGCCGTCCCAACGACCGGAGGGGAGTGCAGAGGCGGGCGACCCACGTCAGCTTTGTCCAACCTGACATCCCTCTTCCTGGAGGGAAGGAGAACATCATGCAAGGAATCAAGCCTGCTGGCATCGCAGCCCTAGGACTGACGCTCGCATTCTCACTTTTCGGCGGAGTCAACGCCGCGCTGGCAGCACCGCCGTCACCGCCGTCACCGCCGTCACCGACGACCGTCTACGACGCCATCCCAAGCCCGTTGCCCCCGAACGTGGCCAGTCTCGGTTTCCAGGCGACTAGCACCTCAGAGTTTGGCGACTACGTACACCTCGCCGGCACGAACCGGATCCTGAACACGGTCACAGTCACGATGAGCGACTGGGCCCTGTATTCCGACTACTCCACCGACGCCCGCTACACGGGCAACTCGGCCACGTGGACCCACCCGGTCACCGTGAACGTCTACGGCAACCACCTCGACACCAACGGGGTGCCCGACACGCTGCTCGCGACCAAGACCGAGAACATCAGCATCCCGTGGCGTCCGGCGGCGGACCCCACCTGCGTCACCCCGACGGCGTGGCGGGGCAGTGACGGATCGTGCTACAACGGCTTCGCGTTCAACGTGGACTTCAACCTCAGCAGTCTGAGTGCCACGCTGCCCAACGACGTCATCGTGGGCATCGCTTTCAACACCCAGAGCTACGGCGCGGCACCACTGGGAACGGTCGGCCCGTACAACTCGCTGAATGTCGGCATTCCAACGTCCCAGACTGCGACGGTTGGCACCGATGACAGCCCGGACAACGTCTTCTTGAAAACGTCGTTCGCCGCCTTCTACGCAGACGGCGGCACGGCCGGTGTCGGCATCTTCCGTCAGGACACGAACTGGGCGCCGAACGGCACCGTCTCCATGAAGATCACGGCCTCGCCGGCCCTGGTCGCTCCGCCCACGCGCAAGAGCCAGTGCCTGAAGAGCGGCTGGATGATCTTCAACAACCCGTCGTTCAAGAACCAGGGTGACTGCGTCAGCTTCGTCGCCTCCGGAGGTAAGAACACGGCCAACGGCTGATCCACAGCCCGCCGCACCAGCCTCGCGTCAGGTCCCCAGCCCTCATCGGACTGGGGACCTGATATTTGCACGTGGGTGCACAGCTTCTGGACCGGTGCCGATGCGCGCGCACAGTGTCAGGCAGCGACCGGTCCGGTGACCGTTTCGCTCCCGGGCACGCGGGCGGCTTTTCATAGTCAACTCGATCGGCGCCGCCCCGCCACCTGAAGATGAAAGAACACCGCCATCTGTGAGTGAAAGCCACACATTCTGTGAATAAATGTCGACGGCCGTTCTTCATCCCGATAACCTGATTCCACGTAACGGCACCATCGAGCGCTCACATCGAATTCTCGACGAGCTGGTCAAGGAACCGACGATCGACGCGCACCGGTCCGGGGCGCAATCGTATCCAGCCGTTGTCGAAGGTGGAGGGCATTATTACCATTGCATCGACCCGTATTGCACCACCCGATACCGCAAGGACACCCCGTGATCATTGAGGCCCAGGGCCTGACCAAGACCTACCAATCCAAGACTGGGCCGGTGCACGCGCTCGCCGGGCTCGACCTGCAGGTGCCGCGCGGCACGGTCAAAGCCCTCCTCGGCCCCAACGGCGCCGGAAAGACCACCGTCGTGAAGATGCTCACGACACTGATCAGACCGGATGCCGGCACCGCTGTTATCGACGGAATCGACGTCGTCCGTCACCCGAAGTCAGTGCGTCGCATCATCGGGGTATCCGGCCAGTATGCGGCCGTTGATGAAAATCTCACCGGTTTCGAAAACCTCGAGATGGTCGGTCGGCTCTACCATCTGGGCGGCGCGGCAGCCCGCAAGCGGGCGCAGGAACTCATCGACCTGTTCGAGCTCACCGCCGCCGGCAACCGGCCGGTCAGGGGGTTTTCCGGCGGTATGCGAAGGCGAATTGACCTCGCTGGCGCACTCGTCATTAACCCCAAGGTGCTTTTTCTCGACGAGCCAACCACCGGGCTCGACCCGCGCAGTCGCATCGCCCTGTGGGACGTCATCAAGCGCCTCGTCGCTGACGGCACGACCGTGTTGCTGACCACGCAATACCTCGAAGAGGCCGACCAACTCGCCGATGACATCGTCGTCATCGACGACGGCCGCGTCATCGCCGAGGGCACCTCCGATCAGCTCAAGGCGCAGATCGGTGGGCACCGTGTGGTTGTGGCGCTCGTCGATGCCGCCGACGGCGCGGCTGCCCGCGACGTTCTCGCCCGGTACGGTTCGGGCAACCCGTCGGTCTCCACCGACGGGCGCGGAGTCGAGGTTGCCGTCACCGACGGCCCCACCGCGCTGCAGAACATGCTCGCTGACCTGCGCGCCGCGCAGATCAACCTGCACGATGCGGGCATGCGCCGCCCCACCCTCGACGACGTTTTTCTCAAGCTCACCGGCCACAAAGCTGATCTGAGCGCGACCGGGGACGATCCCGATGCCGACGGGTCCAAGCTGTCGAAGCGGGCGCAGGCCAAGCAGGTACAGGCGCGCGCGGCGAAGACCGAAATGGCAGATCTGGAGAAAATGAAATGAGCCCCCGGCACACCGCGGTCCCGGCCGAGTCCACCACGCCCGAGCCAACCCGTTCGGAGCCGACCCGTCCGGAGCGCACGACGACCGCGACTGGCCTCGCGCCGGGAGAATCCCGAGTGGGTACCCTGCCCCCGCTGCCCACCTGGAACCCGTTGACGCTGTGGTACTCCGACGGCTGGACCGTCACCAAGCGCAATCTGATCAAGATCAAGCGCTCGCCCGACGTGCTCGTGTTCGCCGTGATCCAGCCAATAATGTTCGTGCTGCTGTTCAGCCAGGTGTACGGCGGTGCCATTGCGGTTCAGGGCAGCGACTACACCCAGTTCCTGATGGCCGGCATCTTCGCGCAGACCGTCGTCTTTGGGGCCACGTTCTCGGGCGCTGCGATGGCGCTCGATCTGAAGGAAGGCATCATCGACCGGTTTCGGAGCCTGCCGATGAACGCATCCGCTGTGCTGATCGGACGCACCAACGGCGACCTCGTCCTGAACACCATTTCGATGGTGATCATGATGGCCACCGGTCTCGCGGTCGGCTGGCGGGTCACCTCGTCGCCGCTCGAGTTTCTCGCCGGAGTCGGGCTGCTGTTGCTGTTCGGCTATGCATTCAGTTGGGTCATGGCGCTCCTCGGCATGAGCGTGAAGAGCCCAGAAGTCATCAACAATGCGTCATTCCTGATTCTGTTTCCGCTGACCTTCGTGTCGAATGCGTTTGTGCCGAGCGAAACCCTGCCGACCGTGCTGCGCGTGTTCGCCGAGTGGAACCCGGTGTCGTCGCTCGTTCAGGCCGTGCGGCAGCTGTTCGGCAATCTGGGCACGGCGCCGGTTCCCGATATCTGGACCATGCAGAATCCGGTTCTGACCGTGCTCATCGGCATCACCGTGATGCTGCTCGTGTTCGTGCCGCTGTGCATTCGCAAGTTCGCGTCGATCAGCTCCCGCTGACCACGCTCCGTTTCATCGACAAGGGAGTCACCCTCATGGTCCAGCACCCGACCGAGCACTTCGTCGGAATCGTCGCCGGCTTCAGCGGATTCGCGGTTTTCGACCTCGACGCCGCGCGCACCTTCTACGCCGAAACCCTCGGCCTCGAGGTGACGGTGGGGGAGATGGGCATGCTGCGCATTGCGCTTCCCGGCGGAGCGACCGTCATCATTTATCCGAAGTCGGACTTCGTGCCGGCCACCTACACGATTCTCAATTTTGCCGTGACCGACCTCGACGCCACCGTCGACGAACTCACCGAACGCGGTGTGGACTTTCTGCGCTACGACGGATTCGAGCAAAACGAGAAAGGCATCGCCGCCGGCGGTGGTCAGGGACCTGACATCGCCTGGTTCACCGACCCCTCCGGCAATATCCTGTCGGTGCTGAAGAACCCGTAATTCCCCGCTGGTGGGCCTGTCTGGAGCAACGGGCGTGCACGTCCGTGATCTCGACCAGCTCGACCAGCGATGTCGACCGACGGCGCTGGTCAGCGACCGCGGCTCTTGCCCTTGTTGGGGTTCTTCGTGGGCCTGGTGCGGCCGGGCGAATTTTCGGTCTTCTTGCGCACGGCAGGCTTGGCCTTGGCCGCCGCAACCCGAATCGCCTTGGCCGCAGCCTTCGCTTTGTCGGTCTTCTTGGGCTTGCGCGGCGGCTTTGGCGGGCGTCCGTCATTGCGCACGGGCCCTGCGTCGGCCTCAGCGGATGCCGCGGAATCCGCTGCCGCCGCACCGGTATCGATGCGGGAGCTCGCCACTTTGCGTCCGCGCACGATGCCGATGAATTCCTCGATGTCGTCGGTGGTCTCCCGGGTGATCCAGGCCAGAGCAATCCGGGTGTCGGCGACATCCGTCACCGGGCGCGACACGACGTCCTTGCGGCCGTACAACCGGGCAATCGAGTGCGGCACGATGATGATGCCGACTCCGGCCGCGACCTGCTCCATGGTCTCGTCGAGGTCACGCATCGGCGGCAGGGCCCGGCGGGTGCCGTCACGCACCTCCTCGGCGAGGTCGCGCCATTCGGGCACCTCGTCGGGGTCCTGCAACAGGTGTTCGCCGGCCAGGTCGGCCAGCAGCACGGTCTCGGCCTGCTCGATCGCGTGGCCTTTCGACGCGACGACGACGGGAATCTCGTTGTACAGGTTGATGACGCTCAGGTGGGTTTCGTCGATCGGCAGTCGTACGAGGCTGACTTCGGCCCGACCCTCGTGCAGCACCGCAATCTGCTCGACGGTCTCGGTGCGAAACACCCTCAGGGGAACATCGGGGCGGCGGTCCCCCCAGATACGAGTCCACTTGGTGGGGGTCACACCGGCGACGAAGGCGATGGAAAAGCTCACCGGCATCCTTTCTCGGGTAGTTGAGGGCGGCGCAGAGCACGAATTGCCCTAACCAGGGCACTCTCAGGCTATACGCTTGAACAATGAGTTCCGAGAAGAAGCCCCAGACCATGAAGCCCGCCACGGCGGCCCAGAAACTCGGGATTCTGCTCGACGCGGCACCGGCCGAGTTTCATACCGAATTCGTCAGCCGCACCGAGCTCGCCGAGCTCATGGCGAACCCGCCGGAGTGGCTCACCCTGCTGCGCTCCAACGGCCCGCACCCGCGCCAGGTCGTCGCCGCCAAGCTTGGCGTCTCAATCTCGGGCCTGGCCCGCAGCGAGATCACCGAACCGCTGACCACTGCCGAAATCGCTGCCCTGCTGCAGCAGCCGCCCGCGTGGCTCGTGCTGGAACGTTCCACCCAGGCCGGCGTGCGCGCCGACCAGATCGCGGTGAAAGACCGCGACGCCCACCGCGCGGCCAAGAAGGCGCATGTCGAGCGCCAGGCTGCCCAAGAGCAGGCCAAGCGCGACCGCTGACCGCGACCGCTGACCGCTGACCGCTTAGCGCTTCTAGCGCGGTTCGTTGAGCCCTGCGTGGTCGCGGGCGGGCGGCGGATGCCGGCCAGCGGCATCCGAGTGCCTGAATGCGTCTAGGCGGCCGGTTCGGCCGCAGTCACCCGGTACTGCGTGCGCAGAAAGTTGACCACGTCGCCGAGTTCGGTCTGCGAGATCGAGTGGGGAAGCCCCTCGTAGATGCGCTCGGTCAGTGTGCTGTGCCCGGGCAGCCAGGACTGCGTGCGTTCGATCGCACTGGCCGGAATCACGCCGTCGGCGGTGCCGCGGCCCCAAAACACGGGGAGCGGGTGCTCGGCCAGCGCGGTGTCGCCGCCCTGCGGGGCGCCCGTGACGAAGCCGGAGAGGTTCACCGCGAAGCTGAAGCGGGCGGGCGCGACGCGCAGCAGTTGGAGCGCCATAGCTCCGCCCTGCGAGAATCCGAGCAGGCCGACCGTCCTCGGCCTTTGCGGAAGGGCATCCAGCCAGGCCAGAACAGCTGCGACGGCCGCGTCGACCGACGCAGTATCGGGATTGCCCGACTCGCTGATCGGAAACCAGGCCCAGCCGTCGCCGACGGGCAGCGGCGCGCGCAGCGCCGCGATGACCGGTTCGAGCGGCAGGTGCGGTGTGAGAGAGAACAGGTCGCCCTCGTGCGAGCCGTAGCCGTGCAGGATGATCAACAACGGACGGTCAGTCTGGTCGGCGCCCGTCGCCGACCAGAGTACGGCAGCCGTGTCGATGGTGGTGCTGGTGGTCATGAGGGTCCTCCCAGTTTCTCGCGGCGCGTGGGCGCCGTGCCCTCCCATACTTTCACTGCTCGATCTGCTTCTGGCACCGCGGAGCGGAACAGGTGCGCCAGCGGGGCCGGTGTAGGACAGAATGGGGCTATGAGCGTGCGAACCCCTGACCCAGACCCGGACTGGACGCCGAAGCCCCCTGCGGGAGCCCCGAACACGAATCCGGGTTGGCTGAAAGACGTCGAACTCGCCGAGATCCGCCGTCGGCTGCCGATTCTCTACATCGAGGCCGTGCCGGTGCGGGTTGATGGCCTCGGCCAGGTCGTGGAGGTCGGTGTGCTGCTGCGCGCCCGCCCGACCGGCGAAATGACCCGCACACTGGTCTCCGGGCGGGTGCTCTATGGCGAAACCCTGCGCGACGCGCTGTTCCGCCACCTTGAAAAAGACCTCGGCCCGATGGCGTTTCCGCAGCTGCCGGTCAGTCCGGTGCCCTTCACGGTTGCCGAATACTTTCCGATGCCGGGCATCACGGCCTACACGGACGACCGCCAGCACGCGGTATCTCTCGCCTACGTCGTTCCCGTCACCGGCACCTGCGACCCGCGCCAGGACGCCCTGGAGATCACCTGGATGACCCCGATCGATGCCGCATCCGAGGCCGTCTCGGCCGAAATGGAAGGCGGCCGCGGCACCCTGTTGCGCGCGGCCCTCGCCTCGGTGGGCCAGCTGTACTGACGACAGGTTCGCCGAACGGATGCCGCTCGTCGGCCGGGCGCACGGCATCCCCTGGGCGGTGTCGGCGGGGCGGTGTCTGCCGGGCGGTGTCGGCTGAACAGTGCGGGGACAGTGCCGGTTGGAGGGCCGAGTGTGCCTACTCGGGCAGGGCTGAACCGAGGCCGAGCGTGTTGAGAAACAAGTGCACATAGCGATCGACATCGACGTCGAGCGCAACCTCCGCGGCCTCCCACTCCGTCGCCAGGCCGTGCACGATGTCCTCGCCCGGATGCGTGCGTTTGTCGACCAGCGTCTGGCCGCGACCAGAGCCGGAGAGTTGAATGCGCAGCGGCAGCAGTGCGGTCTGCAGCGCATCCGGGTCGACCAGGGCGCACAGAGCGCCGGCATCGCCGATGAGTCCGGTGTAGTCGGAATTGCGACCAGACCCGAGCGCGATACGGTTGGCGAGCAACTGGCCGACAACATGGCCGAGCCGCGAGTCGCCGTGCACGAGAGCGGACGCGATGTGCTCCGGAACCGAGACCTGGTTGAACACGTCGAGACCGTACATGAACGTGGGCACGCCGGAGTCGAGCACGATGGCCGCGGCTTCCGGGTCATGCCAGACGTTGAACTCGGCCACGGCGGTGGCATTGCCGACCGTGGTGGATCCGCCCATAAAGACGATGCGCTCGATGTTGTTGACCACGTCGGGGTACTGGCGCAGCAGCAGCGCCAAATTGGTCTGCGGGGCGAGTCCGACCAGGGTGACCGGGTGCGGGCTGGCCTGAATCAACCGGTGCATGAGCTCGGTCGAATTGGTCGACTCCACCCGTCGGTCGCTCGGCGGAAGCTGCAGCGTGCCGAGGCCGCTTTCGCCGTGTACGTGCGCGGCCGACCGGGCCGGTTCGAGCAGGGGGCGTCGAGCCCCCGCGGCGACCGGGATGGTCGGCGCGTCCGCGACGTCGAGAATGCGCAGGGTGTTCTCGACGACACGCTCGAGCGAGGCATTGCCGGCCACACAACTGATCCCGAGCACCTTGATTCCGGGGTGCGCAAGCGCGAACAAAATGGCCAGGGCGTCGTCGACACCGGTGTCAACGTCGAGGATGACGGGGATCGCCTCGGGTGCCGTGGAATATGTCATCCGCTCACCCTATTGCTTCGCGCGGGCCCAAAAACCACGCGCGGGTTGTGGGCTGAACGTTCAACAAAACCTTTCCCGTGATCAGGCCGAAACCGCCTAGCGAACCAACCGCACCTCGTGCAGCTTTTCGCCGAGCACCTCTTCGGTGCGTTCGTGGCCGTCGGCCAGGTACCCGTTGCGGGCATAGAACGCGTGTGCCCGGGGGTTGTCGGCGGCGACCCAGAGCGACGACGCGCCGGGATCGACAACGGAATCGAACAGCTTCTGGCCGATCCCCATTCCGTGCTGGGCGTCGAGCAGATACATGAAGAACAGTTCCTGCTCGGTGGGCTGGTCGTCGTCGCGGCTCGGTCCGCTGCCGGCGAAGCCCATGATCTCGTCGTCGACGAGAACGACGCTCTGGCGGTATTCCGGCCCCTGGGTGGTGAACCGACGCCACATGGTCGCGAGGCGCTGGGGCCGCAGCTGGGACAGTGCAGCCTGGCTGAGTAGGTGATCGTAAGTTTCATGCCAGCAGGCGGCGTGTACGCGGCCCAGGCTTTCGGCATCCGCTTCGCTGACGGGTCGAACGACGACTGTGGTGTTCATGATTCGACACTAACCGTCTTTGCGGGTGCCATCTGACACACGCACCTTGGTACGCGCACAAGAAAACGGGCCGGTCTCCGTGGAGACCGACCCGTTTTTTCACGCGGATGCCAGCGGACTAGCCCTGCGAACGGCGGGGAGCCGAACGGCCGGTTCCACCCGAGTTCGGTCCGCGCACGAGCCCGCCGACCTGGAGGCTGCCGACGCGGGCTCCGCCGGAACGGCCAGCGGCCGAACCGGAGCGGGGTGCGCTGGAGGCAGCGCCGGTCGGACGACCGGAACGTTCGCGACGAGCGCCACCGGCCGAGGTCGTGTCGCGGTTGGCGCCACGGCCGCCGCCGTTCCGCTCGGTGCGGGCAC
>NZ_JAJAYI010000019.1 GCF_026786305.1 Cryobacterium sp.
CCGCGCGGGCGCGCCGCGCGGCCGGGGCGCAAACCCCCAAGATAAACCCCCCCCCCCCCCCGGCCCGCCCCGGGCGCCCCCCCGCCCCCCCCCACACACACGCCGGGCCGGCCCGCCCCCCGCCCCTACTTGACACGCTGGCGCGGGGTCACTCCCACTCGATGGTCCCCGGCGGCTTCGACGTGACGTCGAGTACCACGCGGTTGACCCCGTCGACCTCGTTGGTGATGCGATTAGAAATCTTCGCGAGCAGGTCGTAGGGCAGGCGGGTCCAGTCGGCGGTCATCGCGTCCTCTGAAGACACCGGCCGCAGCACGATCGGGTGGCCGTAGGTGCGGCCGTCGCCCTGCACGCCCACCGAGCGCACGTCGGCCAGCAGTACGACCGGGCACTGCCAGATCTCGCGGTCGAGGCCGGCGGCGGTCAGTTCGAAGCGCACGATCGCGTCCGCCTGACGCAGCAGGTCGAGGCGTTCCTGGGTGATCGAGCCGACAATGCGGATGCCCAGGCCGGGGCCGGGGAACGGCTGGCGCTGAACGATTTCGGCCGGCAGGCCGAGCTCGGCGCCGATCGCGCGTACCTCGTCCTTGAACAGGGTGCGCAATGGTTCGACCAGTTCGAACTTGAGGTCATCGGGCAGGCCACCCACGTTGTGGTGGCTCTTGATGTTCGCGGTGCCACTGCCTCCGCCGGATTCAACGACATCGGGGTAGAGGGTGCCCTGCACGAGGAAGGCGATCGGGTCGCCGTCGGTTTGGGCGGCTTCCTTGATGAGTTCGGCCTGGGCCTGCTCGAAGGTTCGAATGAACTCGCGGCCGATGATCTTGCGCTTGGTCTCCGGGTCGCTGACGCCCTCGAGAGCGGTGAGGAACTGCTCCCGTACGTCGACGGTGACCAGGCGGATGCCCGTGGCCTTGACGTAGTCCTCTTCCACCTGGCGGCGTTCGTCCTGACGCAGCAGCCCGTGGGCGCCGAAGACGCCGACGCGGGGGGCGCCTATGGCGTTGTCCCCGTGGGCGGCGGCGACGGCGGAGTCGACTCCGCCGGAGAGCCCGCAGATGACCTTGCCGGTGCCGACCTGGGCGCGAATCTTGGCGACCTGCTCGGCGATGACGTTGCCGCTGTTCCAGTCGGGGTTGATGCCGGCGGCGCGGTGCAGAAAGTTTTCGAGCACGTGCTGGCCGTTCTCGGAGTGCTTGACCTCGGGGTGCCACTGCACGCCGTAGAGCCGCTTCTTGTCGTTGGCGAACGCGGCGACCGGGGTGGAGGTCGACGAGGCGAGCACGGTGAAGCCCTCGGGGGCGGTGGCGACCGAGTCGCCGTGGCTCATCCAGACGGTCTGGCTGTCGGGCTGGTCGGCCAGCAGCACGTTGTCGCCGTTGCTCACGGTGACCGGGGTCGAGCCGTATTCGCGGGCTCCGGTGTGGGCGACGGTGCCGCCGAGGGCGGTCGCCATCACCTGAAAGCCGTAGCAGATGCCGAGCACGGGAACGCCGAGGTCGAAGATGTCGGCGTCGAAGCTGGGGGCGCCGTCGGCGTAGACGCTCGACGGCCCGCCGCTCAGCACGATTCCGCGCGGATTCTTGGCGACCACCTCGGCGGCGGTGATCGTGTGTGGCACGATTTCAGAATAAACGGATGCCTCACGCACGCGCCGAGCGATCAGCTGCGCGTACTGCGCACCGAAGTCAACCACGAGAACGGGGCGATCGAGCCCGGAGTCAGCGAGGGGAGCATCCGCTGTGTCAACGAGGGCACTCATGAACGCACCTCGGCAGCTTTTTTCACTTCGCTCTGCTCGAGGTAACGCTTGACACGGCGGGACATGGGGCCTTCCAGGAAGAACGAGAGCGTGGGAATGATGCCGCCGAGCGCGATCAGCACGAAGAGCGGGAACGGCCAGCGCATCAGGCTCCAGAGCCGAAAATCGGCGAACAGGTACAGCACGTAGAACCAGCCGTGCACGATCAAAATGATGGTGCTCAGGTTGATGGCGGCGACCGTTTCGCGCGGCACGAAGGCGAGAAAGCCCTCGGCGCCGTTCATTTCGAGTTCATAGCCGAGGATGAACTTGGCGTACACCTCGGCACAGAGCAGCAGCAGAAAGACACCGGTGATAATGGACGACACCTGGTAGAGCCGAAGCGCACCGGGGATTCGGGAAATATCGGCGGGCTTGGGTTCAAGTGGCATGGACTAATTCTATGCGCCCGCGCTGGGAGCGCTCGCAGTCACCGCTTCGAGCGCTGCCTCTTCCTGCTCGCGTTCCAGGGCGTCGCGCACCAGGCGGTACCAGAGGAACACTGCGAACCCGGCGAAGACGACCCACTCGATCGCGTAGAAGATGTTCAGCCAGTTCAGCGACTGATCAACGTCGGGCACCGGGGAGTCGATCACGTCGAGCCCGGCCGGGGCGGCAGCGTCGACGATATATGCGGAATACACCGACTGATCGGTGAAATCAGCCCACAGATTTATCAGAGCGGATGGTGCCACCTTGGTCAGCTCCATTGGGTCGCCCTGGGGGTCGGGCAGCTCCGGGGCCTCGCCGGTGAGAAAACGTCCGGTCAGGGTGACAGAGCCGATCTCGGGTGCGGCCTGCAGCGTGGCCACGGCGGCCTCGGCAGTGCTTTTGTCGGGGGCCCACCCGCGCGCGACGGCGATGCTGGCGGCGTCGGCATCCGTCTGAAAATGGCTGACGACCCAGAATCCCGAGATGCCGCCGTTGAAGCGCGTCGTGATGAGCTGCTCGTCACCGGCCACCCACGTGCCGTCGGCGGTAACCATTTGGCCGGTCGCGATCTGCGTCACCCCGCCGTCAGGCTGGGCAACGTCGGTGAGCGGCTTCACCTCTTCGGTGCTGCGTTCCACGACCACGCCGGACTCGATGGCGCGCTCCAACTGCCAGTGCCCGAGCAGGGCGAAGGCCGCGGCAATGCCGAGGGCAAGCAGCAGTGCGGCCACCCAGCGGGGGCGCACCATCATTCTGATCACGAATAGTCACCTGTGTGGGTTTCTCGCCCGGGTTTGCGTGCCGGTCTGTCGGCATCATCATCGGGTTCTGGGGAGTGCTGACCGAGAGCGAAATCAGCCATCGGATCCAGACCAGAATCGGCCGGATGCGAGCGTTTCACTGTGTTCACCGTATCGGCCGCCGGGTGGGAATTGGCCGAGTCGACCACCCGCTTGGCTGGACGACGGGTGTACTCGTCGGCATCCGCTGCCTGGGCGGCGGTCGCCGCCTCGACGAGAGCGATCTCTTCATCAAGCATCGGGTTGCGCGGTGGGCGGGCGGCAACGGACGCCGGCACCCGGCGGCGCAGAACCGATCCGATCTTCTCGGAATTCGCCGCGAACAGCGGACCGAGAATAGCCATGACCAGGACGTAGAGGCCCGCGAACGGCTGCAGCCGCGGATCGAGCCCGGCCGACACCGACAGTGTCGCCAGAATCAGGGTGAACTCGCCACGGTTGACGAAGATGGCGGCAGTATTGAGAGCCTCACGAGGCCCCATTTTGTGCAGCCAGGCCAGCAGCGCCCCGGAGAACAGGCTGAGCAGAAAGGTCATCACGATGGCGATGAGCACGACGACGATCACCGAACCGAACTGGGCCATGTCGAGGGCGAGGCCGAAGTTAAGAAAGAAGAATGCCGCGAATATATCGCGCAGCGGCACGGCGACGCGTTCGATCTTGGCACGGTAGCTGCTCGCGCCGAGCACGACGCCGATCAGGAATGCGCCGATCGCGTCGGTGACGCCGATGATCTCACCGATACCGGCGAACAACACCACGAGGCCGAAGAACAAAATGGTGAACAGTTCGTCGTCTTTGGTGCGCATGAGGCGCGAAACGACGCGCCCGCCCCAGCGGGCGAGCGAGAACATGGCCACGAGAAAAAGGAACGCGATGGAAAGTTGCAGCACGATCGGCCAGATCTCGGTTGCACCGCTGAGCACGACGGAGACGATCGAGAGGTAGATGGCGATGAAGATGTCGCCGACGACGGTGACGCCGAGGATCATCGGGGTCTCTTTGTTTGCGAGGCGCCGCAGTTCAATGAGCAGTTTGGTGATGATCGCGCTCGAGGAGGTACCGGTCATGCCGGCGATGACCAGGGCTTCGCGAGGACCCCAGCCCACGAGCAGACCGAAAATGAAGCCGGCGCCCATGTTGATGAGCACCCAGGACCCACCGGAGATGATCAGGGTCTTGGCATTGCCGAAGAACTCTTCCTGGTCGAACTCAAGGCCGAGGCTGAAGAGCAGAAGAATCAAGCCGAACACGGCAATGAGCTCGATGTCGCTGGACTGAAAGTCGAGGGGGAAGAAGTCGGTGTTCGGGCTCGCGAGTACGCCTACGATCATATAGATCGGGATGGTGGGGAGCCCGATCAGTTTGCCCAGGCGGCCAAGAACGTAGGCAACGACGAACAGAATGCCAAGAACGAGGAGGTCTTCGCTCAGGTGCATCGGCCTACCCCCCGGGTGGAACGTCGACGGTCTTCGCCTTCACTTCACCGGTGCGAAAGAACGCGAAGGCCTTGACGACCTTTTCGGGCGAGCCGGCGACGACGAGGGTGTCACCGGGAAAGACTTTGAAGTCGGCGGCAGGGGCGGGGTTGGCGGATTCGCCGCGCACGACGGCGACCACGGTCAGTCCGGCGATGCCGCGGTCGGCGGGATTGCCGAGCGACTGGCCGGCGATATGGTCTTCGTAGTCGACGGTGAACCAGTCAATGCTGAGCCCGGGAATCTGGTCGAGGGCGGTGAGCGACTCGGTGATCTGGGTGCCGCCGAGCAGCTCGGCGAGGGTATGCGCCTCGTCTTCGTTGAGCCGCAGCGAAACCTTACTCGCGTCGGGGCCGCCCTCGTCGTCGGCGAAGGTAATGAGGTCGCTGTGGCCGGAACGGTGGGCGATAACGCCAACCTTGCCGCCGTCATCCGTGATGAAGGTGTGCAGCACACCCACGCCGGGAAGTTTGACCCGCCGAACATCAACCATTGTCATGACTCCTGAGGTTTAGGGGCAGTGCTGCCAGTCTATCGGAGCCGCTTTTGACCCCGTGCGCCCGTCGTATCCGTCGCAGCGCCCCGGGGGGGCGGGGGGGGGGCCCCCCCCCCGGGGGGGGGGGCGGGGGGCAGCCGCCGGGGGGGGGCGCGGCGGGGGGGGGGCCGCGCCCGGGGGGGGCGGGGGGGGGCCCCCCCGGCCGGGGGC
>NZ_JAJAYI010000020.1 GCF_026786305.1 Cryobacterium sp.
ACGGCCTCACTGCACATGATCGCCGGCGCCGAGTCATTTGCGACCTGCAGCAGCTCAGCAAGCCCTGAGTGAAACTCATCCGTCATCATGTAGTCGGCATAATCGCGGAATGCCTTGACCCTCCACGCACCGTTTGGACTTGGCACACCGGCAGGGGTATGCCTGCGACCGCCGAGGTCCCTGGCCCACCGGTAGGTCACGTCCGCAGGTAACGCACCCGCAATTGCGTCTTAGTTCCATTGCGGGAACTTCCGCGACGACGGAAACGAACGCACGTCAACCAGATCAGTCACTTCATTCGCATGCAGCATTGCAACCACCTCATCAAACCCGCGAGTGGAGTGACCGATCGTGAACACCCGCATGGGTGTACCGCCCTTCGTCATTGCACCCTGATCATTTGACCTTCGTCAACGCATCCGCTTTATGCATTGCCGCATGATCGGTCTTATCAGTCCCCTTCGAACTACTACCCCAGTATTGAGAAGGTCACGGATAGCTTTGGGACGCCAGGCGAGGACGTTCACTATGCGATCCCGTCGAGGCGCGTCGATGTGGGTGACCTGTTGACGTTTACCGCGTCAGCCTATAGCGCCGATGGAATACCCGTCATCTGGTACATCCAAATGACAAAGCGGTCTCAGTACGTCTCCACCATGCGAGACGAAGTAGATCGAGGGCATTCAGTAACGTTCTCTTTCCTGACGAAGGAAGACGACGTCAGCGAGAATTTCTACATTGGTGTGGTGATAGCGACCGGGTCAAGAATCCGCCGATTTGAGAGCCACGATGATGTGAGGTTCTACCGATATTAAGTGAGTTTGTCTTGGTTCAATGGGTAGTCTGCGACCGTGCATCATTCGGTCGCAGTCGATGAGGAGATGCCCAAAGTGCGTCTGTTAACGTTCCCCTGCGGGCACCCCTCTAAGTCGTGGAGCGCTCTCAAAACCGTGTCCGGGAGCTCCGTCAAAATCCACCCGCTGATCGTCTGCTCTGCGCGCAGCAGTATTCCTGCTGGTCCTGAAGCGGACGGGGTTGACTCGGTGACAGGGTCGTCTTCACGGACTGCCCCTCAGCCAGCCATTTGTGGTCTCACCGTTGATCGTGGCCCCAACCATTTCCACGATCATCTCGACCTTTGTACGGTCTTGCCACCCCGCTGCATCGGACTCATCGACGAACACGGACAAGTCCTGGGCTCCGCCTTGAGCCTTCAGCATGACGAAGAAGTCCCCGGACGCCCCAGTCATCCACAAATCGGACACCAACAGCTCACCAACCACCCGGAACTGATCATTCCACTACTGCTACAACGCGCAGGGCGCCGTCGATTCGGGTTACCAGGTCATCGTCGCGACCGAGTTG
Source organism: Cryobacterium sp. (assembly GCF_026786305.1). Taxonomy (GTDB): domain Bacteria; phylum Actinomycetota; class Actinomycetes; order Actinomycetales; family Microbacteriaceae; genus Cryobacterium. The sequence continues at coordinate 1,366 of NZ_JAJAYI010000020.1, forward strand.
ACGAATATCGGGGTCGATGTTGAACAGGTCCAGCCGATGGTCGAAAATACCCGGGCTTTGATGGGTGCCCTGCCCGGCCAGATCCTCTTCGATGCCGGGTACTGCTCGAACACGAACCTTGAGTACGCCAAGACGATCGAAGCGGCCACGGCCGGCGCGACCGAGATCTTCATCGCGACCGGCCGGGTCAAGCATGGTGGACGCGTCCGTGATGTCCCCCGCGGGCGGATCCCTGCAGACGCCACGCTGCGAGAACGAAAGGTTCGGAAACTGAAAACGAGAAGAGGCCGGGCGGTGTATGCCAGGCGCAAAGCGATCGTGGAATCCGTGTTCGGTCAGATTCACGCTAGGCAGGGGAAGTTCGTGCTCCTGCGCGGGTTGGAGCAGGCCCGGCACGAGTGGAATCTGATCGCGGGCTGCCACAACCTGATGAAACTCTTCAGTATGCAGACCCAAGCCGCACTCGCAGCCCCAGCCGGAACCTAAAGGGAACATGTGGGGCTGGAACCGCCCATCGCCATCCCAAACAAGTCAAACGCCGCCAGGCCCGCCCGGCGCGGGCTCTCCGCCCTCTCCCGGGAGCCGGTCGGGTGGTCCTGGGCGCGGGACGAGATCCTGTCGCCGAGGGCGCGGAGTCGGGAGAGGCGTTCGGCGGCGACGCGATGGGTGCGGTGCTTTCCGTGCATGCCTGCGGACTCCTCCGCCCCGGCATCCGCCTACGCTGAATCCCGTGCCCCATACGAACAGCCGCGCCGCCAAGGCGGCCCGTCGCCGCGCGCGGCGCATGGCGCTGGTCGAGCACGACCTGACTCCGGGGCAGTGGGCGACGCTGCGGCGGCTCTGGGGCGGATGCGCCTACTGCGGTGCGAGCGACCGCCCGCTGCAGCGGGACTGCGTTCAGCCGATCGCGCGCGGCGGGCGCTACACGCTCGACAACATCGTGCCCGCCTGCGGGCCGTGCAACGCGAGCAAGAGCAACGACGAGGTGACGAGCTGGATGCGTCGCAAGAAGCTCGACGAACGCCGCTTCCTGGTGCGGTTCGTCGAAGTGCGGGCGGCGCTGGCGCCAGGCGATGCGCTCACGTAGGTCCGCCGGCGCGCGCCACCCGAAGCGACCCGCTACCCAGCCCCCACGATCAGCATGGTCGCCGCGAATACGAGCCCCGAAGCCAGGAACGTCACGGTCGTGTAGCCCAGGATGTCGCGGATCTTCAGCCCGGCGATCGCGAGCAGCGGCAGCGCCCAGAACGGCTGGATCATGTTCGTCCACTGGTCGCCGTACGACACGGCCATGATCGCGACCGACGGATCGACGCCGAGACGCTCCGCGGCATCCAGCATGATCGGACCCTGCACGGCGAACTGCCCGCCTCCAGACGGCACGAAGAAGTTCACAAGTCCCGCGGAGAGCAGCGCGAGCAGACCGAAGGTGGCTGGCGTCGAGATGCCGACGAAGAAGTCCGAGAAGACGGCAATCAGGCCCGACCCGGTCATCATGCCGAGGATTCCGGCGTACAGCGGGAACTGCAGCAGGATATCGCCAACGTTCGACGCGGCATCCTTCACGAGCCTGATCAGCTCGAACGGGTTGCGCACCAGCAGGAAGATGAGGCCGAGGAACGTCCAGTTGACGATGTCGAGGGTCGGGGTTCCGCCATTCACGAAGTGGATGACGAGGTAGGCGACGAGCGCGAGCCCGATGAGCAGGGTCGGGATGCGGCTCGCGTCGAGCCGGTCGGCGGGCGTCACGACCTCGTCGGGCGCGGCATCCGCCTCGCGGGCGTCGAAGGCCAGCTCGAAGATCGGCGCGCCCTTGCGCGGGGCGACGAGGGTGAGCGCGAGTGCGACTACAACGATGGTCGCGACGGCAGCGAGGATGTTCCAGAGCGAGAAGGTGGTCTCGGTCAGCGGAATAGTGCGGCCGATCTGCTCGGCGAGGAACGAGCCCTCGGTCGCGGCGGTCAGCGGGCCCGATCCGGAGTAGCCCATGTGCCAGACGACGAAGCCCGAGTATCCGGCGGCGACGAGCAGCGGGAAGTGCAGCGCGACGCCGCGGCCGCGCAGCTGGGCGGCGACCTCCTTGGCGAGCAGCCCACCGACGACGAGGCCGAGGCCCCAGGTGATGAGCGAGGCGATGGATGCGACGACGAAGACGAACGCGTAGGCCTGCACCGCGTTGCGCGGCACGCCCCCGAGCTTGCTGAGCAGCCGCCGTACGAGCCGGGTGTTGGCGAGGGTGTGGCCGAGAAGGAGTACGAGCGCCATCTGGGTCATGAACGCGAGGAGGCCCGCGAGTCCGTCGCCCCAGCTGCGGATGACGTCGACAGGGCCGGTGTCGGTCAGGGTAAGGGCCAGGATGGCCACCAGGACGGTGAGCGCGATGACGAAGACGAGGGCGCTGGGGATGAATCTCTCGACGAGAGAGTTGATCGGCCGCATGAACGCCGCGACCAGTCCGGTCGCTCGTTTCTCGGTGCGTGATGACAAGGAAATCCCCCAGAATTGCTACGACGGTGTGGCTTCAGGGCATCTGCTCTGACTCTTGACGGTAACAGGGTGCTTTCAGGACGATCGCTTCGGGCCTCGATACGGCACCTTCCACTCGCACAGAAAGCGAACATGACCCACTACCTCGGCATCGACCTCGCGTGGGGCGAGGGCACCGCCAAGCGCCCCGCAAAGGAGACCGGCCTCGCGCTCATCGATGAGACCGGAACCGTGTTGCACGCCGGCTGGGCGCGCGGCATCGACGCGGTCGCCGAGTGGATCGTCGAGGTCGCGTCGCCCGCTGCGGTGATCGCGATCGATGCGCCGCTCGTCGTGCATAACGCTTCCGGCATGCGACTGTGCGAGCGGCAGGTCGGCATGGGCTACGGGAGCTGGCACGTTGCCGCGAACGCCAGCAACACCGCGCTGGGCTGGCAGGGCGGGGTGGCGTTGCGGACGAAGCTCGAGGCGCTCGGATTCGTCTACAGCGACGGCATCCACCCGCCCTCCCCGCTCGTGCGCACGATGTTCGAGTGCTACCCGTACACGACCATCGTTGGGATGGCGGAGCTGGGGTACGAGGAAAAGCGTCCCCGGTACAAGCGGTTCGACCGGTCGCTGCCCTCGGCGCTGCGGCGGCAGGCGCGGGCGGATGCCTGTGACGAGCTCATCCGGCGGATGGGCACGCTCGCCACGGCCACTCCCCCGCTGCACATCGCCTCGCACGAGGTGTCGCGCTCGCTGCTCGAGCCATCGCCGCTGGTCGATGCGGCCTACAAGCACCGGGAGGACATGCTCGACGCGGTGCTCTGCGCCTGGACCGCGTCGATCTGGCACCGGCACCGCGAGCGGGTGCAGGTGCTGGGCGTCGAGGACGTGCCGGATGCCGCGGGCCGGCGTGGGACGATCGTCGCGCCCGCCCGGGATGGGCAGCGGGTGGCGGGGAGGGTGATGCGGGTTCTGCGCGAGTCGGCGTCGCCAAAGTCGGAACTGGGTGCCGCGGGGTGGTGATTCAGGGTGCGGAAGCGGCTCGTGGCTGCCGGGTTCCGACTTTGGCGACACGGCGGGGGCGGTGCGGCAGTGCAGCAGTGGCCAGCGCCGCGACGCTCGCGCGGAGCGCACCAGCAACGCCCACGCGAGCGGAGCGCACCAGCAACGCTCGCGCGAGCTAGGCAGACCACCAGCGACCGCGCTCGGAAGCTACGGCTGCCGGTGCGGGTCGTCCCCCTCCGCGCTCTCGTGGTCTGCTTCGATCGAGTCGATCACGTGAGAGAGCTTTTCCGCGGAGGTGTCCGCCTCCGTCTGGGACATCGGCACGGCGACGGCACCCAGAGCGGGGAAGACCGGCATCGGGAAGCGGCTCTCTTCGGCGATGTCGACCGGGCCGTCGATCTCCGAGGTGACGAGTACGCTCGCCGAACCGAGCAGGATCGTGTGCACGTTGACCGTGCCGTCATCCTCGAGCACCGCGATATCGACGGCCACGCTCTTGGCCCACCGGTCCATCTGTGTTGCGTAGTCGAGCAGGGCGTCGGCGACCGCGCTCCCCGTGACGATCGATCCACCCGCGTGCGTGACCCTTTTCATTCTGGCCACGATAGACCCTCAAGCTATGACCACTTCGCCCCTTGCAATCAGGTCATAGCGCGCGTATGACCGGGCCGCCACGCGCGGCCGAACGTCTCGAAGCCGGCCCCCGCGTGTGGATCCATCCGCACAGACGGTCCGATCATCAAGGGCAACTGGGCCCGGCAGCCCAGCGTGTCCCCCGACGCTCCGCGGCACTGGGCCTTCGTTCCCCGCGGAACGGTCGAGGGCTTCGCCTCGCCGGAGAGAACGGCAACTTTGAGATTGGCGAGGGCTACGCGCTGCTCGTCAACGCGATCTGCGACTCGAATGGCG
>NZ_JAJAYI010000021.1 GCF_026786305.1 Cryobacterium sp.
GCCCCGTTGTGGCCCACCACGCCGACCCCAAAACCGAGGCCCCCGCGGCCAGTGGCAACACAGACCCGGCCCCCGAGACACGCGCGGGCGCCGCTGAGAAGCTGCTGGGGGCGGTTCTGCGGGTTAATCCTGCCCGAGGGTGCCCAGGTACAGGCCGATGACCTTGGGGTCATTCAGCAGCTCGCGGCCGGTGCCGGTGTAGGCGTCGCGGCCCTGGTCGAGCACGTAACCGCGGTCACAGATCTGCAGGCAGCGACGAGCGTTCTGCTCGACCATGATCGTCGTCACCCCCGCCTTGTTGATCTCCTTCACCCGCAAGAAAGCCTCATCCTGGCGCACCGGAGAGAGGCCGGCACTCGGCTCGTCGAGCAGCAGTACGTGCGGTCCCATCATCAGCGCGCGGCTCATGGCGACCATCTGGCGTTCGCCACCCGAGAGCGAACCCGCGCGCTGCGACATACGCTTGCCGAGCTCCGGGAAGATCTCCGTGACGAATTCCAGCCGCTCCACGAGACCCTTGGGCTTCTGAAAGATCCCCATCTCGAGGTTCTCGCGAATGGTCAGGGTGGGAAACACGTTGTTGTTCTGCGGCACGAAACCGACACCCTGGGCGACGAGCTTGTTCGCCTTGAGATTGGTGATGTTGTTGCCGCGCAGCAGAATCTCGCCGTCGCGCACCTTCACGAGGCCGAAGATCGCCTTGAGCAACGTCGACTTGCCGGCACCGTTCGGACCGATGATGCCGATGAGTTCGCCGTCGTAGGCGGTGAGCGAACAGGAGTTGAGAATGTTCACACCGGTCACGTAGCCGGCGGTGACGGTCTTGACCTCGACGACCGCGTTCCGGGTCTTGGTCGGAGCCGGCACGGCCAGCGGGTCAGCGTTCGTCATTGAGCAACTCCTTTATGGCTGACACGTTCTCGGTTTCGGCGCTGAGGTCTTCGCCGATGTCCTCGTCGTGGTGCTGTCCGAGGTAGGCGTCGATCACCGCTGGGTTCTTCATGACTTCGTGCGGGTCGCCCTCGGCGACCACCTTGCCCTCGGCCATCACGATCACCCAGTCCGCGATGTGGCGCACCATGTGCATGTCGTGCTCCACGAACAGAACGGTCATACCCTGGGATTTGAGGTTCAGAATGTGGTCGAGCAGCGACTGGGTCAGGGCCGGGTTGACCCCGGCCATCGGCTCGTCGAGCATCACAAGGGTCGGGTCACTCATGAGCGCTCGCGCCATTTCGAGCAGCTTGCGCTGGCCACCGGACAGGCTCGCGGCATAGTCATCTTTTTTGGTGTCGAGCTTGAACCGGGTGAGCAGATCGAGCGCTTTGGCCCGGTTCTCCTCTTCCTGGTTGCGCCAGAGAAAAGGCATCAGGGCGCGGAACATGTTCTCGCCGGTCTGGCCCGTGGCGCCGAGCAGCATATTGTCCATGACGGTCAGCAGGCCGAGCGCCTTGGTCAGCTGAAACGTGCGAATCTGACCCATGCGGGCGACCTTGTAGGCGGGAACGCCGGCGAGGGAGCGGCCGTCGAAGGTCCACCTGCCGCTGTCGGGCTTGTCGAAGCCGGTCAGCAGGTTGAACAGCGTGGTCTTGCCGGCGCCGTTCGGCCCGATCAGCGCGGTGATGGCGCCGCGCGGAACCTCAACGTGGTCGACATCGACGGCGGTGAGGCCGCCGAACGTGCGTCGCACGTTGTCGACGACGAGGATCGGATCGATCTTCTCGCAGCCCGGTTCGGCGTCGCCGATGTGTAGGCCGGTCGTTTTGATCGGCTTGGCCGTGGGAACCACGCCGGTCGAAACGGGGCCAGCGGGGCCCGTGCCAGTGGGAACAGTATTAGCGGACAAAAGCCAACTCCTTCTTGTTTCCGAAGATGCCTTGCGGTCTGAAAATCACAATCAGCATGATCGCCACCCCGACCAGGATGAAACGTAGCTGCCCGGCCTGGATGCTCGACATGAACGGCAACCAGCCTGCCTCCACGGCCCGGGCGACGAAACCGGAGAAGAACGACAGCAGCACCCAGAAGATCATCGAACCGATGATCGGGCCGAGCACCGTCGCGGCTCCGCCGAGTAGCAGGATGGCGTAGATGAAGAAGGTCAGTGTCGTCTGGTAGTTCGACGGCACGACCGCTCGCGGCAGGGCAAAGATCATGCCGGCGATGGTGCCGAGAACACCACCGAAAATGAGTGACTGCATTTTGTAGGCGTAGACGTTCTTGCCGAGCGCGCGCACGGCGTCTTCGTCTTCCCGGATGCCCTTGATAACACGGCCCCAGGGGCTGCGCATGATCTGCCAGACCAGCAGCGCGGCGAGAATCACGATTGACCAGGCCACGATGCGCAGCCAGGTGTCGTAGGCGTTGTTCGTGAATGGGCCGAAGCCGTAGGTGCCGTCGGCGAGCGGGTTGAGCGCCGCAAACTCGTTCTTGTAGCCGCTCAGTCCGTTGGCCGACCCGGTGACCGACGCGAACGTGTTTGTCGTGAACAACAGCCGCACGATCTCGGCGGCGGCAATCGTAACGATCGCGAGGTAGTCAGCGCGCAGTCGCAGCGTCGGAATACCCAAAATCAGGGCGAACAAAACGGATGCCCCGACGCCGACCAGAAAGGCTCCCCAGACGGGAAACCCAAAGGTCAGAATCGAGATCGCATAGCCGTAGGCTCCAAGAGCCATAAACCCGGCCTGGCCGAAGTTGAGCAGACCGGTGTAGCCGAAATGCACCGCGAGCCCGAGGGCGGCGAGGGCGTATGCGGCCGTGGTCGGGCTGATCAGCTCGACGGCTGCGTTACTAAAGATTGCTCCCCAGTCCATGTGAACCCCTAACCAATTCTCTCTTTGCGACCCAGGATGCCTTGCGGCCGAAGCAGCAGCACCAGGATCAACACGACAAGGGCGCCGACGTACTTCATGTCGGACGGAAGCCACAACGTCGACAACTCAACAAACAAGCCGACGATAATCGAGCCGATCAGGGCGCCGAACGCGGTACCGAGGCCACCGAGTGTCACGGCGGCGAACACGAGCAGAAGCATTTGGAACCCCATGTCCCAGCTCACGCCGGGCCTGAAGTAGGCCCAGAGCACGCCGCTCAACCCGGCGAGGGCTGCGCCGACCACCCAGACGATGCGAATGACGCCGTCAACGTCGATGCCGCTCGCCGAGGCGAGGCTCGGGTTGTCCGAGACAGCGCGGGTGGCCTTGCCGACGCGGGTGCGCAGCAAGAAGTAGGCGACAGCGAGCAGCACGACAACGCTGATGCCCATGCTCGCGAGGTCAATCGGCGAGAGCGAAATCGCGCCGAACTTGAGGTCGGCCATACCGGCACCGGGCAGCTGGCTCGTGCCGCCGCCGAAGAAATACTGGTAAAGGTAGCGCAGTGCGAGCGACAGGCCGATGCTGACGATCATGAGGGGGATAACGGCTACCCCCTTCTTGCGCAGCGGTTTCCACAGGACCGCGTCGAGACCCCAGCCGAGGCATCCGCTGAGCACAATCGCGATCAGGATGGCCAGCCAGATCGGCAGGCCGAGGGTCACCGAGAAGACCAGTGTCATGAGGGCGCCGAAGGTGATCATTTCGGCGTGGGCGAAGTTACTCAGGCCCGTTGTACCGAAGATCAGCGACACGCCGATCGCGGCGAGGGCCAGCAGCAGGCCGAAGTTCACGCCGTTCACGAACCGGTTGACGAACTGGTCGAAGAAGCTGACCGTGGTGCGGGTGCCTTCACCGAGGAAGAAGTTCACCGAGCGGCGGTCGGTCAGCCCGAACTCCGCATTGATGACATTGGCGCCCTTGGCGACGATGACGCCCTTCGGCAGGGTCTCTTCGTCCAGGGTTACTTTGTAGGTGCCCTTTTCGGGAACCCCGATCGACCACTTGCCCTCGGCGTCAGTCACGGTGTCGGCCTTGTAACCGTTACCGTCGACGGCGATGGAAACACGGTCGAGGGCTTTTCCGTTGAACTGCACGTTGCCCGAGAGGGTGAAGTTGTACTCGGTGCCCACCTCGTCGGCGTGCGCGCTGCCCGCCGAGAAGGTGGCCAGGGTGAGGGCTGCGAGAAGCGTCACAAACAGGATGGCCAGCATCCTGGGTACGTATCTCTGAGCCGTAAGAGTGGACTTCACGGGACCTCCATGTTGGTGCCGACCGGTGGGTGACCGGGCGGGCGCCGGGCAAGTACTGCCAACGTCGTTGTTGAGAGTACGTGCCGATTATGTCCTATATGTTTCGAAACTCCGCACTGGCTCACAATTCGTGGGCGGAATGTGATGAGCCCAAACACGCTTAACATTGGAGGACCGGTTGTTTCACGCGTTCTGCCGGATAATTTTCTGTTTTTTGCTATAGGTAAGGGGTTTCATGGATCAGCCAGATCCGTTCGGATTCACCGGGCTCACCTACGACGACGTGCTGCTCCTGCCGGGGCACACCGACGTCATTCCGAGTGAGGCGGTCACCAAGTCCCGCTTGACCCGGCGAATCGACGTGTCGTTGCCGCTGCTCTCGAGCGCCATGGACACCGTCACCGAGACGCGCATGGCCATCGCCATGGCCCGCGAGGGCGGCCTCGGAATTCTGCACCGCAACCTCTCGATCGGCGACCAGGCCGAACAGGTCGACCTGGTCAAGCGCAGCGAATCCGGAATGATCACCAATCCGGTCACCACTTCGCCCGACGCGACCGTGGCCGAGGTTGACGCCCTGTGCGGCCAGTTCCGCATCAGCGGGCTACCCGTCATCGACGGCGCGGGTGTTCTCGTCGGAATCATCACCAACCGTGACATGCGCTTCGTGCCCCACGCCAAGAAGGCTCTCACCCGGGTGCGCGAGATCATGACGACGTCCCCGCTGATCACCGGCAAAGTCGGTATGGCCCCCGAAGATGCACTCGCGATCTTCGCCAGGCACAAGATCGAGAAGCTCCCGCTGATCGATGCCGGCGGAAAGCTCACCGGTCTGATCACCGTGAAGGACTTCGACAAGAGCGAAGAGTATCCCCTCGCCACCAAGGATGACGGTGGGCGCCTGCGTGTCGGCGCGGCGATCGGCTTCTTCGGCGACGCCTGGGAGCGCGCGAGCGCCCTGCTCGAATCGGGGGTGGACGTGCTCGTAGTGGACACCGCCAACGGCGACAGTGCCGGCGTGCTCGACATCATTCGCCGTCTAAAATCAGACAAGGCCTTCGCCGACGTTGACGTGATCGGTGGAAACGTAGCCACCCGTTCGGGCGCCCAGGCGCTCGTCGACGCGGGCGCTGACGCCATCAAGGTGGGCGTGGGTCCCGGCTCCATCTGCACCACCCGCATCGTGGCCGGTGTGGGTGTTCCTCAGATCACTGCCGTCTATCAGGCCTCGCTTGCCGCACGCGAAACCGGTGTTCCGGTCATCGCCGACGGCGGACTGCAGTACTCCGGTGACATCGCCAAGGCCCTCGTGGCCGGCGCCGACACCGTCATGCTCGGCTCCCTGCTCGCCGGCTGCACCGAAAGCCCCGGCGAACTCGTGTTCGTCAACGGCAAGCAGTTCAAGACTTACCGCGGCATGGGATCGCTCGGCGCGCTGCAGACCCGCGGCTCAAAGACCTCGTATTCCAAGGACCGCTACTTTCAGTCCGACGTGCCGAGCGATGAGAAGCTCATTCCCGAGGGCATCGAAGGCCAGGTTCCGTACCGCGGCCCGCTCGCGGCGGTGGCCTACCAGCTCACCGGCGGCCTGCGTCAGTCCATGTTCTATGTGGGCGCCCGCACCATCGCCGAGCTCAAGCAGAAGGGCAAGTTCGTGCGCATCACGCCCGCCGGGCTCAAGGAATCGCACCCGCACGACGTGCAGATCGTGGTCGAGGCGCCCAACTACCGCCGCTAGTCATTGCCGAACCCAGCCCGGATGGCTGCTGGTATCCGGGCTTAGTTCGTTTTGTAGTGCTCCACGACGAGGGCCCGGTACGGGTCGGCTAAACTGAAACCATGGAAATCGAGATCGGCCGTTCCAAGCGCGCACGCCGCGTGTACGCCTTCGACGACATCGCGGTGGTGCCCAGTCGGCGCACCCGCGACCCGGAGGACGTGTCGGTCGGGTGGACCATCGACGCCTACCAGTTCGCCATTCCGGTGCTCGCGGCACCGATGGACTCCGTCGTCTCGCCCACCACCGCCATCATGATGGGCCAGCTCGGCGGCGTCGGCGTGCTCGACCTCGAAGGTCTGTGGACCCGGCACGAGAACCCCGAGCCGCTGCTCGCCGAAATTCGCAGACTGCCCGCTGACACGGCGACCGCCCGCATGCAGGAGATGTACTCCGCCCCGATCCAGCCGGCGCTCGTCACCGCCCGCCTCGCCGAGATTCGCGCCGGCGGCGTCACAGTGGCCGGGGCCCTCTCGCCCCAGCGCACCCAGGAGCTCTACGAAACCGTCGTCGACGCTGGCGTTGATCTGTTCGTCATTCGCGGCACAACCGTCTCGGCTGAGCACGTGTCGCAGAACCAGGAACCGCTCAACCTCAAGAAGTTCATCTACGAACTCGACGTTCCCGTCATCGTCGGCGGCGCGGCCACCTACACGGCTGCCCTGCACCTCATGCGCACCGGAGCCGCGGGCGTTCTGGTCGGTTTCGGCGGAGGAGCCGCGTCGACCACCCGCACGACCCTCGGCATCCACGCCCCGATGGCGACCGCGGTAGCAGACGTTGCCGGCGCGCGTCGCGACTACATGGACGAATCGGGTGGCCGCTACGTGCACGTCATCGCCGACGGTGGCCTCGGCACGTCGGGCGACATCGTCAAGGCCGTCGCCTGCGGCGCCGACGCCGTCATGCTCGGCACCGCGCTGGCCCGGGCAACGGATGCCCCCGGTGGCGGATTCCACTGGGGCGCCGAGGCACACCACGCGCAGCTGGCGCGTGGCAAGCGGGTCGAGGTCGGCTCCGTCGCCCCGCTCGAGGAGATTCTGTACGGCCCGGCGCCGGTCGCCAACGGCACCGCCAACCTGATCGGCGCGCTGCGTCGGTCGATGGCAACCACCGGCTACTCCGATCTCAAAGAATTTCAACGGGTTGAAGTGGTTGTCGCGCCGTACCGAGTGAACTAGCGTCGAAGATAGACGTACTTTTCTTCGATCACCCGCAACAATGTTGTCGCAGCACGCCCTGACCTCTCGTCTTGAACACTGAGTCTGAACAGGAGTAGCAATGGCTTCCCACAATTCGGTTACCCGGTCCACAAAATTAGGGCCTGAGGAGCGGGTCGCCGCTCTCACCAAGCTCAAAGACAAAGAACTCGACATTCTTGTCGTCGGCGGCGGCATCGTCGGCGCCGGCGCCGCCCTTGATGCCGTCACGCGCGGCTTGAGTGTGGGCATTCTGGAAGCGCGGGACTGGGCGTCGGGCACGTCGAGCCGGTCGTCCAAGCTTGTGCACGGCGGCATCCGCTATCTGGAACAGCTCGACTTTCGTCTGGTGCGCGAGGCCCTCACCGAGCGGGGCCTGCTGCTGCAGCGAATCGCGCCGCACCTCGTTAAGCCGGTGCGGTTTCTGTACCCGCTCAAGAAGCGCTTCACCGAACGGTTCTACATCGGCGCCGGCATGCTGCTCTATGACATTTTCTCGTACACCGGCGGGCGCCCGCCCGGTGTGCCGCACCACCGCCACCTGTCGAAGAGCCAGGTGCAGAAGCTCATTCCGAGCCTCGCCAATGACGTCCTGGTCGGCGGCATCACGTACTACGACGCCCAGGTCGACGATGCCCGCTACGTGTCGTCGCTCGTGCGCACGGCTTCGTTCTACGGTGCGCACGCGGCCAGCCGGGTGCGGGTCGAGGGGTTCATCAAGGTGGGGGAGCGCGTCGTGGGGGGGGCCGCCCACCCCCGCCACACCGCCCCACCACTAGCCCGTAGGGGCCACCCCGGCGGGGAAGCGCCCGCCGGGTGGGCCGCTGCCACCCCCCCCCA
>NZ_JAJAYI010000022.1 GCF_026786305.1 Cryobacterium sp.
CCCCCACGACACCACCAGGAACCCTTCCCCCGCACCAGCCCCCGCTGCCCCGCCCGTGCGCGACCCCTGGAACTCTCCCAGCCACTTCGACGACCCCCACCCCCAACCGTTCTAAACGAGGCGGCGCCCCGATCACAGGTTGTTGGTCGTCATCTCGGTATTTCCACCCTCAACGTCACTATTAGTTTCATTTCCACCTCGTGGCGGCGCAACCGACTGTGGCACATCCGCACGCACACCGTTATGATCAGCCCATCGAACATGACCTACGTTGGGTCAGCCGGGTGGGGAGTGTCGTGAACATTGCACGCAAATGGGTCTTTCCCATCCTTCGACTGATCTGCATCGCGGCCATCGCCGTGGCCCTCGTCAAGATTGCGTTCTACCCCGACAATGCGGTCGACAGTAACCCGGCCGAACCGACCGGCGTCATCGTCGAACCCCAGATTCCGGTGGCTCTCGGCACCATCAGCAACGACGTGACGCTGCCGGGCACGGTCAGCGCCGATCCGGCCGTCGCCGTCAAAGCGACCGCAATCGGCACGGTCGACGAGATCTTCGTGGCGGCCGGCTTGGCCGTGAACAAGGACGACAAGATCTACGACATCCGGGTCGAGACGATCAAAGATCCCGTCGAAACAACGGATGCCGACGGCAACGTCACCATCACCCAGCCGAAACCGGTGATCACCTTCGCCAAGGTGCTCGCCCCGATCGCCGGCATCCTCAGCTCGCTCGGCGTGATCCACGGCCAGAGCGTGGCCGTCGGGGATGCCACCGGCCAGGTTGCACCGCCGAGCTTCTCGGTGAGCGGCGCGCTCAGCCCCGAGCAGCAGTATCGCCTGCTGACCAAGCCCAACGATGCATCCGTAGCGATTACCAATGGGCCCGCCCCGTTCACCTGCACGGGACTGACCATCACCACCCCGCTGGCCGGTGCCACGACCGGCGGTGACGGCGGGGCCGGCGGCCAGACCGGCACGAGCGGCACCACCGTCACCTGCGCGATTCCGGCCGAGGTGACCGTCTTCTCCGGTCTGGCCGCCCAGATCACGATCGCCGCCGGTCTGGCCGAAAACGTGCTCGTCGTTCCGACCACCGCGGTCAAGGGCTCCGCCGAGACCGGCGTCGTCTGGTTCGTCGTGCCCGACGGTGGTACCGAAGAGCGCCCGGTGATGCTCGGCATGACCGACGGAATCAACGTGCAGATCATCGACGGACTCATCGAAGGCGACCTGATCAACCAGTTCGTGCCGGGCGCCACCGCGGTCGCTCCCGGCACCGGCGGCTGCGATCTGCAGCCCGATGGCAGCACGGTCTGCTTCGACGGCGGCATTTCCAGCAGCGGGATCTCCAAATGACCCTGCTGCACCTCGAGGGCGTCACCCGGACGGTGCAACTCATCGACGCACCCCCGCTCACCATCCTCTCCGGCGTTGACCTCGAGGTGAACGTGGGTGACCGTGTCTCGATCGTCGGTCGCTCCGGTTCGGGTAAAACCACCCTGCTCAACCTGCTCGGACTGCTCGACAACCCCACGAGCGGCACCATGCTGTTCGAGGACCGCCCGGTGCAGTCGCTGCCTACCGGCGCCCGGGACCGGCTGCGCGGCCGTGAGGTCGGCTTCATCTTTCAACAGTTCAACCTGCTGCAGGGCCGCACCGCCCTCGAAAACGTGATGACCCCACTGCTCTACGCCGACGGTCGCCAATTCTGGCAGCGCGCCCGCATTGCCACCGAGATGCTCGAACGGGTCGGTCTCGGCGACCGGCTCGGCTCGCTGCCCGACCGATTGAGCGGCGGTGAGCAGCAGCGGGTGGCGATCGCCCGTTCACTGGTGCGCGGTCCGCGACTGATTCTCGCCGACGAACCCACCGGCGCCCTTGACCTCGAAACCGGGGAAACGGTGATGGACCTCATCGATGAGGTCGCCACCGAATCCGGGGCCGCTCTGGTCACCATCACGCACGATCCGGCCATCGCCGCCCGGGCCACCCGTCACCTGCGGCTCGATCATGGCGTGTTGCAGGTTTCGAGCGCGGTGCCCGCATGAAGCGCGTCGCGAGCAACCTGGTCGGCTCGGTCATCGAGGCCTGGCAGGAAGTACGCATCCACAAGACCCGCGTCATGCTGTCACTGATCGGCGTGGCGGTCGCCGTCTGTGCCATCACGACCGTCGTCGGGCTCGGCGGAGTCGCCCAGCAGGCGACCGTCGAATCGAGCGAGCGATCGGGTGGGCGCGCGGCCAGCCTGTACCTGTCTGCGTCAATGAACGACGGCTCCACCCCAACCAAGATGCCCGAAATCTGGCGTACCGCCCTCGAACGGTACAAAATCGACTATGCCAGCCGGGTCGTCAACACCAGCCAGACGGTGCAATTCGCTGACGGCGCCGTGCCGGTGCAAACCTTCGGGGTCGACCCGCCCTACGGCACCATGCACCGCATCACTCTCGATGAGGGAACCTGGTTCACCGATGACGACCGGGCCCGGCTCGCGCCAGCCGTGTTGATCAACTCAATCTTCTGGGACCGCCTCGGCCGACCCGACCTGCGCACACACCCGACGGCCACCCTGGTCGGCGAACGCACCACGACGGCCGTCGTCACCGGTGTCTATCCGGCGCTCTCCTACGAAACCGAACCGGCTATGTACATACTCGCCGACGCCCTCACCGCCATCACCCCGGTCGTCAGCGGCCCGAACCTGCAATTCGGACCGCCGTCCTACGAGCTGTGGGTGCCCGTCGACGTGTCCGAACAGCTGGTGGGCGCTCTGCAGCGTGATGTGCAGGGGGCGCTGGGAAGTGATGCAGTCGTTCAGGTGAACCGCCAGGACTATGCGGCGTTCCAGGACGGCGACCCGTACCTCTCGCTCAAGCTCACGGTCGGTGCCATCGCCGGTCTCGTGCTGCTGCTCGGCGCTCTCGGCCTGGTCAACATTGCCCTGGTCACGCTCAAGCAGCGCATTCGAGAGATCGGCATTCGGCGTAGCTTCGGGGCGACCGCCGGCCGGGTGTTCTTCGCCGTCATGATGGAAAGCGTCGTCGCGACCGTCGTCGCCGGCATCGTCGGCGTGATCGCCGCTGTGCTCATCGTGAAGAGTCCGTTGGTTGAGGATTTCATCAGCCAGGGCCAGGTCACCGACTTTCCGCCGTTCCCGGTCGAAGCGGCCATCCTCGGCCTGGTCTGCGCGAGCGTCGTCGGCGCTCTGGCCGGGCTGATCCCGGCACTGGTCGCGGTGCGGGTGAAGGTGATTGACGCCATCCGCTATTGACACAGACGGATGCCGCCGGCCGTGGGCGTGGGGCCGGGGGAATGTCGCCGGTGCTTGGTAGCGTTATTTCATGGCTACGAGCACTAAGTCGACCGGGCGTGCCCGCACCCCGGCAGCGAAGGGCGCTCCGGCGCGCAAACCGGCAACCCGCGGAGCCGGTCGCACCGCCGCGCAGAAAACCGTCAAGTTCACCGCCGTCGACGTAAAACCGAGCCTCGGCACCCGCGCCTGGATGGGCCTGGCCCACCTGACCGGCGGCGCCGCCCGTGCGCTCGGCCCCGAAAAACTCTCCAAAGACGAACGCCGCGACGGCCTGCCATTCTTTCTCGTGCTGCTCGCCATCTCGGGAGCCATCGTTGAATGGTTCCTGATCAACAACGTCGTCGCCCAGCAGCTCGACGCGTACACCTTCGGTGGGCTGTTCGGCCGGGTCGCCTTCGCCCTCCCGGTCATTTTGCTGCTGTTCTCTGTCTGGCTGTTTCGCAAACCCAGTTCCGTGCACGACAACGGCCGCATCGGCATCGGGCTCAGCCTGCTGCTCGTAACCATCTCGGGACTCTGCCACATTTTCGGCGTGCAGCCGCAGCCGCAAGACGGCATGCCAGCCCTCGCGCTGGCCGGCGGGGTCATCGGGTGGATGATCGCCGCCCCGCTGATCATGCTGACCACGTCGATCGGTGCCACGATCGTCGTCATCGTGTTGTTGCTGCTGAGCCTGTTCATCATCACCAAGACCCCGCCGAACCGGGTCGGTCAGCGCTCCCGTGAGCTCTACGACTGGCTGTTCGGCGCCCAGCTGACCGAGGACGAAGAACGAGCGGCCGCACAAGAGGCCAAGGGCGCCAAGCTGGGCAAGACCGCGCAGGTTGAGCTGGACGGCGTCGACGATGAGTCCGAGGGCGCACTGCCGTGGTGGCGCCGCAACAACAGCAAGCGGGAGGAAGACCCCGACTTCGGTAGTGCACTATCGACTGAAGCTAAGGTTGGACCCTCCACCCCCGATGCCGCCGACCCGCTCAGTGTGCTGCTCGGCGGCAGCCAGTCAAGGGGCGGTTTCGACAGCGCCATCGAGTCCGAAGTCACCGATCACACCGCGCCGCCCGAACGGGATCACTACGGCACCGACGTGCTCGAAGACCTGCGCAAGGCCGAGCTCGCCGTCAAACGATTCACCGGCGAGGTCGACCTCGGCGGGGCGCCGTCCACCGGATTGCACTCCGACGACCCGGCCGGGCACACCGAGGTGCTCCCCGGCTTCGACGACGTCTTTCCCGAACTGAGCCAGGCAGTGGATGCCTCCGGCGCGGCCCTGCCGCCCCTCGCCTCCACCGACCCCCACCCGGCCATTCCGTATCTCGTGCCCGCGGCATCCACTCTCACAGCCGGCCCGCCGGCCAAGGCCCGTTCGGCCGCCAATGATGACGTCGTCAAGTCGATCACCGAGGTTCTGCGCCAGTTCCAGGTCGATGCGAAGGTCACCGGATTCTCCCGTGGTCCAACTGTCACGCAATACGAGATCGAACTCGGCCCGGGCGTCAAGGTCGAGCGCGTCACGGCGCTCAGCAAGAACCTCTCCTACGCGGTCGCCTCGAACGAGGTGCGCATCCTCTCGCCCATTCCCGGCAAGAGCGCCATCGGCATCGAAATCCCCAACACCGACCGCGAAATCGTCACCCTCGGCGACGTGCTGCGTTCGAGCACCGCCACCAATGCCACGCACCCGATGACCATCGGCGTCGGCAAAGACGTCGGCGGCGGCTTCGTCATCGCCAACCTCGCGAAAATGCCCCACCTGCTCGTGGCCGGTTCGACCGGCTCGGGCAAGTCGAGCTTCGTGAACTCCATGATCACGAGCCTGCTGATGCGCGCCAAGCCGAGCGACGTACGCATGGTGCTCATCGACCCGAAGCGGGTCGAGCTCGCCGCGTACGCTGGCGTGCCGCACCTCATCACTCCCATCATCACGAACCCGAAGAAAGCGGCCGAAGCGCTGCAGTGGGTCGTGAAAGAGATGGACATGCGCTACGACGACCTTGCGAGCTTCGGCTTTCGCCACATCGATGACTTCAACAGGGCTGTAGTCAATGGCGAGATCGTGCTGCCGGTTGGAAGCGAACGCAAACTCAAGCCGTACCCGTACCTGCTGGTCGTCGTCGATGAGCTGGCCGACCTCATGATGGTCGCCCCGCGCGACGTTGAAGACTCCATCGTGCGCATCACCCAGCTCGCCCGCGCCTCCGGCATCCACCTCGTGCTGGCCACCCAACGACCCAGCGTCGACGTTGTCACCGGGCTGATCAAGGCCAACGTGCCCTCGCGGCTGGCGTTCGCCGTCACGAGCGTCACCGACTCCCGGGTCATCCTCGACCAGCCCGGCGCCGACAAGCTCATCGGCCAGGGCGACGCGCTGTTCCTGCCGATGGGCGCCTCCAAAGCCGTGCGCGTGCAGGGCGCCTGGGTCACCGAAGACGAGATCGAGAAAGTCGTCAAGCACGTCACCATGCAGGCCCGGCCCGACTATCGGCCCGACGTCTCCATGGTCGCGCCGCGCAAGGAAATCGACTCCGACATCGGCGACGACCTCGAGGTGCTGCTCGCCGCGGCGGAACTCGTCGTCTCGACCCAGTTCGGTTCGACGTCGATGCTGCAGCGTAAGCTGCGGGTCGGTTTCGCCAAGGCCGGCCGCCTGATGGACCTGCTCGAATCCCGCGAAATCGTCGGCCCGTCCGAAGGGTCCAAAGCACGCGACGTGCTCGTGACGGCCGAGCAGCTGCCGAGCGTGCTCGCCCGCCTGCGCGGTTCCGACGACGAACAGCACGCCCTGAAGGCTCAGTCCGATGACGCGCGCGCCGGGTCGGCACCCGACCCGCGCTACGCCGACGACCCGGTCGAGAAAATGTCACAGGGGTATTCTGAGGTGGACGGCACCGAAGACGACGAGGATGCCTGGAAACTAACCGGCAGGGACTGAACCATGGCATCACCGCACCAATCCGTCACCCGCCCCAGCAATTGGAATGTGCCCAACCTCATCACGGTTGTGCGCATTCTGCTCGCCCCCGTCTTCATCTGGATGCTGCTGGCCGACAACGGCGACAACGGCGCCCTGCGCTGGGCCGCCGCCGTTCTGTTCATCATCGCCATCGCCACCGACGGCATCGACGGCATGATCGCCCGCCGCCACAACCTCGTCACCGACCTCGGCAAAATTCTCGACCCGATCGCCGACAAGATTCTCACCGGTGGCGCCCTGGTCTGCCTGTCCATCCTCGACGAGCTGCCCTGGTGGGTGACCATCGTCATCCTGGTGCGCGAAATCGGCATCACCGTGTTCCGGTTTGTCATGCTGCGCGACCGGGTCATTCCGGCCAGCCGTGGCGGCAAGCTCAAGACCATCGCCCAGTCCGTGTCGATCTCGCTCGCCCTGCTGCCGTTCTGGCTGGTCTTTGGTGAGTGGGTGCACTGGCTCAACACGGCGACCATGACCATCGCCCTCGTGCTCACCGTGGTTTCCGGCCTGGACTATCTGGTCTCGGCCTGGCGCCTGCGAAAGCACGACGTTGCCTGACCCGGCTCCGATCACGGGTTCCCTCCCCGTTACTCACTCGGCTGAACCAACTGGGCCAGCAACTGGGCCAGCAATTGGGCCAGAAACTGGGCCAGTAACTGGGCCAGCGGATGCGACGGCCAAGCTGATCGCGGAGCTCACCACCCGCCACCTCAGCATTGCCGTCGCCGAATCACTGACCGGTGGCCTGCTCGTGGCGGAACTCGTGCGCATCCCCGGAGCATCCGTCGTGGTGCGCGGGGGAGTGGTTGCCTATGACACGGCACTCAAGCGCAGCCTGCTTCACGTTGACAGCAGCGTGCTGAACGTGCACGGCCCCGTACACGCCGATGTCGCCAAGCAGATGGCGGGCGGCGTGCGTACCCTGCTCGCCGTGAACGACGTGCGCGCCGATGTCGGTGTGTCGACCACGGGTGTGGCCGGGCCCGGCCCGGATGGTGGACACCCGGCCGGAACGGTGTTCATCGGCCTGTCCAAGGGCACAGGTTCCTGGGCTGTGCCGCTGCAGCTCGACGGCGATCGGGCCGAGATTCGCGCCGAAACCGTGCGGCAGGCCATTGATGCTGTGCGTGCGCTGATAGCGCAGGGTGACGCGGAATAGTTCCTGTTGCGGGCGGGTTACATCGAAGACATTCACAAGCAAAGCCCAGTGATTCTCAGTAGTGTCAATGTGTTGGATGAATGCAGTATGGTGAGCATCCAGCACCACAATCCGGTAGTGATTGGCTTGAGTTATTAGGCATAAGAAGGAGGTTCCGATGATTCTTGTTCGTCAGCAAATCGGCGATGTGCTCAGGGACTTCCGCCTGCAAAAGGGGCGTACCCTGCGTCAGGTCGCAAGCAAAGCCAGCGTCGCACTCGGCTACCTCAGCGAGGTAGAACGGGGGCAGAAAGAGGCCTCCTCGGAGATTCTCGCTTCTGTCGCCGACGCTCTGGAAACCCCGATTTCGGTCATCATGCGTGAAGTTGGTGACCGTCTCGCCGTCATCGAGGGAATCGATCAGTTCCCCTACACGGTACCGGACGAGTTCGTTACCACCTTTGATGCCGACCTCATGGTGCGCTAGCCACCAGCCGGTCGCATCCCCAGGATTCATATCAGTACACCACCGCCGACACTTCGTGTCGGCGGTGGTGTCATTTCAGGCACGACTGTGTGCCCGACCGAGGTTGAAGGAGCGTTGTGCGACTGAGTGAATTCCGCACCGCAATGAGAGACGAGTTCGGCGACGCCTACGGGCGCGTACTCACCCGCGATCTCGTGCTCACCCCACTCGGCGGACTAACCGCGGACCAAGCTCTCGCGGCCGGTGTTCCTGCCCGCGACGTCTGGCTGGCACTCTGCGCCGAGGTCGACGTGCCGCGCAGCCGCTGGTACGGGGCTGGCATCCCCGCTCCCCGCCGGTAGATTAGCGCGTTCTGGCCCGTCCATGCCAGGCCGGTATTTCGACACGCCGCAGAATAATCTCGGTAATGCTCGAATACCTGTTCGGTCTTGATAGGCTCCTCCACAGCAGACAATCTCACAGATTGCGCACCGTTCGATCGTGCTCCCGGCCAATGTCGGAGGTGCAGCGTACAGTCGCATTTGTCAGAGAAAGTCAGCAATTGCCTTGTCGAAACGCGCATCGGGGTCCTCCCGATGCGCGGGCCGACAGCCTACAGGCGCCACCATGCACACTCGTAGTAGCGACCGTGCAGAACCTAGGAGATCACGACCATGGCATCACAAGCGAACCGCGAGAAAGCCCTCGAAACCGCCCTCGCGCAAATCGACCGTCAGTTCGGCAAGGGATCGGTCATGCGCCTCGGCAGCGACGAACGCGCCCCCGTCGAAACCATTTCGACCGGGTCGATCGCCCTGGACGTCGCGCTCGGTGTTGGCGGACTGCCGCGTGGTCGCATCGTGGAAATCTACGGCCCGGAATCCTCGGGAAAGACCACCCTCACCCTGCACGCCATCGCGAACGCGCAGAAGAACGGTGGCATCGCCGCCTTCATCGACGCCGAGCATGCCCTCGACCCGGAATACGCCAAAAAGCTCGGCGTCGACATCGACGCCCTCCTCGTCTCGCAGCCCGATACCGGTGAGCAGGCCCTCGAAATCGCTGACATGCTCGTGCGCAGCGGGTCCATCGACCTCATCGTCGTTGACTCCGTGGCCGCTCTCGTACCGCGCGCTGAGATCGAAGGCGAGATGGGTGACTCCCACGTCGGCCTGCAGGCCCGCCTCATGTCGCAGGCCCTTCGCAAGCTCACCGGTGGACTCAGCCAGACCAACACCACGATGATCTTCATTAACCAGCTGCGCGAGAAGATCGGCGTGTTCTTCGGCAGCCCTGAGACCACCTCGGGCGGTAAGGCGCTCAAGTTCTACGCCTCGGTGCGTCTCGACATTCGCCGTATTGAAACCCTGAAAGACGGCACCGAGGCGATCGGTAACCGCACCCGCGTCAAGGTCGTCAAGAACAAGATGGCACCGCCCTTCAAGCAGGCCGAGTTCGACATCATCTACGGCATCGGCATCTCCCGCGAGGGCAGCCTGATCGACTTCGGCGTCGACCAGGGCATCGTCAAGAAGTCCGGTGCCTGGTACACCTACGACGGCGACCAGCTCGGTCAGGGTAAAGAAAACTCGCGCAATTTTCTGCTCAAGAACCCGGACATGGCCAACGAGATCGAGCGCAAGATTCTGATCAAGCTCGGCATTGGCCCCGAAGGTATCGCCGCCAAGGCCGCCGAGAAGGCTGCCGCGGCTCTCGTGTTGGAGTCTGAAACCAAGGCCAAGGCTGAAGCGGATGCCACGGCTCTGCTTGCCGGCGGCCCGATCGTCGCCAAGACGGCCCCGGCCGCCCGCAAGAGCGCCTAACCAGACAAGAACGCACTCCAGCACACTGCACGACTACACACTGCACGACTACACACTGCACGACTACAGGCACCGAGAGGCAGGTCACGGGAATGGTTCATTTCGAACCCCAGGACGACGCAGCAGAACGCGCAGACGCCGGTTTGGCTCCCGTGACCTACCTGCCCGGTGCGGCACCCGGAATGAAACGTCGCTCGCCGCTGCATCCGCGACTCGAAGACGGCTTCCCTGATTTCGAGATCGAAGGCACTGCTGCGGCTGCGGCCAATGAAGCCGCTAGTGCGCACAGGGTCAGCGATCACCTCGACGATGAGGCCAACGCCGCAGCCGATTTCGTCGCCGATGCACTCGAGAAGCGTGAGCGGGCCGAAAAGGTTTTGCTGCACCGGTTGCGTGGCCGCTCCCTCTCCACGGTCGAGGCGCTGCTGGTGCTCAACACCACCGGAGTCGACTCCGGTGAGGCGAGTGAGATCATCGAGAAGTTCATCGAGCTGAACTACCTCGACGAGGTCAAGCTCGCCGATCAGATCATCCACAGCCACAACGTGCGCAAGGGCCTCGGTCGCACCGGTGTTGAAGCCGAAATGAGACGGCGCAAGCTCGACCCGAGCGTCATGCTGGACAAACTCGAAGAACTTCCCGATGACGAAGCTGAACGTGCCATCGACCTGGCTACTAAGCGTATTGCGCAGATGGAGCGTTTCGACGACCAGACCATCGACCGCCGTCTCACCGGCTTTTTGATGCGCAAGGGCTACAGCTCGACCGCGGTTCGACTCGCGGTGAAGGCCGCCATGGACAACCGCGGCGGCGGTGGTGCCTCCCGCGTACGATTCCGCTGATGCGCGAACCACACGGCCCGCACACCGAATTGCTCGCGTAAACTGTTACCACTATGAGTATCGTCGCCCCCGAACTAGCAAGCCGAACCGTGATCACCCCCTCGGCAGCCGCGATCGACGAATCGGGGTGCGCGCGCACCTACGAGGTGCGCACCTTCGGCTGTCAGATGAACGTGCACGACTCCGAACGGCTCAGCGGCTCGCTCGAAGCGGCCGGCTACGTCTCGGCCAACGGCGGCGAGGCCGACATCGTTGTGATCAACACCTGCGCGGTGCGGGAAAACGCCGATAACAAGCTCTACGGCAATCTCGGTTACCTCGCCTCGGTCAAGCGCAAGCACGCAGGGATGCAGATTGCCGTCGGCGGTTGCCTTGCCCAGAAAGACAAGGCCACCATCCTCGAGAAAGCACCGTGGGTCGATGTCGTCTTCGGTACCCACAACATGGGCTCCCTGCCAAGCCTGCTCGAACGTGCCCGGCACAACGGCGAAGCTCAACTCGAGATTCTAGAATCCCTCGAAACCTTCCCGTCGACCCTGCCCACCAAGCGGGATTCCAGCTACAGCGGCTGGGTCTCCATCTCGGTCGGCTGCAACAACACCTGCACTTTCTGCATTGTGCCGGCCCTGCGTGGCAAGGAGAAAGACCGCCGCCCGGGCGAAATCCTCGCCGAGATCCAGGCACTCGTCGACGACGGCGCCATCGAGGTCACCCTGCTCGGCCAGAACGTCAACTCCTACGGGGTCGAGTTCGGCGACAAATTCGCCTTCGGCAAGCTGTTGCGCGCGGCCGGAAAGATCGAGGGGCTGGAGCGCATCCGCTTCACCAGCCCGCACCCCGCCGCGTTCACCGACGACGTCATTGATGCCATGGCTGAAACGCCCGCCGTTATGCCACAGCTGCACATGCCGCTACAGTCCGGGTCCGACCGTATCCTCAAATCGATGCGCCGCTCCTACCGTGGGGCGAAGTTCCTGGGCATTCTCGACCGGGTGCGTGCACAGATGCCGAACGCCGCGATCAGCACCGACATCATCGTCGGCTTTCCCGGCGAAACCGAGGAAGACTTTCAGGAGACGCTGCGGGTCGTCGAACAGGCCCGATTCGCGACCGCGTTCACTTTTCAGTACTCCATTCGTCCGGGCACCCCCGCCGCGACCATGCCCGACCAGGTACCCAAGGGCATCGTGCAAGACCGCTACGAGCGACTTGCGGCCGTGCAGGAGCGCATCTCCCTCGAAGAGAACCAGGCGCTCATCGGTCGTGAAGTCGAGCTGCTCGTCGCCAACGGCGGCCGCAAAGACAGTGACACGCACCGCCTGAGCGGGCGCGCCCCCGATAGCCGCCTCGTGCACTTTGATGTACCGGCCGGTTCGGCCCGCCCCCGGCCCGGCGACATGGTCACCGTGGTCGTCACCCAGGCGGCGCCGTTCCACCTCATCGCGGACTCGACCGACGGCGCACCCCTGCGCATCCGCTCGACCCGGGCCGGAGAGGCCTGGGACCGCCTAGAAGCCGAATCCTGCGGAGTTCCCACCCACGGTGGGACGAGCAGCGCGGGTCCGGTCTCGCTGGGCTTGCCCACGATCGGCCTGCGACTCGAAGGCGGCTCCACCACCATTCCCATCTACAACGTGAACGACGACGAGCGTTAGGAACGGTGTCGTCTGAACCAGCGGGGCCCGTTGAACCGGCGGCACTGATCGCGATCGTTGGGTCGACCGGTACCGGCAAGTCTGAGCTGGCGCTCGACCTCGCCGAACGGCTGATTCAGCGTGGGCAGCCAGCCGAAATTGTGAACGCCGACGCCATGCAGCTCTACCGCGGCATGGACATCGGCACGGCGAAACTGTCCCTGGCCGAACGCCGCGGCATTCCGCACCACCTGCTCGACGTGCTCGACGTGACCGACGAGGCCACCGTCAGCAACTACCAAGCGCATGCTCGCGCGGTCGTCACGGAGATACGCGCGCGCGGGGCCACGCCGATCCTGGTCGGCGGCTCGGGTCTCTACGTCTCCGCGGTCGTGTTCGACTTTCGTTTTCCCGGCACCGATCCGGTGCTGCGTGCCCGGCTCGAAGCCGAACTCGCCGTGAACGGACCGGGCCTGATGTACACCCGGCTGCACGGCGTTGACCCGCAAGCTGCACTGCGCATCGGCCCGCGCAACGGTCGACGCCTGGTGCGTGCGCTGGAGATCGTCGAGCTGACCGGAGCCCCACACCTGGCCGCCCTACCGGAGGAGCCGGTGTATTGGCGTCCCAGCGTACTGCTCGGCCTGCGGACCCCGCGTGAGCAGCTCACCACCCGGCTCGATGCCCGGGTGGAGCAGATGTGGGCGAGTGGAATCGTCGACGAAGCGCGCGGTCTGCTTGCCGCCGGCATCGAGAACGGTGTCACCGCGAGCCGCGCGATCGGCTACGCGCAGGCTCTCGGCCAGGTGCACGGTACCCTCAGCCAGGCCGAGGCTATCCAAGCCACGCAGCAGCTCACCCGCCGGTATGCTCGCCGTCAGGTCAGCTGGTTCAAACGGTACGCCCACACGCACTCGATCGCTTCTGGTGCGGTAGACCGAGTCGACGACGCCCTCGCGCACGTCGACTCGGGCAGTGCGCCCCGTTCGCTCACGGCACCGACGGTTCGAGCCAGCCCGGGGATGCCCCCAGCGGCCGCCCCGTAAACTGACAGCATGGGCATCACTTTGAACTTCACCAAGGGCCACGGCACGGGCAACGACTTCGTGCTGTTCGCTGATCCCGACGGCACGATGGAGCTCACCCCGGCGCAGATTCGCGCCGTGTGCGACCGCAAGTATGGAGTCGGCGCCGACGGCATCATCCGTGCCGTGCGCAGCACGAACCTGCCCGACGGCGCGGCCGCCCTCGCCGAAGACGACGCGGCACAGTGGTTCATGGACTACTGGAACGCCGACGGCACGGTCTCGGAGATGTGCGGCAACGGTATCCGTGTTTATGCCAAATTCTTGATTGAAAACGACCTCGCCGAGCTGCAGCCCGGCGCCACCCTCACGATCGGTACCCGCGGCGGCGTGCGTGACGTGCAGCGCACTGCCTCGGGTTTTCAGGTCGATCTCGGTCGGTGGAAGCTCGACGGCACCGAACCGCTCGTGCGCACCAAGAACCTGGCGGTCGCCCGTCCGGGCCTCGGCATCAACGTTGGCAATCCGCACACGGTCGTCGCCCTCGCCGACGACGACGAACTCGACGCTGCCGACCTCACCTTTATTCCGCAACTCGATCCGGCACCGGCTGGCGGCGTCAACATCGAATTCGTCGTACCGAACGACCCGCTCGTCGTCAACGGCGTCGGACGGTTCCGCATGCGCGTGCACGAACGCGGCAGCGGGGAAACCCTGTCGTGGGGGGGCGGGGGCGCCCCCCCCCCCCGGGGCCCCCCCCCCCCGGCCGGGCCGGGCGCGCCGCCCCCCGGGCGGGGGGGGGCGGCCGGGGGG
>NZ_JAJAYI010000023.1 GCF_026786305.1 Cryobacterium sp.
CCCCGCACCGCCGGTACCCACCCTCCCCCACCTTTGTGCCCCGCTGGGCCGGCCGGGACCGTTTGCGCGGCGCGCGCCGCGCACGGCGGACGGCGTCCCACACCTCGTCGTCGGACGCCTCCGGCCTTGCGAGGCGCAGATTAGAGAGGATGGTCTCATGGAACAGGTGGCCGTCCTGCGTCACCATGCCCAGGGTGTGCCGCATGGAGACGAAAGTGACTTCGCGGACATCCGTCCCCGCGAGGCGCACGGCGCCGCTGTCGACGTCATACAGGCGCGCGAGGAGCTGGGCAATTGTGGACTTGCCGGCACCGGACGTACCAACGAGGGCAACGGTCTGCCCCGGCTCGATCCTGAAGGACACGCCGTGCAGCACCTCCTCGCCGCCGCGGGTGTCTAGCGTGGAAACTTCCTCGAGAGAGGCGAGGGACACTTTGTCCGCGGACGGGTAGGCGAAGCGGACGTTGTCGAACTCGACGGCCACCTGGCCTTCGGGGACGGCGACGGCGTCGGGCTTCTCCTTGATGAGCGGGTCGAGGTCCAGCACCTCGAAGACGCGCTCGAAGCTGACCACCGCGCTCATGATCTCCACCCGTGCGTTTGCGAGGCTGGTTAGCGGCGCGTAGAGGCGGGTGAGGAGGAGCGCCAGGGTGACCACGTCACCGGTGTTCAGCTGGCCGGCGAGTGCGAGGAAACCGCCGAGCCCATACACGAGCGCGAGGGCAAGAGCGGATACGAGCATCAGGGCGGTGAAGAAGACGAACTGCAGCATCGCGGTCCGGACCCCGATGTCGCGGACGCGGGCGGCGCGGACGCGGAACTCCTCGGCCTCCTCGTCAGGCCGGCCGAACAGCTTGACAAGGGTGGCGCCGGGCGCCGAGAAGCGCTCGGTCATCTGCGTGCTCATGGCGGAATTGTGATCGGCGGCCTCGCGGCGCAGTGCGGCGAGGCGGCTGCCCATGCGGCGCGCGGGTACCAGGAAGATGGGGAGCATGATCACGGCGAGAACCGTCACGAGCCAGGACGTGCTGAGCATGACGATCAGGGTGAGGATCAGCGCCACGAGGTTCGTGACCACGCCGGACAGCGTGCCGCTGAATGCCTGCTGAGCGCCGATCACATCGTTGTTGAGGCGGCTCACGAGGGCGCCCGTCCGCGTGCGGGTGAAGAACGCGATCGGCATCTTCTGCACGTGGTTGAAGACGGCGGTGCGGAGGTCCAGGATCACGCCTTCGCCGATCCGCGCCGAGTACCAGCGCGTCACGAGTGACACGGCGGCGTCGGCCACGGCTACGAGGGCGATGACGACGGCGAGCCAAACGATTGTGGTGACCTCGCCCTGGGCGACGATGACGTCGACCACCTGGCCGGCGAGTACCGGCGTCGCGACCGCGAGGAATGCTCCCACGGTGGAGAGGGCGATGAAGATCAGCAGCTTGGACCGGTACGGCACCGCGAACGTCATGATCCGCCGAACGGACTCACGGGAGAAGCCGTGCTTGCCGTCCTTGGCGGTAGAGATCTTGTACAGCGAGCTCCAGGCCGCGCCTTCCATGCTCATTGAGGTTCCTTCCGTGGGCAGAAGGCCCAGCTTAGTTGGCGACTTGCCCGAGCTCGGGGTTCTCCCCAGTGGCGGCGAGCCGGGGGTGTTTCAGGAAACGGGTCGGCCGGCAACGAACGTGTGGGCGGTATTTGCGACGCGGCTGCCGAGGTGACGTGCGGTGCGCCGATCGGCGTCATGGACGGCGTCGAGTCCGTGGTCCACGACTTCGCGCCGGCTCCGAGGTGGGAGCCAAGACGGTTGTCGTCGTGGTCGGTAGACGTGGTGGTGTTCCAGCCGGGGAGCAGCCCGAGGCTGACCCAATGGATGCCGTGCTGTTCGGCGAGGAGGGGGGAGGTGCTGCAGCGTGTGCAGCGTGTCGCCGCTCGTGGAGCCGGAGAAGGTGAATCGGCGAACTTGTCCTGCCACGTGCGTTGCATCCAGGGCTTGGAGGGGGCCTCAACGAAAGCATGGAATGCGCCTGACGCACTTCCCACGTAGGTCGGGGTTCTGAAGATGATGGCGTCAGCGTCGGCAACAACATGCGCCCGCCAAAAGCGGTTCAAATGGTCATCATTTAGTCATCAGAGATAATTGCAGCCGACCCAAATCGACCGAGTACAATCGGAGGCAGCGAACCGCCCGGTTCCCTGTAAAAACAAGGGAACCCACGAGTTTTCGGAGATGTTCGGCAAAACCCGAGTTAAGGCTAGAACCTTACAAGGGGTCGCAGGTTCGAATCTCCTTTTGGAGTGGGACCGGGGTGAGAGTTAGCTGCCGAGGACCGCGTCAAGGATCTCGGCCGTCACCGGGTCGACCATGTCGGCCGTGACCACGTAGCTGTTCCGGGTGGTCTGCTCGTTGGCGTGGCCGAGAAGTCGCGAGGCCAGTGTGATCCCGACCGCCCGCTCGATCAGCGTGGCGGCCGTGCGCCGATAGATGTGCGTCGTGTACTCGTCCACATCGATGCCCACCTTAACCAGCTGTGTGCGCTCATCCTCCACGAATGCGCGCAGCAGTCGCTCATAGTTGCTGACGTTCAGCGAGCGGCCTGTCTTGGTGGGAAACAGGAACGCCTCCGGATGCGGTTCGGCAAGCGCCAGCCGCCGTCGCACTGCCGCCGCGGCCATAGACGGCAGCGCAATACTGCGCCGTTGCCGCGACCGCTTGGGAGAGTTCTTGCGGTGCGTACCTTGGGCCTTGGTGCTGACGATCGTGCCGCTCACGATGAGGGTTGGCGGCAGAGTCGTCATGTCCACGTCGCAGCGGCGCAGACCAATGCACTCGCCGACGCGCAGCGATGTGCCGACCATAATGTCCATGCCGTCGATCAGGGCACGGTAGTTGGGTCGCGGGCCGTCATCGCGTGTAAGGCGCCATACCTGCATGCGCCCGCGGATGCCGGTGATCTGCGCCGGGGTGAGTGCAGATTCCTTGCGCGCTGACATCGGCAAGCGCTGTACGTCACGCACGGGATTCTGCACCAGAGCGTCGTCTCGCACGGCATAGCCACACACGAGACTAAGCACCGCACGCGCCCGCCGGGCTTTTGAGATGGTCTCTTCCTCCAAGATTCGCTGCAGGATGCGGTCGCAGCGACCGACGGTCAAGTGGTCGAGCCTCACTCCCCCGCACCGCGGAACGATGATTACGCGGGCTGTCGTCTCGTACGACTCGTAGGTCGAGTACGACAGGCTGCCCGCTTTGGCGCGGGTGAATACCTGTTGCAGCCAGAGGTCTAACGCGTCGGCGATCGTGTTCGACGGCGAGAGCGCACCGGCACCACCGGTCGCCATCGCTCGAGCCTGTCGATGGACTTCGGCGCGTGCCTGGTCTTCCGTTTCGGCCGTGACCCCGATGCGATGAAGGCGACCGCTGTCGTCTCGAGTGGATGCACGAGCTCGGTATTTCCCGCTCGGCAGCACGTCGATGACGATGCTTCCCAGCTCCCCGGCGAGTATCTGCGGTCTAACCATGTCGATGCTCACGCACCCAGGTGAGCACGTCCTGCACGTCGTACCGCACGAGCCGGCCGAGCTTGATATAGGGCGGCCCGGTCTGCATTAGGCGCCAGTCCTCGAGCGTGCGCTCGGGCATTCTGAGCAGCTCGGAGAGTTCACGTTGAGTAAGAAACGTGGGAGTGATTTGCGTCGTGGCGTCCATGCACAGGAGGTGCGCCGCTGAAGCCGTGTGCGGTCCGACTGTGCCGTGACGGGACCGTATGGGCCCGGGCATGAGAACGTGTAACCCACCGCGCAGGGGGTTATTGGTTCGTTTCTGGTCACAGAGCCCGTTTCGGGCCGTGTCGACACGGTGGGCGATAGGTGATTTCGCCGCGGAATCTTGCGCCTGTTAGTGCTGGGGTACCTGGACTCGAACCAAGAACAAATGAACCAGAATCATCCGTGTTGCCAATTACACCATACCCCAATGCCTGATCCGAAGGTCGGGCCGAGTAGTAGCCTAGCTCACGGAAGCCGAGGGGGCCAAACCGAGCCGGCCCCCGGCGCGTCGCTGTGGAGCGGGCCGAGCAGGTCGCGGGTGATCGCCGCTGCGGCGGCCGCACCGGTGCCGGCCGCGACCATGAGCTGGGAGGAGCTGAGCCGGGTGGTGTCGCCCGAGGCGTAGAGGCCGGGCACATTCGTACGGCTCCAGTCATCAATCGACACGAAACCGGCGCCATCCAGTGCAACGGGTAGCTCGGCCAAAAAGTCGATCGCCGGGCGGCTCAGGGGCCGAACGAAACCGCCCGAGCGCGCCACGACCTCGCCGTCGACCAGTTGCACGCCGGTCATCGCGCCCCGCTCCCCCACGACGTCCTGAATGGCGCGCCGATCGACCCGCACACCCCGGCTCAGCAGGGCCGCCTCATCGCGCGCGGTGACGGTACCAACACCATTGGTGAACACGATCAGGTCGCTGCTCCACTGGGTCAACACCAATGCGTGGTGGGCGAGGTCGTCGGTCTCGCCGATCAGGGCGAGCGCCGCCCCGGTATTCTCGTAGCCGTCGCAGTCGATGCAACTGTGCAGGTTGGTGCCGTACCAGGCCCTGACACTCGGAAAAGCGGGCAGCGTTTCGATCTGCCCGGTCACCACAAGAACGGCACGAGAACGGATGACGCGGCTCGGTTCACCGCGCAGCCCGCGGGTGGACACCAGCAGGCGCGCGACACCTTCAGCGTCGTCCAGCGCAGTGACCGCGAGCACGAGTCCGGAATGAAACTCCCCGCCCGGGTAGCCCTGAAATTCCTCCCGCCCGAGGCGACGCAGCTCAAGCGGTGGGACGCCGTCGCGGGTGATGAACCCGTGCGAGTGCAGGGTCGGCGCATTGCGCGGCCGGTTGCTGTCGATCATGAGCGTGCGTCGGCGCGCGCGAACCAGGCTCAGCCCGGCGGCAAGGCCGGCCGGGCCGGCACCGATGATGACCACGTCGTAGTGTTCGTCGACGCGGGTGTCCTGCCCGGATCGCGCGGCCGTGTCGGTCACGCTGAGACCGACACCGCCGCCGCACGGTCGAGCCGGGCGAGAGTCTCGGCCTGGCCGAGAATCTCCATGGACTCGAACAGCGGAGGTGAGATCTTACGGCCCGAGACGGCGACGCGCAGGGGTCCGAACGCCACTCGGGGTTTCAGCCCGAGCCCTTCGATGAGCGTGTCGGCCAACGCCGTGTGCACCCGCTCGGTGTTCCATTCTGATTCGGGAATATTCGCGAGCGTCAGGCGACTGGCCTGCAGGATCTCGCTGGCATTCTGCGGAAGCGAGGCGAGAGCATCCGCTTGGTGCACGAGCTCATCGCTCGTGACGAAGAGAAACCCGAGCATGTTGGGTGCTTCGCCGAGCAGGGCGATGCGCTCCTGGACGAGCGGAGCGGCCTGAGCCAGCGTGGCCAGGTCTGCGGCGCTGGCCGGCTCGCTGAGCACGCCGGCAGTTACGAGGTAGGGAACAAGCCGAGCGGCGAAGTCGCCGGCTTCGAGCAGCCGAATCTGGTCGCCGTTTATCGATTCGGCCTTCTTCAGGTCGAATCGGGCCGGGTTCGGGTTGACATCTTTCACGTCGAACGCGGCGATGAGCTCTTCAATCGAGAACACGTCACGATCGTGGGAGAGCGACCAGCCGAGCAGCGCGAGGTAGTTGAGCAGCCCTTCGGGAATGAAGCCGCGATCGCGGTGCAGAAACAGGTTCGACTCGGGGTCACGTTTCGAAAGCTTCTTGTTCTTGTCGCCCATGACATAGGGCAGGTGCCCGAAGCGGGGCACGAACGTGGTCACGCCGATGTCGATGAGGGCGTGGTAGAGCGCGATCTGGCGCGGCGTCGAGCTGAGCAGGTCTTCGCCCCGCAGCACGTGGGTGACGCCCATGAGGGCATCGTCGACCGGGTTGACGAAGGGGTAGAGCGGATGCCCGTTCGGGCGCACCACGACGAAGTCGCTGAACGATCCAACCGGAAAGGTGATCTCGCCGCGTACGATGTCGTCGAAGCTGAGCTCGGTGCCTGGCACGCGCAGGCGGAGGGCCGGACTGCGGCCCTCCGCCCGATAGGCGGCCTTCTGCTCGTCGCTCAGGTCGCGCTCGAAGTTGTCGTAGCCCATTTTCGGGTCGCGACCCAGCGACACGTTGCGGGCCTCGATCTCTTCGCCGGTGACGAAGCTTTCGTAGATGTGGCCGGATGCCTTGAGCTGCTCGATGACGCCCTGGTAGATGTCATAGCGCTGCGACTGCCGGTACGGTTCGTTCGGGCCGCCCGCCTCGACGCCTTCGTCCCAGTCCAGTCGCAGCCAGCGCATCGCCTCGACCAGCTGCACGAAGCTCTCTTCGCTGTCGCGGGCAGCATCGGTGTCTTCGATGCGAAAGATCATCTTGCCGCCGGTGTGCCGGGCGTAGGCCCAGTTGAACATGGCGGTGCGGATCAGGCCGACGTGCGGCGTTCCCGTTGGTGACGGGCAGAATCGCACGCGAACGTCGGTTCCGGTGGCGGTTGAAAACGGGTGCGCAGTGGTGTCAGACATTACTCATGATTCTAGTTGCCCACTCAGTGCACGCAGTGGAGGCCCCTGATCATCGCAGCGAGAACCGGAACCCGCGCGGTTGTTGCATGGTTTCAAAAGGGGCAGTCTGGACTAATGAATATCGCAACACTGACCGTGCCCTACGCCCAGACCCAGTTTGTCGGCGGACGCGGCTACCTCGCCGCCTGCACGCTCGGCCTGCCGACGACCGAAACGATCGCCGCCATGCGCGCCGACGCAGAAGACTGGCAGCGCGGCCAGGCCGGTGCCGTGCACTATGGTCACGTGGTCGAACGGGTGCGGTCCGGCTACGCGCAGCTCGTGCAGGTGGACGTCGACCGGGTCGCGATCGGCTCCCAGACGTCCGTTATGGCGGGCGTCGTGGCGTCGAGCGTTCCCGATGGCGCCGAAGTGCTCTGTGCCGAGGGTGACTTCAGCTCGATGGTGTTTCCGTTTCTCAGTCAGGCCCACCGCGGCGTGACCGTGCGCCAGGTCGCTCTGGCCGAACTCGCAGCGAGTGTCACCGCAAATACCTGGCTCGTAGCGTGGTCGCTCGTGCAGTCCGCGACCGGAACCCGCTGCGACTCCAACGTGATTGTCACCGCAGCGGCGCGTCACGGCGCGTTCACGCTGTGCGACACGACCCAGGCGACCGGGTGGATGCCTGTTACTGCCGGCCTGTTCGACGCGACGATCTGCCATAGCTACAAGTGGCTGTGCGCACCACGCGGGGTCGCGTTCTTCACCGTTGGCGAGCGTCTGGCCACACAGCTGGCCCCGATCAACGCCGGCTGGTACGCCGGGCAGGACGTGTGGGCATCCTGTTATGGCCCGGCAATGCGGCTCGCCGACGATGCCCGCCGCTTTGACGTATCCCCGGCCTGGCCGAGCTGGGTCGGCGCCGAACCGGCCATCGACCTGTTCAATCGGCTCGACCTGGTCGAGGTCGAGCGCCACGCCACGAGCCTCGGCGATGCGCTCTGCGATGGCCTGGGCATCAAACGGCTCGGGCAGGCCATTGTCAGCTGGCCGGATGCCGCTGGCCACGATCTCGCCCGACTCACCAAAGCGGGTCTCACCGCGTCGGGCCGAGCCGGCCGAGCCCGGGTCGCCTTTCACCTCTGGAACGACGAGGACGACGTCGCGGACACCCTCCGCGCGCTCGACCGCTGACCGATGTTCGCCGACTGGCAGCGCTGGATTCAGTCCTGGCGCGCCACGCTCACGCGCACTCCGAGTGCGGAAATCTGAACCGGCACACCGCCTACTGCGCGTCGGTGACTGCGCTGATGATCGCCTCAGCGACGGCAGCAGAGGATGCCGGATTCTGGCCGGTGTAGAGAGTGCGGTCGATCTCCACGTGCGAGGCGAACGATTCGCCGGCAATGAAATCGGCGCCCAGGTCGACCAGTCGACTCTGCACGAGCCACGGGGCCTTCGGGGCCAGCCCGACGAGAACCTCTTCGGCGTCGGTGAAGCCCGTCATTCGGTAGCCGACGAATGGCCAGCTGCCGTCGGCGCGCGTGGCTGCGAGCAGAGCAGCGGGAGCGTGGCAGAGCACACCGACGATGCGCCCGCTGTCGAGGGCTTCGGTCAGGACGCGCCCGGAGACGGCGTCGACGGCGAGGTCTTCCATCGGGCCGTGTCCGCCCGGGTAGAAGACCACGTCGTAGTCGGTAACGGTGATGTCATCGAGACTGAGCGGCTCGTCGAGCTGACCAGAAATGGTTCGGATGTAGTCGATGATCTGCCCCGCGCGGTCTTCTCCGCCGGCCGCATCGGCACGCAGGCTGCCGGCGTCAATGGTCGGAGCTACACCGCCGGGCGTGGCGATGCTGATCTGCCATCCCGCGGCGGTAAACAGGCGGTGCGGTTCGGCGAGTTCCTCAGCCCAGTACCCGGTGGGGTGCAGGCTGCCATCATTGAGGGTCCAGTGGTCAGCGGCGCTGACGACGAAGAGTACGTGGGTCATGGTTCCTCCGGTGCGGTCGTGCTTCGAATCGTGCGTGGAATTGTGCTTGGAATGGTGCGTGGAATCGCGCGCCACAGTGATGGTCGGATCAGACCGTTGTAACAGGCCCGCGCGTGCGCACGACCATCTTGCCGATGTTCTCACCGCGCATGAGACCGAGGAACGCATCGACGGCGTTGTCGATGCCGTCGACGATCGTCTCGTCGAAGACGACCGCGCCAGAGGCAAGCCAGCCGGCCATCTCGGCGGAGAACGCCGGGAGGTGATCCCAGAAGTTGCCGACCGTGAAGCCGGTGAGGGTCAGACCCCGGGTGACGATGTTGGACAAGTTGTTCGGGCCGGCCGGGGCGTCTGTGCTGTTGTACAGGGAGATTGCGCCGCACATGGCCGCCCGACCGCCGTCCCGAAAAGCGGCCAGGGCCGCCTGAAGGTGCTCGCCGCCAACGTTGTCGAAGTACACATCGATGCCATCCGGAGCCGCAGCAGCGAGCTGTTCACTGACCGCCCCGTCCTTGTAGTTGAAGGCGGCATCGAAACCGTATTTGCCGGTGAGTAGGGCAACCTTCTGGGCCGATCCGGCGGAGCCGATTACGCGTTTTGCGCCCTTGAGCCGGGCGATCTGGCCGACCATGCTGCCGACGGCGCCTGCTGCTCCGGACACGAACACGGTGTCGCCCTTCTTCAGCCGGGCGACTTCGAGCAGACCAACGTACGCGGTGAGTGCGGTCATACCGAGTACGCCGAGATAGGCGGACAGCGGTATACCGGGGAGTTCGGGAACGACGCGGAATCCGGCGGCATCTTGCTGCACCAGATCGCGCCAGCCGTATTGGTGGGTGACGACGTCGCCGACGGCGAACGCCTCACTGGCCGAGGCGACGACACGACCGACGGCCCCGCCGGTCATCGTCTCGCCGATGGCGAACGGGGGCACATAGCTTTTGACGTCGTTCATCCGTCCGCGCATGTACGGGTCGACGGAGACGAATTCATTCGCGACACGAACCTGCCCAGCCGAAAGTTCCGGCAGATCGACGGTCACGGTGCGAAAGTCTGCGTGTGTGGGCCAGCCAACAGGACGGTTCACGAGCTGGATCTGCGTACTGAGGGTGGATGACACCACGAGGCTCCTCTGTTAATTTTGGAACAATGGTAAGTGTGGAACGGTTATTTTGCCAGCCTGAGCGCTGAATCAGGCCAGGCGAACCACCGGGTTGACGAGCGTTCCGATACCGGCAATCGACATCGTGATCGTGTCACCGGCGACGATGGCCGCCGCCGTGTCCATCGGGCCGGCCAGAATCACGTCACCGGGCAGCAGGGTGAACACGCTCGAAGCGAACGCGACAAGCGCCGCAACGGTCTCTTCGGTGGGCGTCGCGTTGTCGCTGCCGAGCTCCACTGCCTGAAATTCTTCGTCGTTGATCAGCCCGCTCAGCGGCGTGGCCGCTTCATCGAAGTCGGTCTCGATAATCGGGCCGAGCGGGCAGAAGGTGTCGTAGGCGCCGGCGCGGGTGGGGTCACCGTCGGCAAGGTCCGCCGCGGTGACGACCGTTGCGATGGTGTAGCCAAAGACACGGCTGGGGGCGTCCGTTGCCGAGACGTTTTTGGCGACCTTGCCGATGATGATCGCGAGTTGGCCATCGACCTCGACCCGATCTGACGCGCTGGGCAGCACAATGGCATCGCCCGGACCGACGACCGTGGTGTTGGGTTTCAGCACGAATACCGGCTCGGCAGAAGAACTCATGACGGCGACGATCTTTGAACGAGGAATGACCGGTGCGAGCAGTTTCACATCGGCCAGCGCGACCCGGTCGCCGGTGGTGTCGAATCCGGCAAACATCGGGTCGTTGGTCAGCACGACCAGCTCGTCGTCGTCGACAATGCCGAACGCGATGGCGCCCTCGTGGCTGAATCGCGCAATCTTCATGGTTCTCCGCTCATTCCTGCACAGCTCACTCGTGCACAAGCTCGCTCGTGCACGAGCTCAATCGTGAAAAGGGATCAGTCTACGCGTCGAGCCGCACCATCCAGCCATGACGGTCGGGCAGGCGGCCGTACTGAATATCGGTGAGCTCCTGGCGCAGCGACATGGTGATCTCGCCGGCCGGGGCATCGGGGTCGCCAATCGAGACGTTCTTGCCGACGAGCTGACTGATCGGGGTGACCACGGCGGCGGTACCGCAGGCGAACACCTCGGTGATTTCACCGGATGCCACCCCGTCGCTCCATTCGCCAAGGGTCACCGTGCGCTCCTCCACGGTCATGCCACGGTCGCGGGCCAGCTGCATGATGCTGTCGCGGGTGACACCTTCAAGAATCGAACCGGTCAGGCGTGGGGTCACCAGGGTGTCTGTGCCGTGCACGAAGAACACGTTCATGCCGCCGAGCTCGTCGACGTTGCTACCGGTTTCGCCGTCCATAAATAGCACCTGCGCGCATCCGTTCTCGTTGGCCTCCATCTGGGGCAGCAGCGATGCTGCATAGTTGCCGCCACACTTGGCCGCCCCGGTGCCACCACGGCCGGCGCGCGAGTACTCGGTCGATAGCCAGATCTTCACCGGGGCAACGCCGTTGGCGAAGTAGGCTCCGGCCGGGCTCGCGATGACGTAGAAGCCGACGCGATGCGCCGCGCGCACGCCCAGGAAGCTCTCGTTGGCGATCATGAACGGGCGCAGGTACAGGCTCGTCTCGGGGGCCGACGGCACCCAGTCGCCGTCGATCGCAAGCATCTGCTTGATCGACTCGACGAAATCTTCGACCGACAGTTCGGGCAGGGCAAGCCGGCGCGCTGAACGCTGCATGCGCTGGGCGTTCTTCTCTGGCCGAAAGGTCCAGATCGATTTGTCAAAGTGGCGGTAGGCCTTGAGCCCCTCGAAGATCTCCTGGCCGTAGTGCAGCACCGACGCGGCCGGGTCAAGCTGCAGCGGGCCGTAGGGAATGACTCGGGCGTCGTGCCATCCCTGGTCGAGGGTCCAGTCGATCGTGACCATGTGGTCGGTGAAGTGCTTACCGAAACCCGGGTCCGAGAGAATCTCGTTGCGTTCGGCCTCTGCTCGCGCGCTCGTTGACGGCGTCAGGGCAAAGTTCAGCGGATAGGTAACGGCAGTGCTCATTTCAATACCCTGTCTTTCAAAAGGTTCACGATCGCGTCGCCGATGTCGGCGGTGCTTCTCTGCACCGAGGCCGCCGAGCGCGAGGCCAGGTCGACGGAGACGGCCTCGGTGACCCGCCCCGCCGCATCCGCTAGACCGAGGTGGTCAAGCATGAGAGCGACCGAGAGGATGGCCGCGGTCGGGTCGGCGAGCTGCCGGCCGGCGATGTCGGGAGCCGAACCGTGAACGGGCTCGAACATGCTGGGGAATTCACCGGTCGGGTTGATATTCCCGGAGGACCCCAGACCGATGCCGCCGCTGATTGCCGCCGCGAGGTCGGTGAGAATGTCGCCGAAGAGGTTGTCCGTGACCAAGACATCGAACCTACTCGGATTCGTGACGAAGAATATCGTCGCGGCGTCGATGTGCAGGTAATCAACCGTGACCTGGGGGTATTCGAGCGCCACCTCGTTCACCAGACGCTGCCAGAGGCTGCCGGCGAAGACGAGCACGTTGGTCTTGTGCACGAGGGTGAGGCGCTTGCGGGGGCGACCCTGCGCCGTTTCGAAGGCATAGCGCACAACCCGCTCGACCCCGTAAGCGGTGTTGACCGAGACCTCGTTGGCGACCTCCTGCGGGGTACCGCGGCGAATGGCACCGCCGTTGCCGACGTATGGTCCTTCTGTCCCCTCGCGAACGACGATGAAGTCGACGGCGCCGGGGGCGCTGAGGGGGCTCGTGACACCCGGGTAGATCACGCAGGGACGCAGGTTCACGTAGTGGTCGAGCGAGAAACGCAAGCCGAGCAACAGACCGCGTTCGATGTTCGCGTCTTTCAGGCGAGAATCGCCTGGTACTCCGCCGACAGCGCCGAGCAGAATCGCATCGTGAGTCTTGATCGCCGCAAGGTTGTGGTCGGTGAGCACATCACCGGTCGCCAGAAACCGGGCAGCACCGAGCTCGAAGAAGGTCTGGTCAAAGGTCACATCATCGTGCGCGGTGACGGCATCGAGTACCTTCACTGCTTCGGCAATGACTTCTGGACCGATTCCGTCTCCGGGAATGACGGCGAGCTTGACTGTGCGAGACATGCGACTCCGAGCGCCTAAGAGAAAAAACTTCTAGTCAAACCCTACTGCCGTCGTAGATGTGTCTAGTCTGGGTGCTACCTATCCCCAACCGAAAGTGGGCAATCATGAGTATCGGACTCGGAATCTTCCTGTTCGTCGTCGGTGCCATTCTGGTCTGGGCCCTCAACATCACGGTCGATTGGATCAACCTCGACCTGGTCGGCTACATCTTCATGGGGGCCGGTGCGGTCATCTTTGTTCTCGGCATCGTCCTGATGACGCGTCGGCGCAGCAGCGTCAGCACGACACGCACGATTGCCGACCCGGCGAACGGCGAGCAGGTCACGCGTCGCGAGAACTCCGTCGACGACATTTAGGAGCGGTAACCGGTAAGCGCGGCGCTCAGATACTGCACGCAGCGTCCAGCTCACTGTGATAGGCACAGGTATGGAAATTGAGTACACCGCAAATGCCCACGCGTCCGGCGGTTTCGGTCTCGCCGTTGGGCTGGTCATCCAGGCACCCAACGTGCCCGCCGACCGCCATGCCGAACTGACCCAGGCCACCGACCAGAACTGCGCCTATTCGAACGCAACGAGCGGCAACATCGTCGTCACCCGCACCCGCACCGTCGCCCGAGTCGAGTAGAAAATGGTACCGGAAGCGGTTTCCCCGACCGACGGCGTGACGGCGCCCGTGGACAACCAGCAGGTGAACGACCAGCAGGTGAACGACCAGCAAGCGGTTGGCCGGCAAGCGCTGGAACAGACGCGCGAAGCATTGTGGGCAGTGTGCGAGCCCGTCAGTCCGCCGAAGTTGGCACGCGATTACGTGAACTACTTCAGTTCCCGCATTCGCACCAATGTCGACGCGGTTGCGAAAAACCAGCCGCGGAGGCTGAAATTCTATGACGCCATCGACACGTATCTGCGCGTCTATTCAGCCATGCAGAACGAACTCGAACAAGCCGGATACATCCCGCGGGAGGTGGCAAGCATCCAGAAAGAAGTCCGTTTCTTTGAGGACGTGGTCCGCGAGGTGAAGCAGGCCGCCGGAGAGTCCACCGACTAACGAGTCGACGAGCGGGCCAGGGAACGTCCCCGAATGGGGTCGCCGATCGTTCCGCACACTCCCTATTCGAGCAACGCCTCGCCGCGCAGCTCGGGTAGCGCGAACGCCGCAACGGCAGCGAGCACGAAGACAATGCCGAACACGACGAAGAGCAATATCGGCCCACCGAGAACGAGCAGCGGCGGCACGACGAGCGGCGCCGCAATCGACGCGATGCGGCCGAATCCGGCTGCGGATCCCGAACCGGATCCACGCAAGCGGGTCGGGTAGAGCTCGGGCGTGATCGCGTAGAGGGCGCCCCAGGCTCCGAGATTGAAAAACGACAGCAGCATACCGAACCCGATGATCTGCACGTCGCTAACGTTGACGGCGCCGAAGCCGAACGCCACTGCCGAAACCGCTGAGCCGATCAAGAACGTGGATAAGGTGATGCGGCGTCCCCATTTTTCCACCAGATACGCTGACGCGACGTAACCGGGCAGCTGGGCAACGGTAATGATGAGCGTGAATTCGAAGGACTTCACGAGCGGGAACCCGGCCGCAACGAGCAGGGTCGGCAGCCAGATGAAGGCGCCGTAGTACGAGAAGTTGACCAGAAACCAGACCAGCCAGATCAGGATACTGCGGCGGCGTAATTCTGCCGAGAACAGATCGGCCAAGCGCAGGGCCGTCCGTGCGTTCGGTGCGTGCCCGGCACTCGGCTCACGGTCGACGACGTCACGAGTACTGTCGGACGGTGGCGAGGCGAGGCCAGCCGACGCTTCAAATTGCACCACGATGCGTTCTGCCTCGCGATGTCGCCCCTGGGATTGCAGGAATCTAACGGATTCGGGCAGCCGCAGGCGAACGAACACGGCCCACACCGCTGGCAGCATTCCGATCAGCAGTGCCCAGCGCCAACCGTCGGCGCTGGTAGGAATGACCAGATATCCCACGACGGCGGAGCCCAGCCATCCGATGGCCCAAAATCCTTCGAGCAGCACGACAATTCGTCCGCGGATGCGACGCGGTGCGAACTCGCTCACCAGCGTCGACGCCACCGGAAGTTCTGCGCCGAGGCCCAACCCGACGATGAACCGCAAGACCAACAGGATTCCCACGGACCAGGCCAGAGCGGATGCGCCGGTGGCGGCTCCGTAGAGCAGCAGAGTCAGCGCGAACACCTGTTTGCGCCCGAGCTTATCGGCGAGGAGACCGCCGAGGGCAGCTCCAACGGCCATTCCGGCGAACCCCGCCGACGCAACCCACGACAAGGCCGACGCATCGGCTGCCCACGTGACGGACAGCTGTGCAATCACAAACGAGATCAGCCCCACATCAAAGGCATCAAGGGCCCAGCCAATCCCGGAACCGGCCAGGAGCGAGCCGTGGCGACGAGTGAACGGCAACGCGTCCAATCGCTCGGTGAGCGATTTGCCAGTCGGAATGCGGTCTACATCAGCTGTTAACACAACATGAGCGTGAACTAATTCTCGGCCGTAGTCCAGTGAGGGTTGCCTTACCCGTGTCGATGCCCGGTGTGCCCGATAGGGACAATTTTTTACGACGACGACGTACCCGAAAAGTGGGCGGACGAGTACACCGCCAACGTAAAATTCTTCCACAATATCGATTCCCCCGGCGGTGCGGCCGAGGCGGACGACCATGCCCTGGGGCCACCCCGTTGTCAGCCCACTTTTGCCGCAGACGACCGTCGGACGTCTCGGAACTCAGCTCTGCCGACTTAGTGTCCATTGGCCAGTGCCGCGAAATGGGCGCCGAGTAGCTCCCTGGTGAACGGATGCTGCGGCTTGCTAAACAGGGCCTCGGTGGCACCCTGCTCGACGACCTGCCCGTCTTTCATCACGAGAACTTGATCGCAGAGGCCGCGAACGACCGCGAGATCGTGCGAGATGAACACCATCGCCAGCCCCAGCTGCTGCCGCAGC
The DNA here is from genome assembly GCF_026786305.1 of Cryobacterium sp. Taxonomy (GTDB): domain Bacteria; phylum Actinomycetota; class Actinomycetes; order Actinomycetales; family Microbacteriaceae; genus Cryobacterium. Next base: position 15,688 of record NZ_JAJAYI010000023.1, read on the forward strand.
GACACCAGCAGGTCGAGCACGTGCACCTGAATCAGCACATCGAGCGCCGACACCGGCTCGTCGAGCACGAGAATGCTCGGCCGGCGTGCCAGTGCCCGGGCAATCGCCACCCGCTGACGTTGCCCACCGGAGAGTTGGTGGGCGCGCCGCCCCAGCAGGGTCTCCGGCAGCTCGACCTGGGCGAGCAGCTCCAGGATTCGCCCAGGCCGCGCCGTACGCGACACTGATCGGTCCAGCGCGACGGCCTCGGCCAGGACGCGCCGCATCGAGTGCCGTGGGTCGAACGTACCGAGTGAATCCTGATGGATCAGCTGGATCTGCGCACGCCGAACCCGGCGTTTCGACTCGGGCACATCGCTCCACTGTTCGCCGTGCAACCGCACAGTGCCCGTGTCGGGCCGTTCGATACCGAGCAGCAGGCGCGCGACGGTGGTTTTCCCCGAGCCGGACTCGCCCACGATGCCGACCGTGCCTCCGGCGGCAAGATCGAACGACACGTCGCCGACGGCGCGCACCACGCGCCCTGTGCTGCGGTACGACTTGACCAAAGAATGCGCGGACAATACCGGCGCCGCGGCCTGACTCGGCTCAGTGACCACGGCTGCACGGTGCTGCGCTGCCGCAGCGAGCAGCTCACGGGTGTACGGATGCTGGGGCGCAGTGAGTAACGTCGCAGCCGGGGCGACCTCGACAAAACGACCATGCTGCATGACCGCGATGCGGTCGGCGAGGCTGTGGACGACAGCGAGATCATGACTGATCAGCAACACGGCGATCCCGGATTCCTTCAGCTCAGCCAGCAGGCGCAGGATCCTCGCCTGCACTGTCACGTCGAGGGCCGTCGTCGGCTCGTCAGCGATGAGCAGCGCGGGGCCCGCGGCCAGGGCTGCGGCGATCAGGGCACGCTGACGGAGGCCGCCGGAGAGTTCGTGCGGGTACTGCCGCGCCCGCAGTAGCGGCTCGGGCAATGCCACCCGCGCCAGCAGGAGCTGAACGCGGCGCTCGCGCGCTGCGCGGGGCATCCGTTTCTCGTGTACCTCGATCGGTTCGGCGATTTCACGGCCAATGCGGCGGAGCGGATCGAGGGCGACGAGAGCATCCTGGCTGACCAGGCTCACGACCCCACCGCGGAGGGCTTGCCAGTCTGATTCGCCATAGGCCCGCACGTCGAGGCCGCCGATGGTCAGGCGGTCGGCGGCGACCACGGCGCCGGCCGGGGTCAGGCCGATCAGCGCCCGCGCGAGCATCGACTTGCCGGCCCCTGACTCGCCGACAATGGCCAGGCACTCCCCCGGTGAAATCGAAAATGACACACCGTCGACGGCGGTGCCTGCAGCGCCCGGCAGCTCAACGCGCAGGCTTCGCACCTCGATCATGCGCGCCTGCGCTTCTGCGGCGCGTGCAGGGAACGCCCGACAACGCTCGTCGCGATCACGGTCGCGGTGATCACGAGGCCGGGAAAGACGGCGATCCACCAGGCCGTTGCCAGAAAGTTTCGCCCATCCGACAGGATCAGCCCCCACTCCGGCGTCGGTGGTTTCGGCCCCAGGCCGAGAAAGCTGAGCCCAGCTGCCGCTGCGATGGCCGTACCAACGCCCATGGTTGCCATCGACAGCAGCGGGCCGAGCGTGTTGGGAACGACGTGCCGCAGCAGCGTTGCAGTGCGAGGCACGCCGAGGGTACGGGCTGCCTCGACGTATCCGGCGCGCGTGACGACCAGGGTCTGTACTCGGGCGACCCGGGCGTAGGCAGGCATGACGGCAATGGCTACGGCGACAAGCAGGCTCGCCTCCCCCGGCCCGATGATCGCGATAACGATGAGCGCGAGCAGAAACTCCGGGAAGGCCATCACGATTTCGATGGCACGCGAGAGCACACCGTCGCCGAGCCGGTGCATCGACGCGGCGAGCGCACCGATGGCGAGGCCGACGACGAGCGCGATCGCCGTCGCGCCGAAACCGATGGCGAGCGAGTAGCGCGATCCGTAGAGCACGCGGGCGAAAACATCCCGGCCGGCCTGGTCTGTACCAAACGGATGCGCGAGGCTCGGCGCCTCGAGGGCGGCCGCGAGGTCGGTTTGCAGCGGGTCGGCCGAGGTGAGGAGCGACGGCGCGAGCGTGCACACGACGAGCAGCAGCAGAAATGATGCGGCGATCAGCGCCGATGCCCGCCTCACGAGTACACCGCCGCGGTCATCAGGCGCGGGTCGACGCGGTCGTAGAGCAGGTCTACCAGCAGGTTGATCACCGAAAAGACCACCGCAGCGAGCACGACAATGCCGAGCACGATCGGAATGTCGCGGTTGATGATGGCGTTGAGCGCGACCCGCCCGAGGCCGGGCCTTGCGAAGACGGTCTCGACCAGCACCGAGCCGCCGAGCAGGGAGCCGACGATGTACCCGGTCAGCGTGATGCTGTTGGCAGCGGCATGCCGAAGCGTGTGCCGCAGCACCAGCCGGCTGTGGCTGGCCCCGCGCGCACGAACAGTTTCAACAAACGGAAGAGCGGATGCGGCCTCCAGCCCCTGCCGAAACACCTGGCTGATGATTCCCGCAACGGGGAGCGCGAGGGTCACGGCCGGGAGAATCAGCGCGGCGAGCCCCTCGGTCGACACCACCGGAAACCAGCCCAGCCCGAACCCGAAGACGGTGATCAGCACGAGCCCGGTCCAAAACGTTGGCGACGACACTGCGAACAGCTCCACCAGCGACAGGAGCGCCTTGCTGCGGGGACCGCGGGCGAGCAGGGCCGACCCGAGGGCGAGCAGGAGGGCGAAGACCATCGCGAGCGCCATCAGCTGCACGGTCGGGGCGAGCTGGCCCCCGATGACCTCGCCGACCGGGCTCTGCAGGCGGTATGAGGTGCCGAGGTCACCGCGAAGCAGACGCCCGAGGTAGGCCAGATATTGCACGAACGGTGGCTCGGCGAGGCCCCAGTCGGCGCGCACCTCAGCGCGCACCCGCTCGCTGACCTCGGCGTGGACGCCGAGCATAACGTCGACCGGGTCGCCCGGTACCAGGCGCAGGGCCAGAAACCCGACGGTCGCGGCGCCCCAGACGACGAGAACCATGCCGCCGAGGCGCCCGAACAGGCGCAGTCCCGAGTTCTTCACCGGCCCAACGCAGCGCTTAGCCGGCCGAGGTCAGCGACGCACCATAGAACAGCGGCTGCCCATACAGGTCGAAGGTCAGCCCGGTGATCGCGCTGCTGTGGGCCGTGATCGCCGACGACACCGAGATCGGTACGATCGCGACCTGCTCGGCGTTCCACTGCTGCAGTTGGGCATAGAGACCGGCGCGAACGGCCGGGTCACTCGAGGCGACCGCGCCATCGAGCAGGGCATCAACGGCGGGGTCGCTCACCGACGACCCGTTCTTGTAACCGCCGGAGTGCAGGTGCGCACGCAAGACGTCGGCATCGACGCTTGGAAAGCTCCAGTCCGAGAGGTCGTAACTGCGCTTCTCGAACTCCTTGTAGTACGAGGCGACCTCGAGGTTGTCGCGCACGATTTCGAAGCCGACCTCCTTGAGGTTGGACTGCACGACATCGCCGAGGCTCGCGTTGGCATCCGAGACGGGAGTCCAGGCGAGCCAGCGGGCGCTCAGCCGGGCGCCGTCCTTCACGCGGTAACCGTCTGGGTCCCGCTCGGTCCAGCCCGCCGCGTCGAGCAGAGCGTTGGCCTGGTCGGGGTCGAACGACCAGCTGTTTTCGAGGGTTGCGTCGTAGGCATCCGGTGTCGTCGGTGTCAGGATGCTCCAGGCGCGTTCGACTTGACCCTGGTAGATGGTCTTGACGGCCGGGTCGATGTCGATGGCGAGCGCAAACGCCCGGCGCACGTTGAGGTCGGCAAAGACGCCACCGCCCGGAGCCTGGGTATTGTTCTGGTTGAGGAACAAGGAGTACGGCAGACCGGGCATCGCGATCTTCTCGACCGTGAAGTCATCACCGATCTGGCTGACCGTGTTGGGAGCGATATCACTGGCGATCTGCGCGTCACCGCTCGTGAGCGCGCCGGTGCGCACCGACGACTCGGGCAGAATCCTGAACCTGAGCGTCTCGATCTCGGGCGGGCCCTGGTGGGTGCTGCCCTCTGGTGCCCAGTTATAGTCGGGGTTCGCGGTGAAGACGATCTCCTGATCGGGGGTGTACGACGTGAGCGTGTAAGGGCCGGTTCCGACGGAAATATCGGGACCGCCGGCACCGAGCTGAGCCGCCTTGGTCTTCAAGACTCCGGGCGCGTAGAAGCCCAGCTTGGCCGTACTGACCGCCTGGAGGAACGGAGCGTATGGCTGCGTGAAATCTACGCGCACGGTGTACTCATTGACGGCCTCTGTGCCGGCGTAGTACCCGCCGGTTTCGGCAAAGCCGATCAGGCTGGCCGCGTCGGCTGACGCGGTCTCGGGAGCCACGACGTGCTCGAAGTTCGCTACGACCGCGGCGGCGTTGAACTTTTCGCCGTTTTGAAACGTCACGTCGTCGCGCAGGGTGAACGTATAGTGCAGGCCGTCGTCGGAGACGACCCATGACTTCGCCAGCCACGGTACGAAGGTGCCGTCGGTCTCCTGGTAGACGAGCGAGTCGAAGGAGTTACGCATGACGAGCGCGGTCACCTGGAAGGCGGAGGAGTGAATGTCCATCTTGCCGGAGCTGAGCGTTCCGCCGGAGATCGCGTAGGTGAGCGTCGACGCGTCGCTGGCCGACGGCGCCGGTGAAGTGGAGCATCCGGCGAGCAGTGCGGCCGTGGCGAGAGCCGCAATCGCGGTGAAGACTCGCCCGCGGCGACGAGAGCTGGTGTGCAGGGGGGAACGGTTGCGGGCGCGACTGCGCATGAAAATGATCTCTCTGTGGTCAATACTGTCGTGGTGATTCGTGGTGATTCGTGGTGATTCGTGGTGGACGGCAGCTCCGCACGACCCGGCCTCGGGCGTCTGGACGCGGTCGCCACTGACGCTGGGCCGCGGGCGGGTTAGAACATTCCGAGCTGGAGGCGGGCGGCCTCCGACATGCGGTCCTGACCCCACGGTGGCTCCCACACCAGCTCAACATCGACGTCACTCACTCCGGGGACCCGCTTGACCTCGGCCTGCGCGTCATTCTTGAGCACGTCCCCCATGCCGCAGCCCGGTGCCGTCATTGACATCTTGATGTCTATTCGGTAGGTACCATCTTCGAGGGGCTGCGCTTCACACCCGTAGATCAGCCCCAGATCCACAACATTGATGGGGATCTCGGGATCGAAAACGTTCTTGAGTTGCCCCATGACCTGCTCCATGTCAAAGGGCGCCCCGTCCACAAGCACGGTTTCGGCGACCGGATCCGTCAGTCCGAGCGCTGCAGAATCCTCGGCGCTGATTCGCACAAGGTACCCCATCGAGGTTTGCACTGTCGCGCTTCCCCCCAGAGTCTGCGTGACGACGACCTGCTCCCCCTCTTGGAGGAGCATCGGCTGCCCACCGGGAATGACCGTGGCCTGGCAGCTCTGCGGAAGGTCAAAGATTCTATATCTGCCTGAGTCCATGCGGCTCACTCCGTTCCGTTCTGGAGGTCACCCGTCATGGGTGCGCCCCCTCTTACGGCACCCTCGTGAGGGGCGCCTTCTTTCAGAGCGCTGTGCAAGGCCTGCCAGGACAAAGTTGCACATTTGACCCGTGCCGGGTATTCCCACACGCCCGACAGTACGGCGAGTTTGCCCACACCGTCCGGGGGGCCAGCCCCCTCAGGCTTCGTGGTGAGCATGGTGTGCACACGACGGAAGAGGGCGAAAGCCTCGTCGGTCTGCAGACCCTTCACCGCACTCGTCATGAGCGAAGCGGATGCCTTCGAAATGGCGCATCCGTCGCCCTCGAATGCGATATCGGCGATGCGGTCACCGTCGCGCTGCACATACAGGGTCAGATGATCACCGCACAGGGGATTCAACGCCTCAATGGTCTGGTGCGCTCCCTCCAGCTGGCGAAGATTCCGCGGGCTGTGGGCGTGTTCGATGATCATCTCCTGGTAGAGCCCCGCCATGCTGGTGCCCGTTGCCACGTTGGTACTCATTGCTGAACTCGATGGGCACCGCTTCCGAACCGAGTGGACACGAGCGCCTCCAGCGACGCGCGGAGCGGCTCCAACTCGATTCGATCCACCATCTCCTGCACGAAGGCATACACCAGCAGGCCCCGAGCGCTCTCCAACGGCAGACCGCGCGTGCGCAGGTAGAGCAGCGCCTCATCATCCATTTGGCCGACCGCTGCACCGTGCGTGCACTTCACGTCATCGGTGTAAATTTCCAGTCTCGGCCGGGTGTCCACCTGGGCGCGATCATTGAGCAGAAGGTTCTTGTTCTTCTGGTTGGCATCGGTCCCATCGGCCCCGTGCCGAACCATGATGTGTCCGTTGAAAACGCCGTGCCCACGATCGTCCAGCACACCCTTGTAGAGCTGATGGCTGGTGCAGTTGGTCGCGACGTGATCGACGAAGATCGTGTTGTCGTGAACCTGCTCGCCCTGGGGCAGGTAAATGCCGTCCAAACTTACCTCGGCCTCAACGCCCTCCAGACGCACCCGTATTTCGTGGCGAGCGACACTGGACCCCAGCATCACCGAGCGGGAGGCGAACTGGCTGCCACGAGCCTGGCGCACGTCGAGCAAAGCCAAATGGAAGGCGGTGGTGGGCTCGTTCTGCACCTTGTAGTGATCGATCCGGGCATTCTCAGCCAGAACAACCTCGGTGACGACGTTCGTGCAGTACACATCGCCGTCGAGACCGGCATAGGTCTCAACGATCGTCGCACGACTCCCGGAGTCGGCGATGATGACGGACCGCGGGCTCGTCATCAAGGGAACACCCTCGGTATCGGAGAAGAAGACCAACTGGATCGGTTCATCAACGACCGTGTCGTTCGTGAAGTGAATGAACGCGCCGTCCTCGGCGAAGACGTCGTTGAAGGCAGCGAAGGCGTGGTGCTCTCCCGGCGTATGCCCGAGGAACGGTTTGAGCCGGTCCGGGCTCGTCTCCAGTACGGCTGCCAGAGTCGTGACGACGGCACCGGATGGCAACCCGGTCAGTCGCGAGAACTCAGGCGAGAAGTGACCATTGACGAAGACCAGGCGGGGGCCGCCGAGATCGATCGCGGCCTTGTTGATGAGGTCTAATGTGACCCTGGGGCCAGGCCCCGCCCCGGCAGCCACAAACGGCACGGCCAGGATCCCGTCGAGCGCGGTGTACTTCCAGTCCTCGTCTTTCCGAGACGGAAAGCCATTCTTACCGACCCATTCGAGGGCTTTCAGGCGTGCCTCGGCGAGCCAGCCCAGATCGCGGCCATCACGCCCCGGCGACAGCTCTGAGAGAACACCCCCTGCTGCTCGCACTGGAACTTTCACCGCGGTCATGCTGTCGCCCCGACCCGCGCGGAGCCGGGCGTCAGGCCCGCATACCCATTGGCTTCAAGTTCGAGGGCGAGGTCCTTGTCGCCGGAATGCACGATTTGACCTGCGGCCATGACGTGCACGAAGTCCGGCACGATGTAGTCGAGAAGTCGCTGATGGTGGGTGATGACCAGCATGGTCCTGCCCTCACTGCGCAGGGCATTCACGCCGCTGGCCACGACGCGCAGCGCGTCGATGTCGAGGCCCGAGTCGGTCTCGTCGAGAATGGCGAGTTTGGGCTCCAGAATCGCCATTTGCAAAATCTCATTGCGCTTCTTCTCGCCGCCAGAGAATCCTTCATTCACCGATCGGCTCATGAAGGTCTGGTCCATCTCGACCAGTTTCATGCGCTCCTGGGCCAGGGCGAGAAAGTCCACCGCGTCGAGCTCTTCCTGGCCACGCTGGCGTCGCAGGGAGTTCAGGGCAGTGCGCATGAAGTACATGTTGCCGACACCGGGAATTTCCACCGGATGCTGGAAGGCCAGAAATACGCCGGCCGCAGCTCGTTCCTCGGGTGAGAGCGCGAGTAGGTCCTGTCCTTCGTAGGTAACGCTGCCGGAGACGTCATAGCCGTCGCGGCCGATCAGCACACTGGCCAGCGTGGACTTGCCCGACCCGTTGGGCCCCATGATTGCGTGCACCTCCCCCGGCTTCAGGTCAAGATTCACCCCACGGAGAATTTCTTTGCTGTCGATACTGGCGTGCAATTCCTTGATGTGGAGCATTAGCCAACACTTCCTTCTAGACTCACGGTCAATAATTTTTGGGCTTCGACGGCGAATTCCATCGGCAGCATCTTGAATACTTCACGGCAGAACCCGTTCACAATCATCGAGACGGCTTCTTCCTCGGGAATGCCGCGCTGACGGCAATACAAGAGTTGTTCCTCGCCGATCTTCGACGTTGAGGCTTCGTGTTCGACCTGCCCGGTCTGGTTCTTCACGTCGATATAGGGCAGGGTGTGCGCGCCGCTGTCCTTACCGATCAGCAGCGAGTCGCACTGGGTGAAGTTGCGAGCCCCGACAGCCGAGTGGCGAATGTCTACCAGGCCCCGGTAGGTGTTCTGGCCGTGACCGGCCGAGATCGCCTTCGAGATAATGGTGCTTTTCGTGTTCTTGCCGATGTGCACCATCTTGCTGCCGGTATCGGCCTGCTGGCGCCTGGCGGTCAAGGCCACCGAGTAGAACTCACCGACCGAGTTATCGCCCTTCAGAACCACGCCGGGATACTTCCAGGTGATCGCTGAACCGGTCTCGACCTGGGTCCAGGAGATCTTCGCGTTCTTCCCGGAGGCCATACCCCGCTTGGTGACGAAATTGTAGACACCACCATTGCCATCCGCGTCGCCGGGGTACCAGTTCTGAACGGTCGAATACTTGATCTGCGCATCATCGAGAGCGACGAGTTCGACGACGGCGGCGTGCAGCTGGTTCTTGTCCCGCACCGGAGCCGTACAGCCCTCGAGATAGCTGACATACGCAGCGTCCTCGGCGATGATCAGGGTGCGCTCGAATTGCCCGGTGTCTACGGCGTTGATCCGAAAGTAGGTGGAGAGCTCCATCGGGCAGTGCACGCCCTTGGGAATGTAGCAAAACGACCCGTCGGTGAACACCGCAGAGTTCAGGCAGGCGAAGAAGTTGTCGTTATACGGAACGACCGTGCCGAGGTAGCGTCGCACCAGCTCCGGGTGCTCCTGCACAGCTTCGGAGAAGGAGCAGAAGATCACGCCGACCGCTGCCAGTTTGTCTTTGAAGGTCGTGGCGACCGACACCGAATCAACGATCGCGTCCACCGCGACGCCGCTCAGCCGCTCCTGCTCGCCGAGCGAGATGCCGAGTTTGTCAAACATCTCCCGCAGTTCAGGGTCGACCTCGTCCATACTCGCTACCGTCTTCTTCGGCCGCGGATCGGCGTAGTAGATGATGTCCTGATAATCAACGGGCCCATAGGAGACGTGCTGCCAGGTGGGAGGCGTCAGTGTTGTCCAGTGCCGATACGCCTTCAGCCGCCAGTCGAGGAGCCACTCCGGCTCGTTCTTCTTGGCTGAGATCAGCCGGATGATGTCTTCGCTCAAGCCCCGGGGGGCAACTTCGGTTTCGAGATCCGTGCTGAATCCGTACTGGTACTCCTGGTTGGCGAGCTCACGAACCTCATCGGAAATACCTACCGTGGTCGTAGGTGCACTCATCTTTGTCTCCTTGTCACGTGTTGAAAAAAACCTGGGACTGCGCTTCGCCGACTTCGCCGACTTCGCCGGCGCATGCCGGAAGATCACCCGGCGCCCGGTGCACGGGTGTTGAATTGGGAGAACGCCTAGGGGGCGGGCCCATCCAGTGGCACAACGGTGCGGCACAGGTGTTCCCCGTTGGCCATGGTTGTCACGCGTTCGACGGGTACTCCGAGGAGCCGCGAGAAGGCCTCGGTCTCGGCATCGCAAATCGCCGGGAACTCGGTGGCGACGTGCCGAACCGGGCAGTGTCCCTGGCACAGTTGCATGCCGAGCGTGGGCACAGCCGTTGCCGGCAGGCCCGTTGCCGGCAGGCCCGTTGCCGGCAGGCTACGGGCAGACTGGCTGGGTACCGGCAGTCCGTCGTCGGCGGGTCGAATAGAAGCGGCGAAGCCGTCGGCGGTCAGCGCCGCAGCGAGAGCTTCTGCGCGCGCTGCGGCGTTATCGTCAGCCGAAGCCACGCGGGCGGAATAACGGGCAACGAGCCCGTTAGCGCGTTCGCGGGCGAAGGCGGCGACGGCATCCGCGCCGGCGTGCTGAGCGAGAAAGCGCAGGGCCGAGGCGGCCATCTCGTCGTAGTGGTGTTCCAGGCCGGCATGCCCGGCTTCGGTGAGAACGTAGGCGCGGGCGGGGCGACCACGGCCACGGTTACTGGCTTCGCCGAGGGCCGGGTCGTATTCCTCGATCGCGTTCTGCTCGGTGAGCGCGTCGAGGTGGCGGCGCACCGCGGCCGGCGTCAGCCCGAGGCCGGCGGCGAGGTCGGCGGCGGTGACCGGGCCGTCCTGGGCGAGGGTCAGACGCACCCGGTCGCGGGTGGCGGTCGCAGAGGTGGCGTCACTCTCATTTATTAACACAACACGAGTGTGACCTAATTCACGAGCACTGTCCAGTCAGGGTCACCTAACCTCTGCATCCGGCCGGGCAGCGCCGCCCGTCGATCTAGCGCACAAACCTGTAGTACTCGATGCCGAGGTCGTAGAATCCGGGGCCATCCGCCGTGCCGACCCGATCGATGACGAATTCGTCGTGCGGTACGAGCGGCGGCAGGTCGCTGGGCCGCCCCTCGTGCAGGGCGAGGTAGTGCTCCTGGGTGAGGTCAACAGGGCTGTACAGTGACGCCTCGAAATTGATCTTGGCGGCAGCCTGCTCCCATCCGGCGGCGACACGCATCGGGATCGCCTCGGCGGCATCTCCGCTGCCATACCCGAGGGCGAGCCATTCCTGACCGGCCAGGTCGATGCCGCCCTGCTGGGCTTGGGTGAGCCCGGCGGCCAGCCAGGCCGGCAGCGCGCCGGTGTACAAATTGCCGAGGTCCTTCATCGCCTCGGCACCCAGCGACAACTTGCTCTCAATGAGGCGATCCCAGACCTCGGTGTGCAGAAGGTGCCCACGCAGCTTTCGCGCCCATGGGTAGGCATCGCCGTCCCCGGCCGCTTGCGCCTCGAATGGGTTGTCGGCCCGCAGCTCGGCGAGCACCGCTTCGTCGTCGAGGCCGGCATCCGCGGCGTACTCGCGCAGCTGTGCCTGACCGACCGCACCGTCAGCCGCGAGCTCGAACAGGTACGACATGACCCACCCCGTCGCTGGCATGCGGTGATACGGGCGGTGTATGAACACTGCGTCCACCTCGTCGAAGTAGTCAAGACTCCGGCCCGGGCGTTTCCTCAGCATCGCGGCCATCGCATGATGGGTGGCGTCAATGTAACAGGTCGTGGAGTAGCGACCGTTGAAAACGGGGAGGTCCTGCATCTGACCATCGTCGCGTGGCGGCTGCCGAAAACGGGCAAAGGGTTTTCTGAAGTCGGCTATGCGGTACTGCGAATCGCTGCCGACCGCCGCGAGGTCTACCTCCAGCAGGTCCCCGTCGCCGTTCACGAGCAGGGCTACCGCGCCTGCACCCTGCGTCGGCTCACCGGTGGAACCAATCGCATACTCGGCCACATCGGCGCACACGACAATGGCCTGCCGGCCGACTCCATCCGTCGCCAAATAGCGCAGCGCAGCCTTCACCCCGTACACGCCGCCGAGGCAGGCCTGCTTGAACTCGGGAACCTCGCAGTCCCGAGCCAGCTCGTTCTGGCCGTTGGCGAGCAGGGCGTCATTGATCATGCCCTTGATGATCACAGCACCGGCAGAGTTGTCGGTGGATGATTCCGTGCCGAGAGCCAGAAATCCCACTTGGGCCGGATCGATGTCGTAGTCGGTCATCAACCGCCAGACCGCATTGGCGGCGAGCGTGTAGATGCTGTGCTGCGGGCCGCGCATGCGGAAGGAACGCCCCACCACGGCACGAACTTTGCTCCACGGCTCGTCATTCCACCGACACCAGTCCTCCAACTGCACGCGATACGGCGGCAGATACAGGGACATTCCGCTAATTCCAGGTGCCAACAGTGCCCGTTTCGAGTTGTCTAGATAATCGGTTGAAAGAAAAATATACGCTAAATCAATTTAGCAAGCCGCAGGTTCGAAGGCGAGCAGCGGGAGCCGCTCCTCGCGCCGGGTAGAATCTGATGGACCCGATCGGAGCACAACTGTGGATACACCCGTTGGCGGTCCTACCGGCGCCGCAGCTCGCGCCCACAGCAATATCGCCCTCATCAAGTATTGGGGCAAGCGTGACGAGGCGCTGAACGTTCCTGCCGTTGGGTCGATCTCGATCACACTCGATGCGCTCTCGACCGATACCCGGGTGACGTTTGTTCCCGGCCTCCGTCACGACGAGTTTTGGCTCAATGACCAGCGGACCCAGTCGAAGCGTGTACTCGGGGTGCTCAATCTCGTGCGGGAACGGGCTGGCCTGTCGTTTCGTGCCCGGGTGACTTCGACCAATAACTTTCCAACAGGCGCCGGCCTGGCCTCGTCGGCATCAGGATTCGCAGCCCTCGCAGTGGCAGCGAGCGCGGCTGCAGGGTTGACGCCGAGCACGCGTGAGCTGTCAATACTTGCTCGCCGCGGGTCGGGGTCAGCCGCGCGATCCATCTACGGCGGCTACGTCGAAATGCACACCGGCACTCGTCCCGACGGTATGGATGCTTTCGCCGAGCCCGTTCTGGATACGGACCCCTGGCCGTTGAGCGTGGTCGTGGCCATTACCTCCCACACGGCCAAGACGGTGTCGTCCACGCTCGGTATGGCCGGAAGCCGGGCAACGTCACCGTTCTACCCGGCCTGGGTCGACACAGCGAAGAACGACCTCGCCGACATGCGAGCCGCCATCGCCACACTCGATTTTCCCCGACTGGGCGAGCTGGCCGAATATAGTTGTCTAAAACTGCATGCGCTGATGCTCACCAGCCGCCCACCCCTGATCTACTGGAATGCCGGCACGGTCGCGGCGATGCACACGGTGCACGAGTTGCGTCAGCAGGGCATCGCGGTGTACTTCACGATCGATGCCGGTCCCCAGGTGAAAGCCCTGTGCGCACCCGCGGATGCAGCATTGGTGGCGCGAGCGTTGGCCGAGACACCCGGTGTGCAGGAGACCCGCACAAGTGCCCTCGGGCCGGGCGCGTACCTCATGGGGGCGCAAGAATGATCCACACGTCCGCTCCCGGAAAGCTCTTCCTGCTCGGCGAATATGCGGTGCTGGAGGGTGCACCGGCACTGCTCACAGCGGTTGACCGTCGCGTTCGAGTCCGAATTGAAGAATCAGACTCCGAGCGCTGGCTTCTCGACGCACCCGGCCTCGGAATCCATAACCTCAGCCTGCAGCCCGATGGGGCCCTGCCCCCTGCCCTCGATCGGTCCACCCGCGAGAAATTGCGACTCTTCGACGCGGTGCGCCGAGCGGTCGCCGAGTCGGGCGCCGCCGTGTCAACCGCTGCTCCTCGTGCACTCTCGATCAGCATCGACAGCAGCGAACTCTCGCTGGGCGGCTACAAGCTGGGTCTGGGCTCCAGCGCGGCTGTCTCGGTGGCGCTGACCGCCGGTCTGGCTCACGTTCGATCGCTGAACTTCGACAAAGGAGCCCTGTTCGAGGTGGCCGTTGCGGCCCACCGCCAGGCGCAGGATGGTGTCGGCAGCGGTGCCGACGTGGCCGCCGCGGTGAACGGCGGCCTCATTAGCTATTCGCGGGGAGCCACGGTGACCCAGGCCGCCTCACTGGCCGCCCTCGCGTGGCCGGAGGATCTCACCATGATGGTGGTGGTCACGGGAACCGGCAGCAGCACGCCCGAGCTGGTCGGTCGCGTATCCGAGTACGCGAAGCGCAACGATGCCGGCTACCGCGCCGATCTGGCCCGACTGACCGCTTTGGCCCAACGGGCCACAGCAGCGCTGGGTTCGGCCGATACGTTTCTGACCCTGACCTCGGAGTATTTCGAGGCGTTGGAGACTCTCGATGCACACGCCGGAGCCGGCATCATCAGTGACCGGCACCGCGAGTTGCATGCCCTGGCGGCACAGAGCGGAGGCGTGTTCAAATCGTCCGGGGCCGGCGGCGGGGACGTCGGGCTCGCCTTCGCGCGCCGTGGTGCTCCCGCGCGTGACCTGGCGGCAGCGCTCCTGGCCGCCCAGGCACACATCGTGCCACTCGCTTTCTGCGCCGCCGGGATAAACACGGACGCCGACATTGACTCGATGCGCGGCACAATGGACTTCTTGTGAAAAACACCCACCTGTCCAAGTTCTACCAGCTCACCGTGACGGAACGGCTGCAGCTTCTCCACGACCGCGGAATCATCGGAGACGGTGACTTTGCCGCCCTGACCACGGACAGCTACCGCCTCGATGTGGAAACAGCCGACCGACTCACCGAGAACGTCATCGGGGTGTTTTCAATGCCGATGGGTCTTGGTCTGAATTTTCACATCAACCAACGGGATTATCTGGTTCCCATGGTGGTCGAGGAGCCCTCGGTCATTGCCGCCGTCAGTTCGGCCGCCGCCCTGATTTCGCGCTCCGGCGGGTTCATCAGCGTCGCCGAGACCCCCTTGCTGCTGGGGCAGGTGCAGGTGCTCGACGTTATCGACCCCGAGGCGGCCAGGGACCGCCTGCTGCAGGATAAAAGTGCGATTCTCAATCTGGCCAACGATCAGCATCCGAATATGGTCGGCCGCGGCGGCGGCGCCACGGATCTCGAAGTGTTTCTGCGCGGCGCCACAGCGGAGCACGGCGAGTTACTCGTGGTACATCTCATCGTCGACAGCCGTGATGCCATGGGCGCCAACCTGGTCAACACGATGTGCGAAGCGGTCGCGCCACTCATAGAAAAAATCACGGGCGGGCATGTGTTTCTGCGCATCCTCTCAAATTTCACCGACCGGGCAATGGTGCGCGCACGCGCCGTGATTCCCCTCGCACGGCTCGGTTCAGGCAGGTTCTCGGCCGAGCGGGTTCGAGATGGCATCATTCTGGCCAGCGAATTTGCCGCAATGGATGTCTACCGGGCCACTACTCACAACAAGGGCATCATGAATGGAATCGACGCTGTCGCCATCGCCACCGGCAATGATTGGCGGGCGATCGAGGCTGCCGCGCACGCTTATGCGGCGCGTAGCGGACACTATGCTCCCCTGACGTCCTGGTCAAAGCATGAGCGGGGCGACCTCGTGGGCGAACTGGAAATCCCCCTCAAAGTCGGCATTGTCGGTGGCCAGGTGGAATCCAACGACCTGGTCCGCATTGCACACACAATTCTCGGGGTCGACTCGGCGGCGGAGTTGGCGCAGGTGATGGCTGCTGTCGGCCTGGCCCAAAACCTGGCTGCGCTCAAGGCGTTGTCGACCGACGGTATTCAGTCCGGGCACATGCGCCTACATGCCCGCAGCGTGGCGGTCGCCGCCGGTGCCCAGGGTGTGAGGTTCAACGACGTCGTCGACGCGCTGGTCGCCAGTGGCGAAGTCAAGGTGTGGAATGCGAGGCACATTCTCGAATCGCTCGGCGGTGAATCGCTCGGCCGTGAATCGCTCGGCCGTGAATCGCTCGGCCGTGAATCGCTCGGCCGTGAGTCGCTCGGCGGCGCGGCGAGCCCGGCGCCGGTTGCGAGTGCACCGCCCATCGTGCCTCCCATCGCGCAGCCCATCGCGCAGCCCAGCGCACCCCTGACACTGCCGGTTGCCAGAGCCACGTCTCGCCCCGCCGCCACCCAAGCAGCTTCGGGTTCCGGGGCGGCCGGATTCGGCAAGATCATTTTGTTTGGTGAACACTCCGTGGTGTACGGCTACCACGCCATCGCCGCACCGATCGGGCTGTCGATCAGCGCCCAGGTGACCCGCGCGGCATCGGGAGTTGAACTGATCATTCCCGGCTCAGATTCTCCCGAATCGGCCGATTCCGCCCTTCCTGTTCGCATTGTTGCCCTGATCACCGAGCGACTGGGCATTACCGACACCGGTATGCGCGTCGAGGTGTTCCCCAACCTTCCCCGAGCCAGTGGGCTGGGGGCATCCGCCGCCCTCGCCGTCAGTATCATTCGCGCCATGACCCGCTGCTTCAATATTGCCCTGACCGAGGCCGAGGTAAGTGCGCTCGCGTTCGAATGCGAACAGATCGTGCACGGCACTCCCTCGGGCATCGACAACACCGTCGCGACCTTTGGCCAACCGATTCTGTTCCGCAAGGCCAACGGGGCTCGAGCGGCGGAGTTCTCGGTGGTCTCACCGCCGCATCCGATTCCTGTCATCATAGGGCTGACCGGAGTGCGATCGTTGACCGCGGGTACCGTCAGCATTGTGCGCAGCGCCTGGGCGAAGAACCCCGCGCGGTACGACGCGATTTTCGAGCAGATCGACAGTTTGGCGCTGGCTGGCGTTGGCGCCCTGCAGCGTGGTGATATTGCCGAGCTCGGCGACCTCATGAACATCAATCAAGGCTTGCTGAACGCATTGCAGGTGTCGAGCCCATCCCTTGAAGCGCTGGTCGACATTGCCCGGCGGTCCGGTGCTCTCGGAGCAAAACTCACTGGCGGAGGAGGTGGCGGCGCGATGATCGCCATTGCCGACCCCGACCGCACCACGGCCGTTGCCGCGTCAATGCGCGGGGCCGGGTACACCACGTACCTGACCGAGATTCGCGCGCCGGTCCAACCGCCCGCGACGCGCCTTCAGGCGGGGTAGTCAGCGGATTGTGTTGCTTTCTTGAGAAATATTTTCCGCGAAGACGTGGTAGACATCCCAGAACCAGCCCGTGACGTCTTTGTCCTCGAGCCAGGGTGCGAGCTCCTCCGGACTCGCCGCATGAATATCGGAAACTTCCTCCGGGTTCCACGTCGCGGTTCTCGAGTAGTAGCCAACGATCACATGGTTGAACTCGTGCTCAACAAGGCCGGTCTTGTAGTCTTCGAAACGATAGCTCACCAGCCCCAGCTGTTTGGCTGACCGAACACGAATGCGCAGCTCGTCATAGACGCGGGCAACGGCCTCGTCGATGACCGTTTCAGCGCTCTGCGGATGCCCGCAGCAGGAGTTTGACCACGCGCCGGGCCAGTGGTATTTACTCGCTGCCCGCTTCTGGAGAAGTACCCGACCGGAGTCATCAACCAAGAATACGGAGAAGGCACGGTGTAGTCGGCCCGGGGCTGTGTGGGCGGCTATTTTTTCCAGGCTGCCCTGGTGTTGGCCGTGCTCATCAACGAGTTCGACTAGCTGCAACGTGCACCACCATTTCGTCTGGCCCCTATTTCGTCTCGAGAACTCGCATCCGCAGGTACTCCCGCAAATCGACCAGCGTGGTGCTGTCGGCAAGGATATCATCGCCACGTTCGTGGACGAATTTATGAACGCAACAGTATGCTGAGGCACACGTCCGCCGGCAAAGCGGAACGCAAGAGAGGTGCCTGATGATGAAATCGTCGCTGACTGCCCTGGTGCGTCATGAGTTGGATCATGCTCGGCAAGGGAGCAGTGGTCGTAGCGCGAAGACCGTGTACGGGGGGAATGAGCGTACCCTTCGCCAGACTGTGATCGCGCTCCGTGCCGGTGCCAAGATGGAAGAGCACGAGTGCCCCGGTGAGGCGACCCTGTTTGTTCTCCACGGCCGCGTGATTCTGACCTCCGGTGAGAAGTCCTGGACCGGATCAACGGGCGATCTGCTGATCGTTCCGGAGGATCGTCACGCGCTTGAAGCGGTTGAGGATTCGGCGATTCTGTTCACGGTGGCCAAGATCCGATAACGAGGTCCCGGCTCAAACGAAGCCTGCGGTACTCAATTCTGTGGCGGAAGCGCGACGATCAGGGCGTGATCCTGCGCAAATACTCCCACTTTGGCGGCCCCTCCCGGGGATCCGATGTCTTCGAAGAATTCCACGTTGGCCCGGTAATAATCAGCCCAACGCTCCGGCAGATCGTCTTCGTAATAAATCGCTTCAACCGGGCACACGGGTTCACAGGCACCGCAATCGATGCACTCATCGGGGTGGATGTACAGCATCCGTTCGCCCTCGTAAATACAGTCAACCGGACATTCTTCAATGCAGGCCCGATCCTTCACATCAACGCAGGGAAGAGCAATGACGTACGTCATGGTGGCTGGGCTCCATTCACGCGAGGGGTGGTTTTTCAACCTACAACATCGTACTGATTACAATAACCCCACCACGGGAGCGCGCGCGTTTACTTTGCCTGGCGCTGGCGGTTCCGCACGTGCTGTCCTAGATTTGATACTGCTGCGAACCACTTCGCAGGAAGGCCACTATCGAGAACTTCTCGACGGTGTTCGAGCAAGGAGGCTCCAGTGTCACACAATGTCGCCCAGAAATTAATTGCTTCACATTTGCTCAGCGGCCAGATGACACCTGGTGCCGAAATCGGCTTGCGCATCGATCAGACTCTCACCCAGGATGCCACCGGAACTCTCGTCATGCTGGAGCTCGAGGCGCTCGGCCTGGATCGTGCCCGCACCGAAGTCTCAGTGCAGTACGTTGACCACAACTTGCTGCAGTCCGACAGTAAGAACGCCGAAGACCACGATTTTCTGCGCTCGGCCTGCCAACGCTTCGGCCTGTGGTTTTCCAAGGCCGGTAACGGCGTCTCACACCCGACTCACATGCAGCGCTTCGGCATTCCGGGCAAGACCATGGTCGGCTCCGACAGCCACACCCCGGCGGCCGGGTCACTCGGCATGCTGGCCATTGGCGTAGGTGGTATCGAAGTCGCACTCGCCATCGCCGGAGAACCGCTCTACATTCGGATGCCCGAAATCTGGGGTGTGCGCCTCACCGGCCAGCTCCCACCGTGGACGAGTGCCAAAGATATCATTCTGGAGATGCTGCGCCGTCATGGCGTCAAAGGCGGCGTGAACCGCATCGTCGAATACTACGGTCCGGGCCTGGCGAACCTCACCGCGATGGACCGGCACGTCATCGCCAATATGGGCGCTGAACTCGGTGCGACGACCACGGTCTTTCCCGCAGATGAGCAGGTGCGCGCGTTCCTGACCGCCGAGGCGCGCGCTGGCGACTTCGTCGAACTCCTGGCCGACTCGGACGCCACCTACGACGTCAATGAAGAAATCGACCTGTCCACGATCGTGCCGCTGATCGCGCTGCCCAGTTCGCCCGGCAACGTCGTGCCGGTGAGCGAAGTCGCCGGTCGACCGGTGGCCCAGGTTGTCATCGGCTCGTCGGCGAACCCGGGGCTGCGCGACTTCGCGATCGTCGGCGCCATCGTCAAGGGGCGCCAATCGCACGCGGGGGTCTCGTTCGACGTCAACCCCAGCTCGCGGCAGATTCTGCAGGATTTGACCCTGATGGGATCCACCCTGGACTTGATCGGGGCTGGCGCGCGACTGCACCAGTCGGGTTGCATGGGCTGTATCGGAATGGGTCAGGCGCCCGCGAATGGGAGCATCAGCCTGCGCACAATGCCACGCAACTTTCCCGGCCGCTCCGGCACCAAGGAAGATTCGGTCTACCTGTGTTCACCGGAGACGGCCGCGGCCGCCGCGCTCACGGGTACGATCACTGACCCCCGAGATCTCGAAGAATTGTACGGTCTGACCTACCCAGCGCTCGAATTTCCGGCGACGTCCAGTGTCAACCTGGGCATGTTGGAAGCGCCGTTGCCGCTCGCAGAGGCGATGCAGGTACAGCTGGTCAAGGGCGAGAACATCTCATCACTGCCCATGTTCACGCCCCTGGCCGATACCATCGCGGCCCCCGTCATCCTCAAGGTGGGCGATGACATTTCAACGGATGAGATTCTGCCGGCCGGCGCGCGCGTTCTGCCCTATCGCAGCAACATTCCCCAGCTCGCCCGATTCACGTTCGACCAGGTTGACCCGACCTACCCGACTCGGGCGGAGGAAACCCGGGATGCCACCGGCCACGTCATTGTCGCGGGCGCCAATTATGGGCAGGGCTCCTCACGCGAACACGCCGCCATCACGCCACGATTCTTGGGCTTGCGTGCTGTGCTGGCCGTCTCATTCGCCCGGATTCACTGGCAGAACCTCGCTAACTTCGGCGTGCTCGCCCTTGAATTTGTAGACCCTGCCGACCGAGAGCGCATTCAGCAGGGCGACGTGCTCGTGATCACCGGCATTCGGGAGTCCCTTCTGGCCGGCACCGAGATGTCTGTGCACAATCAGACCCGGAACGAAGAATACTCAGCACGGCAGCGGCTCTCCACACGGCAGATCGAAATGCTGTTGGCCGGCGGCCTCATTCCCTGGTTGCAGCAGCGCCGGGTGGCTGAAGCTGGCACCGGCGCCTGACACCCGCCACCGGGGATACGCCGACTACCGGGCGCGGCGCAGGGAGATGACGGCGACGAGTGCAGCGCTCAACACGAGGGCGACCCCGATCCAGGCTGCCAGGCCGACACCGCTGTCAAAGGCGTGCCGCGCCGACTGGAGCAGCGCCTGGGCGGCACCGGCCGACAGCTGCTCGGCGACGGCCACTGCGCCGCCCAGTGTCTCCCCCGCCGCGTGCTCCTGGGCGCGGGTCAGCGTGTCGGGCAGGGCGACGGCGCTGCGGTACGAGGCGGTGAGGATGGTGCCGAGTACCGCGGTACCGAGCACAGCCCCGAGTTCGTAGGCCGTCTCTGACACAGCGGATGCCGCGCCCGCTTTGTCAGCGGGAGCGTTGGCGATGATCAGCTCGTTCGAGATGGTCTCTGCCGCGCCGATTCCGATGCCCAGCAGCACGAATGCGATCGCGATACCAGCCGCGTCGATCCGACCACCGGTGATGGCAATGAACCCGAAGCCGGCGGCCGAAATGAACAGCCCCACCGGCACCACCCGCGAGGGCCGCACCCGCCGAGCGATCGGCACGATCACGAGCCCCGCGACGATCATCGCGGCGAGCCCGGGCACGAGCACGAGTCCTGCCGCCAGGGGCGACAGGCCGAGCACGAGCTGCAGGTGCTGCGAGACGAAGAACAGGCATCCGACCAGGGCGGTGACGCTGAGCAGGTTGATCACCACGGCGCCACTGAAGGCGCCGAGGCGAAACAGGCTCATGTCCAGCATCGGGTTAGGAAGGCGCAGTTGGCGGCGCACGAACCAGACACCGAGGGCGAGACCGACAACGATCGGGGCGAGGGCCAGGGCAGTCGGCCCGTACTGGGCGACCGATTTGATGCCATAGACGATCGGAAGCATGGTCGCGAGCGAGAGCACAATGCTCACGATGTCGATGCGGCCGGGGTGCGGGTCACGCGATTCAGTCACGAACAGCGGCGCGAGCACGAGCAGCGGCAGCAGCAGGGGCACCGCAAGCAGAAACACCGAACCCCAGGCGAAGTGCTCAAGCAGGATTCCGCCGACGACCGGGCCGAGGGCGCTTCCGGCGGCGAAACCGGTCGCCCAGATGGCGACCGCCAACCGACGCTGGTCGCGATTGGTGAAGGTGGAACGCAGCAGCGACAGGGTCGAGGGCATCAGCATGGCGCCGAAGAAACCGAGCACGGCGCGGGCGACGATGAGCCATTCGATGGTCGGCGAGAATGCCGCCGCAACCGAGACCGCACCAAACCCGGCCGATCCGATGAGCAGCAGGCGACGGCGGCCGATGCGGTCGCCGAAGCTGCCCATGGCCACGAGCAGACCGGCCAGGACGAGCGGGTAGATGTCGACCATCCAGAGCAGCTGCACGCCGGTCGGTTTCGTCGCGGTCGAAATCGCCGGCAACGCGAAGTTCAGCACGGTGTTATCTATCGATACGAGCAGCACCGGCAGCATGAGCACGGCCAGCGCCCACCAGCGGCGGCGGTCGTGCCGCGCCTCTGCGGCGGATGCGCCTGGCGTCGCTCCGGCGCGGACGATACGGGTGCCACTGGGCAATGAAATGGGGGCAGACACGATCTCAGTCGCTTTCTTTGAGTTCCCGGACACCCGGCTGGGCACCAAAAGTGGGAACGTCCCAACTATACCGTCTAGACGGTATAGTTGTCGAATGCCTCCGACTGTTGTTCGTTACCATGACTGCATGCCCGCGACCCTGCCCGCCCGGCCCGCTTCAACCCGGGATCGTCTCCTCGACGCGTTCGAGGAGCTCCTGATCGAGGGCGGCGAGCGGTCAGCGACACTCGATGCCGTCGCTGCCGCCGCCTCGGTCTCCAAGGGCGGTCTGCTCTACCATTTCGGATCGAAAGACGCCCTGGTCGACGGCCAGCTTGAGCGTCTCGACGCTTTCGCGGCAACGGATGCCGAGAATATTCGCTCGGCTCCAGCCGGCCCGGTGGACTATCTCATACGCACCTCAGTGCACGGTGGCAGCCCTCTCGACCGCGCCTACGTGGCGAGCAGCCGGCTCGCCCAGGGGCGGCATCCGCGGGCCATTCAGATTCTCGGCGACATCCGCAGGCGCTGGCTCTCGGTCATCGAAGACACCGTGCACGACCGGGATGTCGCCCAGACGATCATGCTCATCAGCGATGGTCTCTACGTGAACTCGTCCTTGGCCGGGCCGGAGTCACTCACGCCCGAGGCCGCCGACATGGACCGCCTCATCGCCGTGATCTCCCGTCTGCTGCCCTAGCACCCGTCGGTCGAGCCAGCACCCGTCGGTCGAGCCAGCACCCGTCGGTCGAGCCTGTCGAGACCACAAACCCGTCGCGAAATGGTCGGGCCAGCTCGACCAACAAAACTACGGCCCACGCACCTACTCGGTGAGGTCGATCTCCACCATGATCTCGGCGGAGATCGCGGTGCGCACCGCTGCGAGCAACCCGGCCGGAACCTCGGTGTCGACCGTCAGCACGCTCAGCGCCTTGCCGCCGGCCACGTGGCGGGCGATCTGCATGCCCGCGATGTTGATGTTGGCCTCGCCGAACTCGCGACCGTAGACCGCGACGATGCCGGGGCGGTCGGTGTACAGCATGACGATGAGGTTCTTAGCGAACGGAACCTCGACGTCGTAGCCATTGATCTCGACGATCTTCTCGATCTGCTTGGTGCCCGTGAGCGTGCCAGAGACCGATACCTGCGAACCGTCAGCAAGAGCGCCGCGCAGGGTGATCACGTTGCGGTACTCGGGCGACTCGGCATCCGTGATCATGCGCACGTTGATGCCGCGTTGCTCGGCGAGCAAAGGAGCATTGACGTATGACACGGTCTCGCTGACCACGTTGGTGAAGATGCCCTTGAGGGCAGCCAGCTTGAGCACGCTGACGTCGTATTCGACGAGCTCGCCGCGAACCTCGATATCGACGCTCGTGAGCGGGCTGTGGGCGGCCAGGCCAGAGAAGACCTGGCCGAGCTTCTCGACCAGCGGGATGCCCGGGCGCACGTAGGGGTCGATGACTCCGCCGGCGACGTTGACCGCGTCCGGGACGAGCTCGCCGGAGAGCGCGAGGCGCACCGACTTCGCAACCGAGACGCCCGCCTTCTCCTGGGCTTCATCGGTCGATGCGCCGAGGTGGGGCGTCGTGAGGATGTTGTCGAGGCCGAGCAGCGGTGAGCCGGTCGGCGGTTCGCTCACGAAGACGTCGAGCCCGGCACCGGCGATCGTGCCGGCCGTGAGGGCCGCGTGGAGGGCATCCTCGTCAATGAGCCCACCCCGGGCGACGTTGACGACGAACGCGGTCGGCTTCATGAGCTTGAGCTGGGCTTCACCGATCATGCCGGTGGTCTCGGGCGTCTTCGGCATGTGGATGGTGACGAAGTCTGACTGGGCGAGCAGCTCGTCGAGGGTCACCGGGGTGACACCGAGCTGCTGGGCGCGAGCGGAAGTGATGTACGGGTCGTAGGCGATGACGTTGGTGCCGAAGGCCTGCATGCGGGCGGTGATGAGCGCGCCGATGCGGCCGAGGCCGATGATGCCAATGGTCTTTTCGTAGAGTTCAACGCCGGTGTACTTGGAGCGCTTCCATTGGCCGTCGGCCAGTGCGCCGGAGGCGGCCGGGATGTGACGGGCCAGGCTCAGAATGTGGCCGACGGTCAGCTCGGCTGCCGAGATGATGTTCGAGGTGGGTGCGTTGACGACCATGACGCCGGCCGCGGTGGCGGCTTTGATGTCGACGTTGTCGAGCCCAACGCCGGCGCGGGCGATGACCTTGAGGTGCGGCGCAGCCGCGATGGCTTCGGCATCCATCTTGGTGGCGGAACGCACCAAAACAGCCTGTGCGGTGGCAAGTTCGGCGAACAACGCGAAGCGATCCGTGCCATCTACATGATGAATGTCAAAGTCGGGCCCAAGGGCGTCGACGGTGGCAGGTGAAAGTTCTTCGGCAATCAGGACAACAGGCTTCGACACTAAATTAAATCCTTAGATGGCGTGTTTGGTGCCGCGACCGAGGGCGCCACTCACAGCCAGACTACTGGCTGCAGAATAGACGCATGAGCAGTGACGTAATCAACGGACTTCAACTTGCGCTGCGCTTTGTGCTCGCGCTTGTCTTCATCGGTGCCGGAATCATCCATTTCGTGCCCTCGGTGCAGCGCACAATGTCAGCAATGATTCCGCCACGGATGCGCACGGCGGGCCTGGCCAACCCGATTAACCTCGTTCTCTTCACCGGTGTGTGTGAAGTAGCCGGCGGGCTCGGACTGGTCTATCCTCCGACAACGGTCGCCGCCGGCGTCGCCCTCATCATCTTTCTGGCCGCGGTGTTTCCCGCGAACGCCTACGCGGCCGGTCACCGCGAACGCTTCGGACGTGTCGCGATCCCACTAGTTCCCCGGCTAATCGCCCAGCTCGCCCTGATGGCTTTGATCCTCCTCGCCATCCTCTGAGCGGCACATCACCCCGCTGGAATTGATCCGGCGGGTCCGCGGTGTCAGACGATCAGGCGACCAAGGCCGAAGAACTCGATGATGTCGAGGGAGAGCACGGCAACCAGGCAGAGGCCGACGAGCAGGGTGAGCGCCTGCACACCGAATGCGCGGCTGCGGCCGAGCCAATACGCGAGCACGTAGACGACCACCGGAATCAGGATTGCGCCAATGAGCACGATCCAGCCGAGCGCGCTCAGCTGAGTGCCGAGCCTCTGCGCCTGCCCGTTGAGCCCGACCAGGTTGCCGATGGCCTCCCACACGTCGTAGGCGTAGAAGAGGGCGAAAAAACCGGCGATTGTCAGCAGCAGCCAGCGCGGCGGCGTGCGCCGATGGGTGTCGGTTGCGCCGTTGGTTCCGTGGGAGGGCTCGGTGGTTTCACTCATACGCCGACTCCTGCTCCAAAGATTAACGGCAGCGGGACCAGCAGCACGACTCCGGCGAGCAGCCAGAGCAAGCGCGCTCGTTGCCGGCTCGTGGTGAGCCAGAAGGTCACGCCGAACCAGACCAGTGGCGCAGCGACGGCGAGCCAGGCCCCGAGTGAAAACATGAATTCGTTCACCGGATCGGAGACGGGGGTGCCGATGCGGGCCACCCCGATGAACCAACCAATCGTATAGAGCAAGTACATTCCCCCGAGGATGCCCATGCCCACCAGGGCCACTGAGCTCTGCGCGGGCCTTTCGTCGGCTGGGTCATCCACTGCCGCCGAAATCGCGGCGTCAGCCGAACCGGCAGAGCCGGCGATACGAGCAGTATCAGCGGAACGAGCCGAGTCCCGCGTGTACGAGGGCCCCGGCGTCGTCCACCCCTCGGGCAGTTCGACCGGCGCGAGCGTTGGATCATCGTCGCCCGCCCAGCTCACCGCGTCATCATCCCGTTTGCCAACCATGTACTTAGATTACGGCGAGGGAGCACTTTTGGCAGTGCCCGCGCGTGATAACCGCCACGAGTGTCCACGTTTGTGCACCATAACGGCCTCCACAGACGCACCTGAGAATCAGGAGAAAGCTTTGGCGATACTGATCACGGCCGGCGTGAGCAGCACAATGAACAAGACCGGCAGAATACAGAACACCAGCGGAAAAATGACCTTGACCGGCACCTTCATGGCTTGTTCCTCGGCCCGCTGGCGACGCCGCAGCCGCATCTCGCCGGCCTGCACGTGGAGCACGTTGGCGATCGCGATGCCGTAGGTATCAGCCTGAATGACCGACCCGGTGAACCGGCGCAGATCCGTCGATGATGTGCGACCGGCGAGCAACTGGGAGGCGGCCTTGCGTGTGCGACCGATACTCATATCCTGCAGGGTGCGAATGAACTCCTCGACCAACGGACCTTTGCCGTTCGTGGCAGCCTTGGCCATGGCCGCCTCAAAACCGAGGCCGGCCTCAACGGCGATGGTCATCTGATCCAGCGTGTCCGCCAGCGCGTTCTGCATCAGCTGCTGCCGCTCCTGCCCGCGGCTGAGCAGGAGCAGGTCGGGCGTGAAAAAGCACAGGAGGACGAGAAGAGCGCCGAGCGCGACGCGCAGCGGTGCCGGGTCCGCGCTGATCCACAGCCCCGCCAGCAGCCCCCCGGCCACTCCCATCAGGAGTTTGACGATCAGGATCCGGTCAATCTCCCAATCCGTCGGGTGGCCGGCCAGCACACGGCGGCGTTCAAGCCAGCCGAAGTATCCCTGGGGAATCAGGTCCCGGCTTCGAGCGACAACCGACCTGCCCGCCGCGACTTCGCGGAGCGCTGGCGCGCCCGCAAGCTCGGTGACGACCTGTAGCCTGCGCCCGGTCACCAGAATGCCGACGAGCGCTCCGAATCCTCCGGCGATGGCCAGGGCGGCAAGAATAGCGATGAGTGAGACCATGAGGCCGTACTCCACCGCGGTGGCGCCCTCCTCGTCGGTGCGCATGCTGTTGATGAGAGCTTGGATCTGGGTGTAGAACTTCATTTCGCGTTTTCCGTTCTATCTGGAGCCGGTCTGAATTGACCGTGCTTGTGGGGTGACGCGGGTGATCGCAAAACCTATGAACCGTCCCAGGGCGAGCGTGACAAATCTGGGCGTCGACTGTGGGGTGTCCTGTGCTCCACAAACGGGTACAGCGATGAGGCAGCGCTCAAGCGAGCGTGAAACGACGCACCGAGAGTCCTGGGAAACGCGCAGGGCAACGGACGTGTGGTCAATGGCCCACGCGACGGGTGTGCGTGTTACGGGGTGGTGAGCGAGGTCTGAACCAAACCGAACTTGGTGTTCAGGGCGACACCGATTGCGCTGACGGTTCCGATGACGACGACGGCGATGAGAGAAACCATGAGACCGTACTCCACCGCCGTGGCACCCTCTTCGTCGGTGCGAATGTTATTAATGAAAGCCCGGATTCGGGTCACGGTTTTCACGATTATTCCAATCTGTCACTGGCCGGTTCGGGTAGCCAAGCGAGTGAGCACAAACTAGCCGCGACTGAATATTGCTCACGAGCGCCACAACAGGTGCCCCCATTCCGGGGCACCCTCTTGTGGGGTGTACCTTCTGGCACACCACACAGGAGCGCCCAGCTACGCAAAAAGCCCTTTTCGCGCAGCCAGTAGCCGTAGGCAGCCAGGATCATGGTGCCGCATCCGCTCCCGGATAGTCGGGGCTGATTGGGCCGGGGATCCGGTCGGCACCCCACCGTACGTCCCGGCCTCGCCCGCGCGGTCTATGATTCCCGCATGGTGGATCGTGAGCCCGAAACCAATCCCTTCGCCCTGCCCGGGGGTGAACAACCGAGCGCGAACCGGCACGCCGTCAACGGATGCCAGCTGTACGCGGAGTTGCGCGGCACTGGACCGGCGATTCTGATCATCGGCGCGTGCAGCGACGACGCCGAGATGTTCCGGTCCATCGCCGAGCGACTGACCGGGTTCACCGTCGTCACCTACGATGCGCGCGGCACCCTTCGCAGCAGCCGGGACGGCTGGCCCTGCGGCTCGGCGCAGCACGCCGACGACGCCGCCGAACTCCTCCGCACGCTCGGACTCGTTCGCCCGCGGCAAGGTACCGACGTCTTCGGCGCCAGCGCCGGCGGAATCGTGGCGCTGCAGCTGGCCCTGCGACACCCGGAGCTGGTGCGCCGGGTCATCGCGTACGAGCCCGGCTACTTGGAACAGTCGGAGTCCGGACGCGCCCTCTCGGCTCGCTCCGTGGAGTCACTCGACCGGCACCTCGCCTCCCACCCCGGCGATTGGACCGGCGCCATGGCCGCCGTGTTCGCCGGCCTGCTCGATGCCCCTGCGGGGATGGAGTGGTACTCGCGGCGCGGCGCGGCGCTCGCCGAAAACTTCGTGCGCGGGGACATGCCGCTCACGGTCGAAACCGTTGATACCGCACAGCTCGCACGCTCGGACGCCGACATCCGCTTTGCCTGCGGCAGCACGTCGCACCGCGCCTTCCAGGAGATCGTCGAGGAGCTGACCCGGATCCGGAGACGGCCAGGGTCGACCGATCCCGAACGGCACGACGTGATCGACGGCGCGGGCCACGTCTGCTATTTCACGCCGGAACCGGTCGCCAGCTTCATTCGCTTGCAGTTCGCTTAGCAGGGCGGGAATGTTGTGGTTGAGTCGGAAGACGTTGTCCGGCCCCGCCTGCGTTGCTGGGGCGTTATTGCGGGCTATCGCGCAGACTGCGTCAGCGTGCCGGTGGCCGCAATCGTGCGGCAGACGCCGAAGACCCAACCGAGAATGCCGATCAGGCACACCCGCTCGGCGAGCCCCAACAGCCCGGGAAGCACAGTGACGCTCAGGCCGAGAACAAGAATTCCGGCCACGCCAAGGGCGGTGAAACCGGATGCCGCGACGCGCGACCGCGGCAACACCCGGCTTCTCGACAACCACGCGGTAAGCACGCAGATGCCGGCGAGTGCTGCCAGAAACCCGATCGTGGCCACGGTGAGGTGAATCCTACCGGCAACGGATTCCGCCGTCAGGCCCGGTTCGCCCGCCTCGTGAATATCGGTGGGGAAGAAGGCAAGGACCCCGGAGCAAAGTCCTCCGATAAAAAACAGCCCCAGACCGATCCGACGCAGAACCCCGGTGCCCCCGAGAGTCGACAGGGCAACAACCGCAGCGATGCACGTGATCATGCGACCAACGAAATTGAGGTTCATGATCCAGCCGAAGGGACCAACGGCAAGGTTGCTCTCCGCCTCGCTGATCGGGCTGTAGTGCGGCGGGAGAAACTGCAGCACGATATCGACGAGCACATAGACGACGACACCGACCATGGCGACCTGCGCCGCGGTTCGCCCCGTCGACGGGGCGCAGCGCGGGGCGGTCGTGCCGCGCGGGGACGGCTGTGTGACCGTCATGTCGCTCCTGTGTCTCGCCGTAAAAGTGGAATCGGTCAAAGTTCAACCGGTCCCACTCTGTCACGCCCGGACGACAAGAACTACGGGCGAGCGTTTCCGTCGGCGAAGGCTACGGTGCGCGCCGTCCCGTCGTAGCCGCCAGCGGGGGCGGTGAGCCCGAACAATGCCCCCACCGTGGGCGCGACATCAAGTGTGCGGGCGAATTGGGAGGAGACCCCCGTGACCACCCGCGGACTGCCGCCGGCCACGAAGAACGGAATAGGTTCGGTCGCCGGGTGGCCGTGGTTGCCCGGAATGGGATTGGATGCGACGTACGGATCGGAGAAACGCCAGCCGGCCCGGCAGTACGCCACCAGATCACCCGCTTCGACACCCAGCCGGAGGTCGGCCGGGATCGCGATCGACAACACTCCCGGGTGCGCCGCAACGAGTGCGCGAACCTCGGCCACGCCGGCGTCACGGGCCGCTGGCGGCCCGGTCCAGTAGAGCAGGTCGGCCCCGCCGTTCTGGGCGATGGCGACCTGCGCGCGCAGGTCCTTACGTGCGGAGAGGATCTGATCCACGGAGATGACGTTCGCGGGGATGGACCAGTCCATCGAATGATCGGCGAGGATGATGAGCACGCTGCTCTCCCACGCACCGGCAGCGACGAGATGGTCCACGAATCGGCCGACCTGGTTGTCGGTGTCCTTCAGCGCGGCGGTCCGGGCGGCCTGCACCGTCGTGCCGGTGACATCGGCGTGTCCCACCCTGTCGACATCGCCGAGGTTCGTGAACACGAAATCGGGGTCCACTTTGTCGACCATGGCGATCAGCGCGTCCATCGTGGCACTGTCGGGCGCGTGTTGCGTGACGGGGAGAAGTGGGGAGGGCTCCCAGCGATAGGTTGCGCGCTCACCGAAAATACCGAAGAGGTATCTCTTGCTCAGCACCGAGCCCGTCGTGAAGCCCTTCTCCCGGAGCCGGTCCAGCAGTGTCGAGAAGCGCAGGTCGTTCGGTCGGTCCAGGTCCCGCACGACGCCGGCCGCCCGGTCGTAGATCGCATTGGCCGGCACCCCGGAGCGATCGGGTCTGACCCCGGTCATCATCATCACGTGGTTGGGAATGGTCTCCATGACCGGCAGGGAACGGGCACCGGGGAAGTTGGTTCCGCCGGCGCGCAGGGCCGCCAGCCTCGGGGTCAGTCCCGCAGTGATCTCATCGGGTCGGCAGCCGTCCACGACGAGTACGTACACCCGCGTGCGCGCAGTCTGGCTTGGCGTGACGGTCGTCTGCGCAGACGCCGGAACGGCGTCTCCCGCAGCGACGGAGAGCACGACGGAAGCACCGCCGGCCGCGAACAGGGTCAGGAACTGGCGTCGGTCAGAGACCGGGGATCCGGCGCTCACAGCACGCGGCTCACGGACTGGGTTCCCGCGGCAACCTGCCACGACGTGGACAGTGTGCTGGTCGCTGCACGGCTGGTGCGTTCAGAGAGCACGTACCAGTCCATTCGTAGGGCACCCGGCGTGACCTCGAGGACCGAGAATCCGTGCGAGTCGAAGTCCAGGTACTTCACGTGCGGGTTCGCCCCCTTGAAGGCTTCCTCGACGGCAACGGACGCCGTGCGGGGCTGCGTCCCCAGGATGTCGTCCAGATTATCGCTGGTGACAGACGTGCAGACCAGTTCCGCGGCCACGGATGCACCATTCGTCGGGTAGGTCAGCGGGTCGGCGGGAACATCGCACGCCCAGCCGGAGTGGATGTCCCCGGTGAGGAAGACAGCATCCGTGATCGCGTTGTCCCGTAGGTGGCTGATCACCCGGCTCCGGTCGGCCGTGTAGCCGTCCCACTGGTCGACGTTGTAGGGAACGCCGTCGATCGTGGTCGATCCGAGCAGCTGCTGCACCGCGCCGACTTCCTGCGCGCTGAGCGTGGAGGGGAATCGTACCGGCGCGATCATGACGGGATTGCCGATCAGTTTCCACTGCGTCTGCTGCGAGGAGAAGCCGTCGAGCAGCCACGTCATCTGCGCATCACCGGTCAGGGTACGCGCCGGGCTGCCGATCGCCGGGTCCACGATGCTCGACGCCTGCTGACTGCGGTAGGTGCGCAGGTCCAGCATGGAGATGCTGGCCAGGGCGCCGAACTCCAAGCGTCGGTAGATGTGCCCGCCCGGTTCGAATCGCACCGGCATCCACTCCGAATACGCCCGCTGGGACGAGGCCTTGCGGTCCGTCCAGACGCCCTCGGGGCCTTCCGTGTGGTTCTCCGCTCCACCCGACCAGGCGTCGTTGGCGAATTCATGATCGTCCCAGGTCACCACGAACGGCACCACCGCGTGCAGCGCCTGCAGGTCAAGGTCAGTCTTGTACTGGGCGTGGCGGCGCCGGTAGTGCGAGAGCGTGGTCATCTCGACCGCCGGATCGTGCGGTCGCACGACGACGTCCCTGGCCTGATACTCGCCGGGGCCGTACTCGTACAGGTAGTCGCCGAGGTGCAGAACGACATCGAGATCGCCGCGGTCCGCGAGATAGCGGTACGCCGAAAAATACCCGGCCTGCCAGTTGGCGCACGACACCACACCCATGCGCAGTCGATCGACCGCTGTTCCTGCGGCCGGTGCGGTGCGCGTGCGGCCCGTTGAAGACGTCGCGCCGGCCACGATGAAGCGGTACCAGTACGTGGTGCCGGGCCGTAGCCCACCTGGCACGACCTTGACCGTGTGGTCCCTTGCCGGGCCCGTTCGGACGGATCCACGGTCCGCCATCCGGAGGAAGCCCGAATCTTCTGCCACCTCCCAGTTCACGGTGACGTCGGGACCGAACCCGGACCCGGGCACGGCGCCCGGTGTTGGGGTGATTCGCGTCCACAGCAGCACGCTGCTCGGCAGGGGGTCCCCCGATGCGACGCCGTGCAGGAAGCCTGGGACGGCTGCACCCGGTGGTGTGGCGGCCTCGGCCGGCTGGCTGCGCGCGGTCGTGGTGGTGACCCCGGCGAATGCGAGCACGCCGGCGGTGCGTATCAGATCACGTCGATTGAAAAGACTCATGCCTTCCAGTCTGAGGGCACCCATTCGGGGGGCTCAGCACCTTCGGGGCCTGTTCACTCGATGTTCCCCGAGGGTTCGTTGCCCGTCCATTGCGCCGGCAGACGCAACAACAGGGCCGGCCGAGAACGGCTGACCCTGTTGCGGACACGCTCGGTATGACTGCCAGAGGCGTCGGTTAGCGCGAGACCGAGCCGTCGGTGTAGTCGTCGTCGTTTGACGCGTTCCACGCGAAGAGCTTGCGCAGGCTCTGGCCGGTGGCCTCGATCGGGTGCTCCTCGCCCTTCTTGCGCAGGGCAAGAAACTCCACGCCGCCGTTGTCCTGGTCAGCGATGAAACGCGCAGCGAAAGCGCCACTCTGAATGTCAGCGAGAACGGCCTTCATGTTCTCCTTGACACTCGGGTCGATGACCCGCGGGCCGGAGACGTAGTCGCCGTACTCGGCGGTGTCAGAGACGCTCCAGCGCTGCTTTGCGATGCCACCCTCCCACATGAGGTCGACGATGAGCTTGAGCTCGTGCAGCACCTCGAAGTACGCAACCTGCGGCTGGTAGCCCGCCTCGGTGAGAACCTCGAAACCGTACTGAATCAGCTGCGACGTGCCACCACAGAGAACGGCCTGCTCACCGAACAGGTCGGTCTCGGTCTCTTCGGTGAAGGTGGTCTTGATGCCGGCGGCACGCAGGCCACCGATTGCCTTGGCGTAGCTGAGGGTGAGCGGCCAGGCGTTGCCCGACGCGTCCTTCTCCACGGCGACGATCACGGGAACGCCGCGACCGGCTTCGAATTCGCGGCGCACGGTGTGGCCCGGTCCCTTGGGGGCGACCATGACGACGTCGACGCCGTCCGGAGCGGTAATGTAACCGAAACGGATGTTGAATCCGTGACCGAAGACGAGAGCCTTGCCGGCAGCAAGGTTCGGAAGCACGTCGTCCTTGTACAGGTGACGCTGCACCTGGTCGGGCGCGAGGATGACGATGACGTCGGCCCAGGCCGCGGCATCCGCTGTGGTCAATACGGTGAAGCCGGCTTCTTCAGCCTTGGCCTTGCTCGTGGAGCCGTCCTTCAGGCCGATCTTGACCTCCACGCCGGAGTCGCGTAGGTTCTGCGCGTGGGCGTGACCCTGCGAGCCGTAGCCGATGACGGCCACCTTCTTGCCCTGAATGATCGACAGGTCGGCGTCTTTGTCGTAGAAAATCTCAGACACTGTGATGTGCTCCTTGTTGTTGTTTTATTGACGTGGTCTCGACAGGCTCGACCAACGATTTGGGGTGGTGGTCGCGAGAGTGCACGGTGGTCGAGCGTATCGAGACCACTGGCACGGTGGTCGAGCGTGTCGAGACCATTGGTTAGTTTTTGAAGACGCGCTCGGTAATCGACTTCGACCCCCGGCCGATGGCGAGCAGACCCGACTGGGCGAGCTCGCGAATGCCGAACGGTTCGAGCACGCGCAGCAGCGCCTGGGTCTTGCCGCTGTCACCGGTTACCTCGATGACGACCGCATCCGTGGCCACGTCGACGACGCGAGCACGGAACAGGTTGACCGCTTCGAGCACCTGTGAGCGGGTCGTGTTGTCAACCTTGACCTTGATCAGCAGGTGTTCGCGCTGCACCGACTGGGCGACGTCGAGCTCGACGATCTTGATGACGTTGATCAGCTTGTTGAGCTGTTTGGTCACCTGTTCGAGCGGCACGTCCTCGACGTCGACGAGGATCGTGATGCGGGACAGGCCGGGAATCTCACTGTGGCCCACGGCGAGGCTTTCAATATTGAAACCTCGGCGCGCGAACAAGCCGGCGACGCGCGTGAGCAGGCCGGACTTGTCCTCGACGAGCAAACTCAGGACGTGGCTCGTCACGGTTACTCTTCTCCCCAGGTCGGCGCGTGGTCCTTGGCGTACTGGACGAAGCTGTTGCTGACGCCCTGCGGAACCATCGGCCAGACCATGGCGCCGGGGCTCACGATGAAGTCGATGACAACCGGGCGGTCGTTGGTGGCGAGGGCCAGTTTGATGGCGTCATCAACCTGGTCCTTGCTGGTGACCCGAATTCCGAGCGCGCCATAGGCATCCGCCATCTTCACGAAGTCGGGCACCATGGCGGTGCCATGACCGGTGTTCAGGTCGGTGAAGGAATGACGTCCGTCGTAGAACAGCGACTGCCACTGGCGCACCATGCCGAGCGACGAGTTGTTGATGATGGCCACCTTGATCGGAATCTGGTTGATCGTGCAGGTGGCGAGTTCCTGGTTCGTCATCTGGAAGCAGCCGTCTCCGTCGATCGACCAGACCACCCGGTCGGGCTCGGCGACCTTGGCGCCCATCGCGGCGGGGATGGAGTAGCCCATGGTGCCGGCGCCGCCGGAGTTGAGCCAGGAGTTGGGGCGTTCGTACTTGATGTACTGCGCCGCCCACATCTGGTGCTGGCCGACACCGGCCGCGTAGACCGCCTCGGGTCCGGTGAGTTCGCCGATGCGCTGGATCACGTATTGCGGGGCCAGCAGTCCGTCGGTGGGCTCGGTGAAGCCGAGTGGAAACT
Organism: Cryobacterium sp.; assembly: GCF_026786305.1. GTDB lineage: Bacteria > Actinomycetota > Actinomycetes > Actinomycetales > Microbacteriaceae > Cryobacterium. The sequence continues at coordinate 50,394 of NZ_JAJAYI010000023.1, forward strand.
CCTCCTTCAGGCCGTGCAGGTAGGTCCACCACTCAGCGGTGTCGGGCGCGGCGCCCTGGGCGGCATCTACCCAGGCCAGGGTCAGGTCGGCAATGACATCCTTGGCATCACCGACGATGGGTACATCGGCAAAGCGGATCTTGGAGATCTCCGCCGGGTCGACGTCAACGTGCACGATCTTCGCGTTGGGTGCGAACTCGCTGATCTTTCCAGTCACCCGGTCGTCGAAGCGCGCTCCGAACGAAATGATGAGGTCGCTCTCTTGCAGAGACAGCACGGCCGAAACTGTGCCGTGCATGCCCGGCATGCCGAGGTGCTGCGGGTGCGAGTCGGGAAAAGCGCCGCGGGCCATGAGGGTGGTCACGACCGGTGCGCCGGTCGCCTCGGCGAGCACGAGAAGCTCGGCCGCGGCGTGGGCGCGGATGACGCCACCACCGACATAGAGCACGGGCTTCTTCGCGGCCAGTAGCAGCTGGGCTGCCGCCTGCACCTGCTTGCCGTGGGCCTTGACGATCGGCCGGTAGCCGGGCAGGTCGAGCTTGGGCGGCCAGATGAACGGCGCCAGGTTCTGCTGCGCATCCTTGGTGATGTCGACGAGCACCGGGCCGGGTCGGCCGGTGGAGGCGATGTGATAGGCCGAGGCGATCGCCGCCGGAATTTCTTCTGCGCGGCGGGCGAGGAAGGAATGTTTGGTGATCGGCATGGTGATGCCGATGATGTCGGCTTCCTGGAAGGCGTCTGTTCCCATCGAGGTCGAGAACACCTGGCCGGTGATCGCGAGCAGCGGAACCGAGTCCATGTAGGCATCCGCTATGGCGGTGACGAGGTTCGTCGCGCCCGGGCCGCTGGTAGCGATGGCGACGCCGACGCGACCGGTGGCAGAGGCGTACCCCTCGGCCGCGTGGCCGGCACCCTGTTCATGGCGAACCAGAATGTGGCGAATTTTGGTTTGCGTCATGAGCTCGTCGTAGAGCGGAATAACGGCGCCGCCGGGGATGCCGAAGACGTCGGTGACGCCGAGCAGCTCCAGGGTGCGAATGATCGCACCGGAGCCGGTGAGCATCTCCGGTTCCGCAGACGCGGGAGCGGAGGGCACGGGAGTGGTTTCCGTGGTCATTGTCGTTGAATCCCTACTTCGAAATCGGTCGTTTCGACATCTAACCGTGTGCCCACCGGGCACACGGGCTAGCCGGTGATCGCGCCTTCAGCGGCGGAATGCACGAGCTTGGCGTACTTTGCGAGTACGCCACGGGTATAGCGCGGGGGAAGAGGCGCCCAGCCATCTCGGCGAGCGGCCAGCTCTGCTGGTGCGACCAGTAGGTCAAGCGAGCGAGCTGCGATATCGACCCGTATCAGATCCCCATCGCGCACGAAGGCGATTGGACCTGCGTCCACCGCTTCGGGTGCTATATGGCCGATACACAGTCCGGTTGTGCCGCCTGAGAATCGACCATCCGTTAACAGTAGTACATCGGAGCCGAGGCCTGCGCCCTTGATGGCGGCCGTGATGGAGAGCATCTCGCGCATGCCCGGCCCACCCTTGGGGCCTTCATAGCGGATGATGACCACATCACCCTTGTAGATTTTACCCTCGGTGAGCGCGTCCATCGCGGCGCGTTCCCGTTCGAACACTCGGGCCGGTCCTTCGAACACGGCGGCGTCGAATCCGGCGGTCTTCACCACGGCGCCCTCGGGGGCAAACGTGCCCTTGAGAATGGTGATACCACCGCTCGTGTGAATGGGGTTGTCGAGGGTGCGCAGTACTTCACCGTCGGGGGCAGGCGGATCGATTTCGGCCAGGTTCTCGGCGAGGGTCTTGCCGGTCACGGTGAGCACGTCGCCGTGGATCAGGCCGGCCGCGAGCAGCGCGCGCATGACGACGGGCACTCCACCCTGGCGGTCGACGTCGTTCATGACGTACTTGCCGAAGGGCTTGAGGTCGCCGATGTGCGGAACCTTGTCGCCGATGCGGTTGAAATCGTCGAGGGTGAGCTCGACCTCTGCCTCACTCGCGATGGCGAGCAGGTGCAGCACGACGTTGGTCGAACCGCCGAAGGCCATGGCCACGGCGATGGCGTTCTCGAACGCCTTGCGGGTGAGAATGTCGCGGGCGGTAATGCCGAGCCGCAGCATGTTGACGACGGCTTCACCGGAGCGGTGTGCGAAATAGTCGCGGCGACGGTCAGCGGATGCCGGGCTCGCCGAACCGGGCAGGCTCATTCCCAGGGCTTCCGCGACGCTCGCCATGGTGTTCGCGGTGTACATGCCACCGCAGGCACCCTCACCCGGAGCGAACGCGCACTCGATGCGCTTGGCATCCGCCGCACTCATGCGGCCGGCCTTCACAGCGCCGACGGCTTCAAAGGAGTCGATGATGGTGATGTCTTTTTCGGTGCCGTCACTGAGCTTGACCCAGCCCGGCGCGATTGATCCGGCGTACAAGAACACGCTCGCGAGGTCGAGGCGGGCAGCGGCCATGAGCATGCCGGGCAGCGACTTGTCACAGCCGGCCAGCAACACCGAGCCGTCGAGGCGCTCGGCCTGCATGACGACCTCGACCGAGTCGGCGATGACCTCACGGGAGACGAGCGAAAAATGCATGCCTTCATGGCCCATCGAGATGCCGTCAGAAACGGAGATAGTGCCGAACTGCAGCGGGTATCCACCGCCGGAATGCACGCCCTCTTTGGCTGCCTGGGCCAGGCGGTCGAGCGACAGGTTGCACGGTGTGATCTCGTTCCACGAGCTCGCAATTCCGATCTGGGGCTTGTCCCAGTCGGCGTCGCCCATCCCAACGGCACGGAGCATTCCACGAGATGTGGTGGCTTCGATCCCATCGGTGACATCGCGGCTACGGGGTTTCACATCGATCTCAGACATGCCCTTTAGTCTAGAACCTCGGCGGGCAACTCAGCTCCAGGATCAGAGCGACTGGCCCGCTCGCAGTGCGGCAATGCGCACCAGGACCTGGGTGACCTCGTGCGGGCTGCGCACCCGGTAACCGGCGAGGGTGGCGCCCTGGCCGATTTTGAGTCCGACGTCGTCGTCACGCAAGGCCGCGAAGGCATCCTCGTCGGTCACGTCGTCGCCGGCGTAGAACACGCGATCGGCGCCGGTGTAATCGCGCAGCGTGGCGAGGGCGTCGCCCTTGGTGCTCGAGCGCACCGAGAACTCGAGCACGTTCTTGCCTTCTCGAACGGTCAGCCCGGGCAGCTGATCATCGAGTTGCTCGCGCGCCTGGCGTCGTGCGGTCTGGCCGTCTTTCTCGGTCGCGAGGCGAGTGTGCAGGGCCAGACCGGCGGGCTTGCGCTCAATCGTGGCGCCGGCAATCGTTCCGGAGATGCTCTCGAGCACGCGGGCGAGGGTATCGAGTTGCTCGAGCTCGGTGGAGAGCAGGTTCAGCTCAATCTCGGGGGTGTCCAGCTGCACCTCGATGCCGTGCGAGCCGGTGAGCAGCACCGAACTCTGCGGCTGCGCGACGTGTTGCAGGCTCACCAGGGCGCGGCCGGAGACGAAGGCGACGCGCACGCCCGGCAGGTCGAGCAGGACCTGCACGGCTTCCCGGGTGCCGGCGATGGCACGGGCATCTTCTGGATGGTCGACGTGCGGGGCCAGGGTGCCGTCGAAGTCGAGGGCGATGAGCAGGTTCTCGGCGCCGGCAATGCTCTGCAGGGCCAGGTCGAGGTCGTCGGGGATTCCGGCGGGCACGGCGGCGCCGCCGGTGAGGGCGCGCAAAAACGAGGCCGACCAGGCGGCGACATCGTTTTCGGCCACCTTGCGGCGCAAGGACCGCATACGCCGGGTGCGCTCCCGCTTGGGCATCTCCACCGCACGCACGATGGCGTCCTTGGTGCCGTCGATGTCGTGCGGGTTGATCAGAATCGCCTGCTTGAGTTCGTCGGCGGCGCCGGCGAACTCGCTCAACACCAGCACACCGTCGACGTCGAAGCGCACGGCCACGTATTCCTTGGCAACGAGGTTCATGCCGTCGCGCAGGGCCGTGACCAGCATGACGTCGGCGGCGAGATACATCGCGACCATTTCTTCGCGCGGATAACTGTGGTGGTGATAGCTGATGGCGGTGTGACTGATCGTGGAGAAGTCGCCGTTGAGCCGGCCGACAGCGAGTTCGATCTCGTCGCGCAGGGCCATATAGGTACCCACGCGTTCGCGGGACGGGCTGGCAACCTGCACCAGGGTGACGTCTTCGATGCTCAGGCGACCTTCGGCGAGCAGTTCGCCGAAGGCCTTGATGCGATGGCCGATGCCCTTGGTGTAATCAAGCCGGTCGACGCCGAGCATGAGGGTTTTGGGGCTGCCGAGGTCTTCGCGAATCTGGCGTGCGCGGGCCTGAATGTCGGGACGCCGGGCGAGTCCTTCGAAGGCGGCGGCGTCGATCGAGATGGGAAAATGTTTGGCGATGACGCGACGCGTGTCGGCGTTCTCGCCGGTCGGCACGTCGATGACGACGCCGCGGGTCGTGTAGCCGCAGAGACGACGCACCGCCTGGGAGAAGTTGCCGGCATCCGCCAGCCGTTGAAAGCCGATGACGTCGGCACCGAGCAGCCCGTGCAGAATCTGTTTGCGCCAGGGCAACTGCGCGAAGATTCCATAGGGCGGAAATGGAATGTGATTGAAGAAGCCGATGACGAGGTCGGGGCGGGCCCCGCGCAGCATGCGCGGAACCAGCTGCAGCTGGTAATCGTGCACCCAGACCGTGGCACCCGGGGCAGCGACCGCGGCGGCGGCCGCCGCGAATCGACGGTTGACGGCGACGTAGGCGTCCCAGGTCTCGCGATGAAAGCTCGGCGGCGCAATAACGTCGTGGTAGAGCGGCCACAGTGTGTCGTTGGAGAAGCCCTCGTAGTAGTCCTCGATGTCGGCTTCATTCAGCCGTACCGGAACGAGCGAGATCCCGTCATTCTCAAAGGGCTCGAAATCACGATCGGCGACACCCGGCCAGCCGACCCAGGCACCGTGCGAAGAACGCATCAGGGGTTCCAGCGCGGTGACCAGCCCGCCGGGCGAGGTGCGCCAGGCGGCGGTACCGTCTTCGGCTTCTTCATAGTCGACCGGCAGTCGGTTCGAGACGACCACCAGCGTAAACGTGCCGGCCGGGGCATCGGCGGGCACGACGGGGGCCGTCTTGGACCGTGTGGATTCGGCTAAAGAGGTAATGGATCATCCGTTCCGGGCACACCCGAGGTGCACACCTGCGTTGCCCTCTTAGGGTACCAGTCGGGCCCACACCCGTTCGGGGTCCGTTTCGCGCCCCACTGGCGCACGTGTTCGTTCACGGGTTTCTCCCAGCAAATGCCGGTTGAGAGCATCGCCGTGCTCGCGCCTGTGCCGGGTAACCTGATGCCGGAGGTTCACATGCGAAAGTTCGTGTTCAGCAGTGCAATGATCGGCGTTATCGCCGGAGGATGGAACACCGTGCAGGCCACGCGGCACGGTCCGCGCGACTGGCGCCTCGTGATGCTGTGGCTCGGCTGGGCGCTGAGCGCCGCCGTCGCCATCGGCACGGTCATTGAAGACGCCAATAAACGTCAAGTCGAGAGCTGAATTCGGCTCCCAATCGGTGTGTCCGGCGGCGTGTCCCCCGGCGACTCGGCGACTTATCACCGAGACTGAACAGGGCGGCCGATTGTGGTCGTCCGCTTCGCATCTGAAAAGGGGCTAGTCATGTTTGGTCGTCGACGTCGACGTTTGGCCGCGAGTGCGGCGTTGACCGTCGCCCCAGCTCCGGTGCTGAGCGACGAGCAGATTTTTGAGCTTCTGCACGACAAGCTCAGAGCTCTGGTCGGCGAGCACGGCGCCTGGACTCTGGTGGCCCGCAGCACGCACGACACCGAGGTCATCTTTCACGGGTTGAAGGCGCGCGAGATCGCGACCGAACTGACCTCGGCGCTCACGACCGAGCAAGCCGCCCTGCGCGGCGAGACCAGCGGTGAGCCCACCGCACTGTCCTGGACGCCCGCGCCGATCACGACCTGGAACGAACCGGCCGCGACCGAGGCCCCATTTGCTGACGCCACGCTACTGGAGACCACGCGGGTCGAGACTGCGGACACGAGCGATGACGATCTGGCCGCGGCATCCGCTGCCTGGATCGAGAAAGCGTCGGCGACGCTCGCATCTGCTCGTCTCGTCGCCTGATCGCATTCGCTGAGTCGGCTGCCGCCGATAGAGAGCAAATTCTCACCCTGCTGCTGACAGGATGGCCGGATGGCACTCCCTATCGAGGACTACGCACTGATCAGCGACTGCCACTCGGCTGCGCTCGTGGGGCGAAACGGCAGCATTGACTGGCTGTGCCTGCCGCGATACGACTCCGCCTCGATGTTCGGCGCCCTGCTCGGCGATGAAAACCACGGCCGTTGGCTGCTCGCCCCGGCGGATGCTTCAGCCACCGCCACCCGCAGTTATCGGGGCGACACCTTTGTGCTGTCGACCATCTGGTCAACGCCCACCGGTCAGGTTGAGGTTCTCGACTTCATGCCGCACGGCGACGGCAGAGCCGACCTGATGCGGCGCGTGCGCGGCATCAGCGGCACCGTGCATATGATCCAGGACCTGCGCTTTCGCTTCGGTTATGCCACGACAATGCCGTGGGTGCGCCAGCTGACGGGCGAGCCCGTTCGCGGCCTCGTTGCGATCGCCGGTCCCGACGCCATAGTGGTGCGCGGCCCGGCGCTGCGCGCCGCCGACCACCGCCACGTGTCGCACTTCGATGTGGCAGCCGGCGACGCGGTCGATGCGCAGATGACGTGGTACCCCTCGCACCGCGCAATTCCGCCAGCCGTCGACATTGATGCCGCGTATGCCACGACCTGCACCTGGTGGCAGAATTGGGCGTCGAGTTGCAGCCATGAAGGAGCCCTGCGCGCCGAGGTTGTGCGTTCCCTGCTCGTGCTGCGAGCGCTGACCCATGAGCGCACCGGCGGCATCGTGGCCGCGGCGACAACCTCACTGCCCGAGCAGTTCGGCGGATCCCGCAATTGGGACTACCGCTACGTCTGGCTGCGCGACGCTTCGCTCACCCTCGAGGTGCTGCTCAGCCACGGCTACGAGCTGGAGGCCGACGATTGGCGCGCCTGGCTGCTGCGCGCGATTGCCGGCGACCCCAACGACGTGCAAATCATGTACGGACTCTCCGGCGAACGCTACCTGCCCGAACGCGAGCTCACCAGCTTGCCCGGCTACAACGGCGCCTCACCGGTGCGTGTGGGCAACGGCGCTGTTGACCAGTTTCAGTCCGACGTCATCGGTGAGGTCATGGTGGCCCTGCACGCCGCCCGCACCGCCGGCGTGCAGGAGAACGAGTTCTCCTGGCCGCTGCAGCGTGCCCTCATGAGCTTTCTCGAAAAGAATTGGCGCCGGCAAGACCGGGGCATCTGGGAGGTTCGCGGGCAGGCCCGCGAATTCACCCACTCGCGCGTGATGGTTTGGGCGGCCTTCGACCGCGCCGTGCGCGGCATCGAGGAGTGCGGGCTCGACGGTCCGCTCAAGCGCTGGAAGACCCTGCGCGACGAGGTGCGCTCCGACATCGAGACTCGCGGGTTCGACGCGGAGCGAAACAGCTACGTGCAGTATTACGGCAGCACCGAAGTGGATGCCTCCCTCCTCGTACTCCCGCAGGTCGGCTTCTGCGCGCCCACCGATCCACGCATGCTCGGCACCGTGGCCGCGATCGAGTCCGATCTCATGCGGAATGGGCTGTTGCTGCGTTACCGCACGATCAGCGCGGTGGACGGACTGCCGCCGGGTGAGCATCCGTTTCTAGCCTGTTCTTTCTGGCTGGTCGAGCAGTACGCGGCCTCGGGTCGCACGCGCGACGCCGATGCGCTCATGAATCGTCTGGTCGGTTTCGTGAACGATGTCGGGCTGCTCTCGGAGGAGTACGACGTGGCCAACGGGCATCAGGCGGGCAACTTTCCCCAGGCGCTCTCGCACCTGGCGCTGGTGCGAGCAGCGGATGCCATCGTGACGCACATGGTCTCAACAAGCTCGACCAATGAAAAAACGTAGGTCGAACCCGTCGAGACCACCGCACCGTTCGTCGAGCCCGTCGAGACCACCGCCAACCAAAAAACGCGATCCTCTACAATTCACCCCGATTCGTTGTAGGTATTCTTCAGCGGCGGGTGAGTCTCGAATTCTAGATTTGGAATCATGACCGACACCGTTCGTGCCAGCGCCCCGACGCGGCGTATTCTGCCCGCCCGCGATCTTGCCCAGATCGCCATTTTCGCCGCCCTCATCGCGGCACTCGGCCTGCCCGGACCGCTCAACATCGGGCCGGTGCCCATCACGCTGCAAAGCCTCGGCGTCATGTTCGCCGGAGCCATTCTCGGCCCGCGCAAAGGAACCCTCGCCGTGCTGTTGTTTCTCGTTCTGACGGCGGTGGGTCTGCCCCTGCTCGCCGGAGCGCGCGGCGGCATTGGTGTGTTCACCGTCAGCCCGGCTGCCGGATACCTCTACGGCTGGCTGCTCGGCGCCTTCGTCACCGGGTACCTCGCGGCCCGCCTGCTGCCGAAATACCCGTTCTGGCCGGCTCTCGGTGCCACGATTCTCGGCGGCATTGGTGCGGTCTACCTGATCGGCATCCCGGTCATGGCCCTCAACCTCGGCCTACCACTCTGGACCGCGATCGGCCTCAACGTCGCGTTCCTACCCGGAGACCTGATCAAGGTCATCGTGACCGTGCTCGTTGCTCGCCAGGTGCACAAGGCCTACCCCGGCCTGATCAAGCTGCCCAAGCGCCGCGCGATCGACAACTAGCGGTGCGAAAACTGGCTGCGCGAAATCTGGCTGCGCGAAATCTGGCTGCGCGAGATCACGCCGCGTGAGCATCATCCGCTTCGAGGAGGTCGGGCATTCTTTCGGTGACCGTACGGTGCTGCGCGAGGTGAACCTCAGCCTCACCGAGCACCGCATCGGCATCGTCGGCGCGAACGGATCGGGCAAGTCCACCCTCGTGCGCATGATCAATGGTCTCGTCACGCCGACCAGCGGCACCGTGACGGTGGATGCACTCAACGTGGCCCGCCATGCCCGTGACGTGCGCCGCAAGGTGGGTTTCATTTTCACCAATCCCGACAACCAGATCGTGATGCCCACCGTGCAGGAAGACGTGGCGTTCACTCTGCGCCGTCGCGGCCTCTCCCCTGCCGAAATCTCCACGCGCACCGCGGCCGCTCTCGAACAGTTCGGGCTGAGCGGGCACGCTGAGCATCCGGCGCACCGCCTCTCCGGCGGGCAGAAACAGTTGCTCGCGCTCGCCGCCGTGCTCGTGGCGCAGCCGGCCACGATCGTCGCCGATGAACCGACCACCCTGCTCGACGCCCGCAATGCCCGCCGTATTGGTGAACTGCTGCAGACGCTCCCCCAGCAGGTCATTGTTGTCACCCACCACCTGCACCTGGTTGAAGAATTCGACCGGGTAATCGTGATCGAAGAGGGCGAGGTCGTCGCCGACGGCGCGCCCGCGCAGTCTCTGGCGACCTACCGCGCTCTGCTGCAGTGAGCAGCGTCGCATGATCGGCCTCTACAGCCCCGGCACCTCGTTCATTCACCGCGCCCCCACGCTGCTCAAGTTATTCCTGCTCTCGCTCTGCGTCGTCATGATTGGCACCTCGCCCGACCTGCGCATCGTCGGCGCTGCCGCATCCGGCGTCGTGCTGTTGTTTCTCATCGCGCGGGTTCCGGTGCGGGCGGCCGCAGCCCAGATCGCACCCATCTTGCTGATTCTGCTGGTCGCCGTGCCCATTCAGGGGTTGCTCTCCGGCTGGACGGTAGCCGCCCTGATGGCGGGCCGCCTACTCGTGGCGGTGGCCCTCGCCGCCCTGTTCACGATGACGACCACGGTCACCGCAGTGCTCGAAGCGTTCCAGACCCTGCTGCGCCCGTTCCGCAGATTCATCGACGCCGACCGGGTGGGGCTGCTCGTCGCCCTCACCATCCGGTGCATACCGCTCGTCGCCGACATCGTGCGCGAGGTGCTCGAGGCCCGCACAGCGCGTGGCACGCAGGGCTCCCTCGTATCGATCGCCGTTCCGGTCGTGGTGCGATCACTCTACGCAGCAGATGCCCTGGGCGAGGCCCTGATCGCGCGCGGGCTCGACGACTGAAACGGAGCGGCGACTCGCCCCGCGCCATCCGCTCATTCAGCCGGTTCATAGGCGATGCGTGGCAGAGTAGGCACTTGGCCGTTCGCGCCAGCAGACATCCCCAGATCATCGTCTGCACCCCAGGTACATTCTCGAAAGAGGCTCCGTGTCGAAAATTCCCGCGTTCCTGACCATTGTGGGCTTGACGCTCGCACTCACGGCCTGCGGCGGCAGCGGCACGCCAACCGCAACGGATGCCGCTCCCGCTGCCGATACTGCCTATGCCAAATGCACCTCACCGGGAAAAGTGTCGGATTCCGTCGGTGTGACCGGCGACTTCGGCGGCGTGCCGACCGTCGACTTTGCCAAGCCGCTGAAGCCAACGGCCACCCAGCGCACAGTGGCCATCAAGGGTTCCGGCACGACCAAAGCGAGCGGCGGATCGCTGGTTGCCGCCTCGTTGTCGGTGTACAACGGGACCACCGGAGCTGTCGTGCAGGAAACGAAATACCCGACCGATGGGTCGAGCCAGACCATCACCGTCGGCGAAACGTTCCTGCCGGGACTGGTGCGCGCAGCTAATTGCTCCGTTGAAGGCGATCGCATCGTCGCCGTCAGCACAACGGAGGATGCCTTCGGTACGAAGGGCGCATCCAAGATCGGCATCGCGGCGGGTGACTCGGTGGTGTTTGTCATCGACGTCATCTCTGTCACCAACCTCGCCGACCGCGCCAACGGCGTGGATCAGCCCCCTGTCGACGGCCTCCCAACCGTTAAACTCGCGGACAACGGCGCCCCGACCATCACCGTCCCCGACGCCGCGGCACCAACTGAACTGAAAATAGCCCCCCTGAAGCTGGGTGATGGTGCCGTTGTCGCCGACGGCGACACGGTATCGGTCGAGTACACCGGGGTCATCTGGGGTAGCGGCAAAACGTTTGACTCGTCGTGGAAAACCGTAGGACCGGTCACCTTCGTCACCAGCCAGGTTGTTCCCGGCTTCGGCGCGGCGCTCGTTGGTCAAACCGTCGGATCCCAGGTGCTTGCTGTTCTGCCGCCGGCCGAAGGTTACGGCGAAGCTGGCAATGACTCCGCAGGCATCAAAGGCACGGACACTCTCGTGTTCGTCGTCGACATTGTGGGCACGGCAGCGACACCCGCCGCCTGACCCACTCACTGCGGGCGCCGTTCGTCGACCCTCGGGCCGACGGACGGCGCCTTTTTGTGCCTGGTTCATGTGCGGCCGCGATACGCGGTTTCTGAGTGTGTGCCCAGCCGCGAATGAAAATACCGTGAGAGTGTAGATGTCAGGCACAATCTGCCCGGCACCGCGTCGGGCATGAACGTTCTACTTGAAAGAGGCTATTCACCTGACATCCACACTCGCCCCCACGTCTACCCCGACCGCATTCCACGTTGCCGCTCCGACTGCTGCCGTTGTCTCGACGACCGTGAAGCCGGCGAACATTGACGAATACGTCGCTGCTCCAGCCGAGCCCCTCGCGAGCGTCGTCGGCCTGCTTCGCGACAAGTTCGACCTGGGCCTGCCGGAGACGTCGACGGAACTGTGGCACGGGCATCCGGTCTGGCTCGACGACGAGCTGCCGGTAGCCGGATTCAAGGCGTACCCGACCTTTGTCACCGTGTTGTTCTGGCGCGGCCAGGCCATCACCGATGATTCAGGCAAGCTCAATGCGAGCGGGTCGGCCGAGATGAGCGAGTTCAAGCTGCGCAGCGTTGAAGACTTCGACGACACGCTGTTCGACGGCTGGCTGCAGCAGGTGCGTGAGCTCCAAGCCGCCTGATTCAACAGCGCTAACACGAACGGGCCCCCGCCGCGGGCGCGGGGCGGGGGGGATGGGGGGGGGCAACAGCGGGGGGGGGCGGGGGCAAATTGTTTGGTTTGTTTGGTACACATAGCGGCGCAGGGGGGGGAGTGCAGGCCCGGATAATCGGTAAA
>NZ_JAJAYI010000024.1 GCF_026786305.1 Cryobacterium sp.
CCCCCGTTCCGCTCACCCCGGATCGGAGTTCGGTCAGCTCCTTTCGAAGATCGACGAAACGCGCAACGTCTGGAGACGTCTGGTACAAGCTCATCTGGCATTCCTTCCTGGACGACAATTCTCGCTGCACCAAAGACTGCCTACCCCTACACGTCGCCTGAGAGTGAATCGCCGCCCTACGGACGCTTTCTCATCCGGGAACCGGCAGATTGATGGGCTTACCGTACGCTGAGCTCCGAATTCTCAAGCGACCCCCGGTAGACCTCGTCGTCGAGGTACGTCAGGACGTGCAGGGACTTGAAGATCCGCCCGTACGCGGCGATCGCGTCTCCCAGCGGGGTGGGTGACCCGTCGCGTTGCAGCATCTTGACCATGTCGTAGGCCCGCACCGTGCCGGTGTAGATGGACCCGACGACTCGCAGGATGCCGGGCCAGTGCCGGCGGACCTTGGCCAGGTCGATCTTCCCGCGGGCCGCGGTGTTCAGAGGCCCGTAGTCGGCGTCGGTGCTGATCCGCCACAGTTTCTGGTCCGGCAGATCGGCCAGCGCGGGCCGGTACTGCTTGCCGAGCAGGTGGACGAGGCCGAAGGTCAGGTCGGAGTAAGACCCGGTGTCGGTCACGAATACCTCCGGGGTCGGCCCGCCGTCCTGGCCGAAGAACACGTCGATCGCGTGGAGGGAGTCCTTGGGGGTGCCCGCGACAACTTTGGAGCCCAGCCCCGCGGCCTGGTTGTTGATCATGTTCAGCCAGGTCATGCCGCGCTTGGGCCCGAAGTACTTGCGGTTCGGGCGAGCAAACAGGGACGGGACCGGGACGACGAACCGCATCCCGTCCACCGCCGCGACGAGCCCGCCACCCAGCGCGGTCGCGAACGGAATCCTCGCCTGAGCCCCGATGAGCGTGGCGTTGGCCGCCGCGTACGTCTGGGCGCGCAGGTAGTTCTGGTCGACGTGGCTGATCCGGTCCCGTTCCAGGCTCTCGATGCCCTTCTTGGTGATCGGGGTGAACCCGATGTTCAAGGAGTGCGCGGTCAGCGCCGCGGCGATCGTGACCCGCAGGTCCTTCAGCCGGGACGTGCCCCCGGACAGGGCGGTGAAGGCTTCTTCGAACCCGGGCTCCCAGCCCATGACCTCCAAGATCAGCTCGGGGAGCTCCACCAGGGGCATCATCGCGGCGGTGCGCCTACGCAGGTCGACCAGGCTCGGTGGCTCAGGGACAGCTTTGAGGCTCGCGACATGCAGCTTGCCCTGATGATCGACGCTCGCCGCGGTGTTGGTCACCAGACGCCCGCCGACCTGCCGGTAGGCCTCGTCCAGCTCACGGGCGTGCCCAGCGAGGAGCGCGTCGGGGTTATCGGGCAGGCCCAGGGCTATCAGGACCGTGTCCTTGACGCCCACCCACTCGGCCCCGGCGAGCAGGTCCGCCTGCGGGTCGCGCCACCGGTCGGACGCGGCGGCGTACACGTCACGCCGCCGCAGGTGGTGGTGGAACTGCTCGAGGACACAGAACACATACGCGGACCTGTCGATACTCCCGTCCGGTATCGGGGACTCCCCAAACACCAACCGCTTCCACGGACCCGTCACTACACCAGCATGGATGTCGTTCACGGTCGGCTTCTTGCGACTGCTCAGCAGGGCAGGTAAGTCGCCCAACGCGTCGAGTACGGCGACGGCCTCCGGGTTCGCACCGAACGTTATGACGTCGGGAAGGATCTTCAGGAAGCCGCTGACCGTCACGATCCGCCCGGTCAGATCCTTGCGCCAGTCGCTGAAGTCGACAGCGTCCGGGGGCGGCAGCATCTCGGTGACCGTGGCCAGCGCCGCGCGCAGCTGGGGCCTGGAGACGATCGCGTCGATCGCCGCCCAGATGTCTCGCAGGTCCATGTGTTCATTGCCTGCGGTGGCCTCGAACAGGACACCCATCGCGGCTGCCAGCTGGGCGGACGCCTTAGCGAGCTGCGGATGACGGCGGACCGTGGCCTTATCCGCTTCCCGCTTTGCCTTGCCCACGAGCTCGGTGCTCAGCAGCAGATCGAGCAGGTCCAGGGCGTCGTCGGTTGCCGTGGCCTCCAGGTGCACGACTGTGGCCAACAGGGTCGCGATCTTGCGGGGCTCCGGGTGACGTTCCAACGCGGTGGCCTTACCCGCCATCCCGTAGCGGGCCAGCTCGACCAGACGCCGGCGAGGCACCACTCCCTCCACGCCCAGGCCCGAGAATCCGAGGCCCCTGATCTGGGCGACCCGGTCCAACGCCTTGATCATCGATGGGCCCGACGCCCGCGAGGGACCCTGGCGCCACCGCTCCAGGTCCGAGACCCGTGCCCCGGCCGGAACCACCAACAACGACCCCAACATCCGCCGCTGCTCCTCGGTCGTCAGGCAGGACAGGGTGTCCCACAAGCGTGCAGTAGCCGCGTCACGGACCCGGGCTACCAGCCGGGTCAGGGTACTGACCCCGGGCAACAGCACTTCGTGCTCACGCAGCCACACCGTAGCGTCTGTGAAAATGGCCTTCGGCCCATCGCCCGTAGTCCACGCCCGGGCGTCCACCCACGCCTCCAGTTCAGCCTCGGCCGATCCGAAATTCCTCAGCCCGTTGGCGGTCTTGATCTCCTCCGCGTGCTCGAACCGGGTCGAGCGCCGCTCCAGGTACTGCTTCACACAGGACGGGTCCGCGATCCCCAACTGATCCGCGAGGTAGTCCACGACCATCGTGGGCACGTCCAACGGATCAGCCAGGAACGTCCCCACATACCGGACCGTGGTCAGCAACAAGTGGAGCCCAGCCGATTGTGGTCCCCACGGCGCACCCCGACGAGCGCCTGATCCACGTCATCGAGGAAAAACATCCGCTCCAGATCAGCACGGGACGGCACACCATCGAACCGGCCGAACCTGGCCGCTTCTACGTCGGTCAAGAAGTCAACAGGCACAACCACAACCTACGTCCAATCGCCGATCACTGATCACCACGTCTGTACTGGGCGCACCAGAGCTCGCTCAGATCGGGCCCGGCCGGGCGTTAGCGTGACTTTTCGTTCCAATGTTCCTCGTGCCCCGTCACCGGCCGACACGCTGCGCCATCACCGGCGAACCGCACGCTGTGGAGCCTTCTGATCAGCCCACCTGGTGCAGCCAGACCACGGCGTTCAGATCGCTCGCCTGCCGGAACGGTTCAAGTTCGTCGTCCCAGGATTGCCCGAGGGCCAGCCGCAGCTGCCGGTGCAGTTCGATGACATTGGCACCGGCACTATCCATCGCCGATCGAATGCGATCTTCCGGCACGACGACATTGCCCACGCTGTCGGTCTGCGCATGGAAAATACCCAGTTCGGGCGTGTGCAGCCACCGGCCGCCATCCGATCCGGGCCCGGCGTCCTCGGTAACTTCGAAGCGCAACTGCTCCCACCCGCGCAGGGCGGATGCGAGTGCGGCGCCGGTACCCGGGGATCCCTCCCAGTAGTACTCTGCCCGGTGGGAGCCGGGCAGGGCTGGTTGTGCAGACCAGTCAAAATTGACGGCCTCGCCGAGCGCGCGGCCAGCCGACCACTCGACGTGCGGGCACACGGCTCGCGGAGACGAGTGCACAAAAAGCACCCCCCGCGCAATTGGCGCCCGACGGTTGAGTGTTGCATCCATCGTGTTTCTCCGTTCCTAGTAGGTGCGTCTTCCCCAACGACCTCGGAACGACCGTGCTCTCAACGCATAGCTGCGTGCACGATGGCGGATATGAAATTGTTCGGCCAGTGACAAGAAATCACGAAAGCGTGATGCCAACGAGCCGATAGCGCCATTATGCCCCAGCGACCTGCGCATGTACAAGCGTAGGTTTGGCATGCCAAATACGTGGGGGTACTGCGCGGGCCGCCTGCGTGCGTTGGTCCGATGGCGGCTTCGGCAGTTTCGACCGGCAGAATGGGCACCAACGCAAACCGCCCACGTCGCACTCGTAACGGACTCGATCTATTTGGCTTGGGCGTAATTGTCAACGGTGGCCACGGTGAGCATGAAGTCGACCGGAAAGTCGCCGAAGAGCAGCCGCCCGGCGGTCTCGGCGGCCGTGACGATGATCTGAACCACGGCGTCGGACTGCTCGGCCGGCGTGTGCACGATCACCTCGTCGTGCAGAAAGAACACCAGGTGCGGCGAGGTGCCGAAGAGTGCGCGGGCCCCGCCAGCGGCGGCCGTCGATCGAGAGACGTGTATCCCGGAGGCGCCGACATTGCCGGGTGGGGCGTCCACTGCCATGAAACCGGAGCCCGTATGCCCACCAAGAGCATCTGGGTGGGCCAGGGCCGACAGCTCTCGGCGGATCTCGGCCATCCAACACAGTGCCCACTCGGCGGCACTGCCTTGAACGATGAAATTGCGGGTGAAGCGCCCCCAGTCGCGGGCCTGGCTGCGTGCTCGTCGCTCGTCAGCCGCCGTGGCCGCCGGATCATAGGCCTGCGCCTGGGCCTCATGCCAGCCCGGCCCGGGTATCGGTGACGAGCGCCCGAGTCGGGTCGTCACGACCTCGCCGCGCTCGCCGGCACGGGCCGCCGACTCGGTCAGAGCGATCGCCCGGGGGTAGGCGCGCGCCAGGCGCGGCATCAGTCGGCCGCTCTGACCGGTCGTGGCCCCGTACATAGCGCCGAGCATGGCGACCTTGGCGTCGTCGCGGGTTTCCACGACGCCGCTCGACACGATTCCGGCATACAGGTCGGTGCCGCGACCAGCCCGTGCCATGCTCGTATCCTGGGACAGCGCTGCGAGGATGCGCGGCTCGAGCTGGGCCGCGTCGGCGACGACGAGCTTCCAGCCGTCGTCGGCGACGACGGCTCCGCGAATCTGTTTGGGCAGCTGCAGCGCTCCCCCGCCGCGGGTGGCCCATCGACCGGTCACCACACCTCCGGGAACATAGTCGGGGTGGAAACGGCCATCGACAACCCAGGAGTCCATCCAGGTCCATCCGTTGGCGCTGAGCAAACGGGACAGTTTCTTGTACTGAAGCAGCGGTTCGATAACCGGATGCTCCAATTTCTTCAGCACCCACCCGCGCGTTGACGTGACGGCCAGTCCCGCTCGCTGCAGCGCTTTGACCAGTTCCTGTGGCGAGTCCGGGTTGAGAGCGGTATCACCCAGTTCTGAGCGGATGCGCCGGGCCAGAACTTCCAGACGCTCCGGCCGCACGCCGGGTGCGACCCGCGGCCCCAGTTGCCGGGTCAGGAGCAGATCATGCACGTCGGTGCGCCAGGGCAGCCCGGCATGGCGCATCTCCGCGGCTACGAGGGCGCCGGCGGACTCGGCGGCGAGTAACAGCCGCAGCCGTCCCGGTTCGGTGGCGGATGCCACGGCGTCGAGTTGGCGGCGAAACTCCCCCACTTCGCTCGACTCAGCGGTGCCAGGTGCGGCGGAGCCCGTGGTGTGCAGGGTGGCTGCAGCGGCAGGGCTCGGCGTGCGGTCGTCGTCATCGAGCGAGTCGACGTCGACGTCGAAGTCGAACAGTGTCGCCCGGGGCTCGGCCGGATCGCTCGTTCCGGCGCTCGCAACGTCCCAGCGGTTCGGCGCGGCAAGGGCGAGTTCGCTTGTACTGGTCAGGGCCGAATTCTTCAGGATCACATGGCACAGACGAAGATCGAGGCAGCGCTGCACTCGGACGCCCGCGGCGAGCAGCATGGGATAGACCTGGGCGGTATCCTTCCAGACCCAGCGCGGCGTGGTCGGTTCGCGCGTCGTCGGGACGCAAGTCGTCGGTTCGCGGGAGGTCACGAACGACCGAAACTCGGTCAGGGTGAGGCGGCGGGCCGCCTCGATGGGAGCGCCGGCGTTGTCGAGCGTGTCGAGGAGCAGGTCGCCGCCGCTCGCTTGCCGCACCAATACATACACATTTCTATTCTGCCCGTTGTCGGGCAAGTAGCGCCGCGCCCACCGACTTCGCTGTGCCGATGGGCGGGCGATCTGTGCGAGATTGCGCCAGCCTGCGACCTTGTCGCCCTTCGGAGCGACCACCCGCCGCCCGCCGCCAACACCTTCGCCGGTGGCATCACCGGCTGCAGCCTCGGCCGCCCAATAGTGGAGCGAACGTCCGTTGAGGGTGACCTGTTTGGTGCCGAGAATCTTCAACGCCAACTCGGCGCATCCGTTCGAAAATCCCACCGGGTTCACGAGCTTGCTGCAGGTCATGCCGGTGCTCGCCATTCACATGTGGCGCAGCCCCGGTGAACGACGTCTGGCTCAAACAGGCTCGGTGTCGCCATCGGACACCCCCAATCGCATTCCCCATTTTGGGAGCGATTTA
This sequence comes from Cryobacterium sp., assembly GCF_026786305.1. Lineage (GTDB taxonomy): Bacteria > Actinomycetota > Actinomycetes > Actinomycetales > Microbacteriaceae > Cryobacterium. The sequence continues at coordinate 6,283 of NZ_JAJAYI010000024.1, forward strand.
CGGCGGGTCATCGGTTGGTTGTGGGGCGGCCAGGACTTGAACCGTCCCGATCCAGGACCGCGGTCCTCTCGGCGCGGACTGCTACTGGCATCGACGGTGTCCCAGCGACCAACCTGCTCATGCTCGACCTTGGCATGCCACGCCTAGACGGTCTGGCCGTCATCGCGGCGGTGTGCGGATGGAGTCAGGTACCCATACACGTTGTCTCCGGGCGTACGGGGGCCGCCGACAAGGTCGATGCCCTCGACGTGGGCGCCGACGACTACGTAACGAAACCATTCTCCATCGACGAGTTGCTCGCCCGAATCCGCGCCCTGACCCGGCGAGTCTCGTCTGTCGACGACGAACCCGTGGTTCGGCTCGGCGCTCTGAGGTAGATCAGCAGCAGCGAGTGAATCATCGTCGGCCGCGCCCTGACGACGATTCACCCGCTTGCGCAGACCGGGCAGCGGATGTCGCGCCTTAGTCGCTGCCGAAGCTCACCGAGAGCTTCACGAGCTTGCCAATCGGTTGCGGAGCGCCGGTCGCATCGGGCACGAACGAGTTCGTCGTGACGTAGACCCTGTTGCCGGCCAACTCGATCGCGGACGGTGACGTGACCGGAATGTGCACCACCCGCTTACTCAGAGTCGGGTGGAACACGGAAACCTGGCCGGTGCCGTTCGGGCCACCGAACAGCTCGGTGACGGCGATCAGTCCGGTTTTCTTCGACACAGCGAGGTCGGTCGCACCGACGAATCCGCCGGCCACGAATTGCACCTCCCCATTGGCCGGGTTGAACCGGTAGACCGCGCCGCGGGCGCCGAGGCTCGCATCTTCTGGCCCACCGGGCAGGCTCGTGACATAGATCCAGCCGTCCCCGCCCTGCTCGACATCGGTCGGCACCGGCTCGAACCGGTAGCCGAAGCCGGCAGAGCAGGCCGGGAACCCGACACCGGCGGCGATCTCGGGAGTGACCATGATCGGGTCGCCAGCCGGCAGCACGGCGGCCGTGCTGACCGTTCCGTCATAGCCAACCTTCAGGATGGCGTTCGCACCGGCATCCGCCACATAGACGGCATCATCCAATGGGAGACTCGCGTAGGGATGAGTATCGACAATGCCGGTGTACGAGGCCGGACCCGTTGGGGCCGCCGGATCGAACTGGTCGAGGCACGACTGCGGCAGGTCGACGAACCCGTAACTGTTGACCTGGTCGGGGTTGGCCGTACTCTCGTAGGCGTAGAGGTCAGCAAGTGGCGTCGGCACCCCGCCAACGGGCATAGCGTAGAGTGCGGATGCCGTGTGGTCCTGGGTGTTGGTGGAGTAGTAGACCGTGCCCCGACGCACCGACACGGCCCCGAGTTCATCGCCGGGAGTGGCTCTCGCAACGACACTGCTCGTGCCGTCTGGGCTGACCTTGGTCAGTACTCCCAGCGCGTTCTGCGAGACATACGCGGTTCCCCCCGCACCGATCCCCAGACTGAGCGGAAGGAAGAGGCCGCTCGTCAAGACCGTGGGACCGCCGAGGCGGGGAAACTCCACAGCGGATGCCGGGGCTGCGACCATCGCTGAAGCGACGGCGGTGACACAGGCGACGGCGGTAAAGACCAACTTTTTCACAACGTGCTCCTTGACTCGATGTGGCTTTCAGGGTGAATGTCCGAAAAAACACGACGGGTCGCCAGAAGTACGGTGTTATTGGTGGATGCGTCGGCCAGTACTGCGTGTGTGCGGCGCACCCTTGCGACGAGGATCGTGTTGTCCCGAAGGAGTCGACGCACACAGACGCCGACGACCGCACTGTATCCCCGAAGTTAAGAGATGTCTAGGTGGTGTGCGCCTCAGCGCTGGCGAACACGATGAACTTGTCTGCTGCGGCCAGACTGCGTTCCAGGCTCTTCTTCGACTTGACAGCCACCCGTGGGCGTGGGCGCTGCTTGGAGCGTGTTCGGCCAGACGGTATCCGATGGCGGTTTCGCCGCGACGACGTGCGCCATGGACTCATTTCGCCAATGACATCCAAGTCGACGTATCTGTGGTCGGCCGAATCCCGTAGGTGCAGCAGGGTGATCAGTGTGCGGGCGTTGGAACGCTGTGGTTGCACGTTCCCGCTCGTGCCGGCCAGAACGATGATGTGGTCTGGCCACCATGCTGCCGCCCCCGATCGTCACGACAAGCACGGGCCGTTGGAATCCTGCTACCAAGTCCCCGGACTAGACGCTACCTACGAGCGCTACTCGCCACAAAAGTGATCACCCAGCCAATCAAGCGGTGCAGTGCTCACCTTTCGATCGTCACACCTGCTCCGTTTTCAACCGTTACCGGCACCTGGCACGACCGGCAATGCCGCAATTTTCGGGTGCGCCGCCAGGTTGGGCTTGGAGGCGCATCCACATCCTCGGCTACGGGGCGTTTTCGGCTGGTGTTCCCTTGTGGGCGTGGTAGCCGCTCTCAGCCTGATCGATGGCCCACGCGGCATTGATCAGGCCGACGTGGCTGAATGCTTGGGAAAAATTACCCAGTTGTTCGCCGGTTTTGGAGTCGATCTCCTCCGCGAACAGGCCGACGTCGTTGATGTGACTCACTGCCCTCTCGAACACCTCGCGGGCCTCGCCGGACCGGACTCCGGCGGCGAGCACCTGGGCGAGCCAGAATGTGCAGGGCAGAAAGGTGCCCTCGTTACCGTCAAGGCCGTCGACACCGGTGTCAGGTTGGTACCTGTAGACCAGCCCTCGAGTGTCCGCGAGTCGCTCGATGATGGCGTCCGCGGTGGCCAGCACATGAGTTTCGAGTAGACGAAGTGGCGCGGAGCGCCACGGACTTCCCAGATGCCGTTGTCTGGCTGTAGCCGTTGGCTTGCGGCGGCGTCGGCGAGGGCGACCAGGAAGGTTCTCGTGGCCGGTTCGATTTCTCCGAGTTGCCCTCGACGTCTGAACGCGGCGTCGAGGAGTTCGCCGTAGACATCCAGTTGCGGTTGGTCCCAGTTGCGTTCACCGCCGATTTCCTCGGGCAACGATGTCGTGGCGGCGGGCACGATCGCACCGGTGGGCTGGTAGCGCAGCGCCTGTAGCAACCGTCCCGAGTGATGGACCAGCTCCCGCCACGGCCCGTCATAGCTTTGGTGGATCGCCGACCACTCCGGCCAACTCGCGGTCGTGGCCGCCAAGCCGGCCGCGATCTCATCCTGGCTATAGGCACCAGGCATCGGCTCGCTGAAGCGCGTGCGCTGCAGGGCGAAATACCGGTGTTGCCCCGCCTCGAGAGTGAACTGCACCCGGATCTCCTTGCCGAGGCCCATCACCGGTGCAGGGAGCGACAGGGTGAGCCGGCCCGAACCGCCCGTGGCGACGACACCGTGATCGATCTCATCGAGGACCGGGACCACCAGCCCGTATTCGGGGCGGGCGCGGTGGGCCGGATCGACCAGTGCCCGGTATCGTCGTCCAGGATTGACGCAAACACGGATTCGCTGTCGAACCGGCGAAAAGCACGGCCAGACGATCGAACCCTCCCGGGTCACCAAGGCGGCAGAATGCCGATCCGAGAGCAGCGCGTGGTCGGCGATCGGGAGGTCACTCATGCGAGTTATTCTCTGCCGGAGGGGAGACAATCGTGTCGATGATGACTTCCGAGTGCAGGGTTCGGTGCACGGGGCACTTCTCGGCTATTTCACGCAGCCGCTGGCGCTGGCTGTCGTCGAGGTCGCCGTCCAACCGGATGACCCGCTCGATACGGTCCACCTGTCCGGTTTCGCTCTCGCAGTCCGCGCAATCCTGCGCGTGAATTCGGGAGTGTCGGAGCATCACGGTGACCTTTTCCAGCGGCCACTTCTTGCGCTCCGCGTACATCCGCACCGTCATCGAGGTGCACGCACCCAGACCCGCCAGCAGCAAGTCATAGGGTGACGGGCCGGTGTTGGTGCCGATTGGTTCGGGTTCGTCGGCGGTGAGCCGGTGCTGGCCGATCGTAATGTTTTGGGCGAAGGTGCCCGTGCCGCTTTCGGAGACCACGACCAGCCCTTCGGCCGGACCTACCACTGGGGAGACAGCGACCGGCACCGGGAGCGGGTCGAACGCGTAGCGGCTGGCCCAGGTAGCGAGCATCCCGGCAGCGAAGGTGGCATCGGCCGGTTTGGTGAGGAGATGGTCGGCACCGTCGAGGGCGACGAAGGACTTCGGGTGCCGGGCGGTGTCGTAAATGCGTCGCGCGTTGTCCGCGTCGACCGTGGTGTCGACGGGTGAGTGCATGACGAGCAGCGCCGCACCCAGGGTGCGGATGCGTTCGGCCAGAGGCTGGGTAGCGATGTCGTCGAAAAACTGTTGGCGGATGCGGAAGGTGCGACCGGCGAGTTGTACTTCAGCCTCTCCGCGCTCTTCAATCTCGGCACGGCTCTCGAGTAGGAGGTGAATGATGTGGTCAGGGTCGGCCGGAGCGCCAATGGTTGCTACTGCCCGCACTTCAGGGATGCGGTGGGTGACAGCGAGCACGGCCGCCCCTCCCAGCGAGTGCCCGATCAGAAGCGAGGGCGCCGCATAGTTTTCGCGGAGAAAATTAGCGGCGTGGGACAGATCCTCAATGTTGGAGCTGAAGTTCGTGTTAGCGAAGTCGCCCCCGGATTGGCCCAGACCGGTGAAGTCGAATCGGAAGACCGCGATGTGGAAGTCGGTCAGGGCTCGGGAGATTCGGGCGGCCGCGAGCACGTCTTTGCTACAGGTGAAGCAGTGCGCGAACAAGGCATACGCTCGGGGTATCGAGTCCGGGAGGTCCAGCCGCGCTGCCAGTGGCAACCCGTGGGATCCGGGAAATTCCAGTCTCTTGCTCTGCCTGCTCATGTTGGCCGTCTCCGTCGGTGAACCTTGACCGGGGGCTGAGGCCCCGCTCCCTCACGCGCGGGCACGACGCCGGGGACCTGAGTCCTAGAACATGTCGGCCTATTTCAGCCAGTCGGCCGCAATTTTGGTGGCCGAAGCGCTGAAGCTGCCAGTTTGCTGGCCAGTGGACTACTGGACGCATACCCGGCTCGGACTTCGACGGCCCCATCGGCGACCGCGGCAGTTACCGCACGTCGACCTCTCCTAACTGTGAGCATTAGCGTTGTCCGTCTCGTGTGGTGGCTTCGGTGAACGCTGCCCGGAGTCGGTCTGTCGTCGGCAGGCCGGCCAGTCCCGAGTGGGTGACAGAGATCCGGCACGCCAGATCGGTGGTCGGGACGGCGCCGGGAAACGCATCGATGCCATCGATGAGAATCGTTGGCGAACCCGCGAACGAAACCTGCGCGGCGTCTTCGGGTGAGGACAGGAGCCGGTATTCAATGGTCGCGTCGGATAGGCCCGCCTGGGTGAGCGCGCTCCGTGCGCGCTCACCGGCTTCTTGCCAGTTGGGGCAGTCGCCGATGTGGAGTATCTCAATCTTCATGGGCTCTGTCTCCTCGGACGTCTGCGAGCAAGTTGGTAACTTCGCTCAGCGTGCGGACCGTGAAGTCCCGTGCCGCGAAGTAGCGGGGATAGGTCATGGTGGAACGTTTCAACCACTCGGTGCGCCGGTCCGCCTGGTCCGCACCGTAGATGTCCCAGGGCTGAACGACGATCAAGACGATGTCATCCGGTTGGTCCGCACAGGCATCCGGGGGCAATGGTGAGCGGCCCGAATCGGTTTCCATATGGGGTGTTGTGCAACTGCCTGCGAAACAGACACGGTGAGGAACCTTTCATCATCGGAGTGTTTCTACTGCCTGAAAGACCATCGCTGAACAAACGTGAATTCTGCAACCTTGGAACACACAACAAGAAAGTGTGCCTGAGTGTGGCGACCTGGTAGACCGCTAGGGCGTTATTCGATGAACTGTACTTCTTTCCAGAATGTGACGTAGTTGCTGTAATCGCGGCCAACCCGCTCGAAGGAGGAGGGGTACGGGGCGGGGTAGCTGAACGCACGATCCTGGAGCATGGTGTCGCCGTCCTTCACGTTGAAATACTGGCATTCGCCTTTCCATGCGCAGGTGTACGGCGTGGCGCTGGCGACCAAGAGGTCGTAGTTGACGCTTTCGGGCGGGAAGTACCAATTTCCTTCGATCTTGACCAGTTCGTCCTGCGGCGCTTCGGCGATCACAGTGCCGTTGACTACTGCCTTCATGGGAGTGAACCTTTCAGTTGGGGAAAACATTTACACACCAGCGTAGAGGCCCACCGTCGCGATTTCTATGAGCTGGGACACAGAAGACACCGCTCGGGTCAGAGGATCGTTCCGGCAACTATGCGAATATGCCCGCCCCGCACAGATGCGCACTGCACATTCACGCCGTCACGTTCAATGACGGTCCAGGGGTGAGCGTCGAGGTCGGCGCCGCCGACGGCAGTGGCCAACCGAACGAGCGGTCGAAACACCCGCGCGGCGCCCACGGGCAACTGCATGTCCACGATGCACGCGCGGCCTTCCGGGCGCAGGAGCGCGCGCGTCCGTTCCCAGGCGGGATGCCAATCATCAAAGACGCTCATCGCGTAGCTGGAAAAGACGCCGTCGATGAGGCCTCCCGACGCTGCCGGAAGCACGTTCGCGACCCGCATCGGGTCGAAAGTGGTGGCATCCGCTTCGATCAGGCACACGGAGGTCCACCCGTTCGCCAGCACGCGGCGGCGGGCCATGGTGAGCATCTCCGGGCTGCGATCCAGTCCGATGACGGTGCCCGAGGGGCCGACGGCATCGACGAGCAGGGCGAAATTCAGGCCTGTGCCGCAGCCCAGGTCCAGGACTATGGCTCCGGGGCGCAGGTTCAGGAGCGCCACGCCGCGCTCACGGCCGGCCCGGTAGACTGTGCGTTCTCCGGAGAGGCAGTCGTAGAAACGGGCGGCGGCCTGGTAGACGTTCGCCATGGTGCAGACCCGGCCTTTCGTTCCCACCAGCCTAACCAGCCCCGACGTCGCTCAGGGACAGGGAGACCGTCTACGCTCACAGTCATGAGTGGAACGAACGAATGGGACTTGGTTGTTATCGGTGGTGGAACGGCCGGCCTCGTGGCCAGCCGCACTGCGTCAAGCTTCGGAGCGAGGGTAGTCCTGATCGAGAATAACCTTCTCGGTGGGGATTGTCTGTGGACCGGCTGCGTCCCATCGAAGTCGCTCATTGCTGCGGGGGATGCCGCCACGACAGCCCGGTCCTCCGCGCGCCTCGGCGTGAGCTCGAGCGGTGTCCTCGTTGACTTCGCCCGAGTTATGGCGCACGTCCAGGACGCGATGCACGAAATCGCCCCGGTCGATTCCGCAGAGTCCTTACAGTCGGACAACATTGACGTGCTGATTGGAAGGGCACGTTTTACCGGCCCGAATACTGTCGACGTGAACGGCCGGGAACTCCGGTTCCAGCAAGCCCTGATCGCGACCGGGGCGTCGCCGGCTCTGCCGGACACGCCCGGTATTGATGCGGTCGATCTCCTGACCAGCGAGTCATTCTGGGACCTGCGTGCGCTCCCCGAGCGACTCGTCGTGCTCGGCGGTGGGGCGATCGGCTGTGAGATTGCGCAGGCGATGGCACGTCTCGGATCCGCCGTGACGCTTGTGCACCGCGGGCCTCGCATTCTTCCCAAAGAAGACGAGAAGGCCAGTGCCATCATCCAGGCGGCGCTGATCGCCGACGGAGTCGACGTGCGCACCAATTCCACCGTGAGTTCGGTCAGCTCGGTCGACCGTCTCGCGGGAACGTTCACTCTCAGCGCCGGCGGAACCTTGACCTTCGACCGGGTGCTGGTGGCACTGGGCCGACACCCGAACTCCGCAGGTCTGGACCTGCACCACGTGGGTGTGCACCAAGACACCCACGGAAACATCGCGGTAAATGCCATGCTGCGCACCTCAAATCCGCGCATCTGGGCGGCCGGCGACGTCACCGGTCTGCCCCAGTTCACCCATACCGCCGGCGTGAACGCGAGCGTGGCAGCCACGAATGCGATCCTTGGCCTGACGCGCCGCTACGACACCAACGCAATCCCCCGCGTCACTTTCACTCACCCGGAAGTGGGCGCTGTCGGCCTGCAATCCAAGGATGCAGTAATCGGGGGCCACCGTATTGTGACACGTGACCATGAGCATGTTGACCGGGCTGTGACCGACGCTAAAACCGATGGCTACACCCAGCTGGTCGTGAACAAACGAGGCCGTGTTCTCGGCGGAACCGTGGTGGGTCCCCGGGCAGGTGAAACCCTGGGTGAGATCTCCCTGGCGGTGAAGAACCGGCTGACCACCAGCGACATCGCCGGCACCACGCATGCTTATCCCACCTACAACGATGGCCTCTGGAATGTGGCCCTGGCAGACGTACGCCACCGGCTGGGATCCGGTCTGGTTCTCACGGCCACCCGCGCCCTGCGACGTTTGCGCAGCGCCCGGCTGCGCTGACGACGACCGCTTAGCGCAGGGCCGTTCAGCGCAGGGCCGGTCAGCGCAGGGCCGTCAGCTCGAATGCCCGCAGAGCGTCCGCCATCTTCATCAGTTCGTCTGCTTGCGGGTGAAAGGTCTAGACGAGTTCCTGCGCCATGGCGCCGGCTTCGCGAACCAGGGCGGCGTCACGGGCGACCTTCGCTGCGGCAATGGCGCCGTCATAGAGCAGCACGAGGCGGGAGACGATGGTGGCGCTCGGGACCTCCTGAACGAGGCCGGAAATGTGTGTGCGAACCGCGTCGCGGTAACGGTCCGCGACCTGCCGCACCGAGACACACTCCGGAAGTTCGATCACAGCGTTGGTGAAGGGGCAGCCGTAGAAGGTGTGTGATTCGACCGAAACCGCGAGATCTTCGAAGAGGGCGGCGACCCTATCCCGCGTGGGACGCCGGGGATCGTCCATTGCTTGGGCCTGATCGACCCATCCGTTGAGTTCTTCGTCCAGGTACGCCACCACGAGCGCCTCCTTGCTGGCGAAGTTGTTATAGAGGCTGGCCTTCGCCACCCCCGCGCCACGAACGACGAGATCAATTCCCGTGGCGTTGATGCCATGTTCGTGGAAAAGGCGACTGGCGGATGCGAGGAGGCGCGCCCGCGCGCTCGGCACTGGCGCTGCAAGCGTAGGTTCCATGACTGGACTTTACCAGACAGATCGGTATAGTTATGAGTAACCAGATCGGTCTACCTAGAAAGTAAGGCACACCATGTCAGATTTGAAAATTGCCGTCGTTATCTACGAGCCCATCACCTCCGACGCCTCACGCGTCTACCGCGGCCTCAAGACCGCCCTCGAATTCAAGCAGGCCGGCGATGATGTCGTCGTCGTATTCGACGGTTCCGGCGTCGAAACGTTGGCTGCGATCACCGCGCCCAGCCACACCATGAATCCCCTGGCCGTGGCACTCAAGGACAACATCCGCGGCGCTTGCGGATTCTGCGTCACCTCCCACGGGGTCTCCGACGCAATCGCTTTGGGAGGCTGGAACCTGCTCACCGAGTACAAGGGCGAAGCCAGCGTCCGAAACCTCGTGATCGAGGGCTACCAGATCCTCAGCTTCTAAGCTTCTAAGCTTC
>NZ_JAJAYI010000025.1 GCF_026786305.1 Cryobacterium sp.
CCCGGGTAAACCGATCACCGCAGAAAGCAGCCCGGTCTTATAATCCCGCTGCGGCCCCCACCGGTGGGCGGCGCAGCGGTCGCAGCCCTCGCCATTTTCATCTTCTTCTCGGTCTCGACGCAGGCGTTTCTGACGCCTGCCGGTGTGGCCACCTGGCTCTATTCAGCTTCGCTATTCGGCATCATGGCCGTCGCGGTTGCACTGCTCATGATTGGCGGCGAATTCGACCTGTCCGCCGGTGCGATGGTCGGCACAACGGGACTCGTTGTCGGGATCGTCACGACCGAGTGGGGCATCAACATCTGGCTTGCCCTCGTCCTGGCCCTGGCGATTGCCCTGGCCATCGGTGCGGCGAACGCTTTCGTTGTCATGAAGACGGGACTGCCGAGCTTTATCGTGACGCTCGCCACGTTCTTCATCCTGCAGGGAGTGAACCTGGCCGTCACGAAGATCATTACCGGTACGGTCTCGATTCAGGGCATGAGCGCCGTGCCCGGCTTCGATACCGTCAAGGTATTCTTTGGTTCCTCGTTCAACCTGTTCGGCATGGACGTGAAGATCTCCATCGTCTGGTGGGTAGCCTCAACGGTTCTCGCAACCTGGATTCTGTTACGTACCCGCTCGGGCAACTGGATCTTCGCGGTCGGGGGACAGATCACGAGCTCGCGCCAGGTGGGCGTACCGGTGATGAAGGTCAAAATGGGACTGTTCATGACCACGGCCGGTGCTGGTTGGCTCGTGGGCATGTTGCAGTTGTTCGATGTGTCCACGGTGCAGGCCACGACCGGAATCGGCCAGGAATTCATCTACATCATATGCGCCGTGGTCGGCGGATGCCTGCTGACCGGCGGTTATGGGTCGGCCATTGGTGCGGCGCTGGGAGCCCTCATTTACGGAATGACCCTGCAGGGAATTGTGTTCGCGCAGTGGGATAATAACTGGCTCAAGGCTTTTCTCGGCGGGATGCTGCTGCTGGCCGTGCTCGTCAACCTCTATGTGCGCCGCCAGGCAGGAGTTCGCTCATGACGCACGCGGAAGCATCCTCTGCCCCGCCCATTCTTGAAGTTCGAGATATCGGCAAGACCTACGGTTCCATTCTGGCGCTGCAGGGCGTGTCGGCCTCGGTCGGTGTCGGTGAGGTGCTCTGCGTTCTGGGGGACAACGGTGCCGGCAAATCGACCTTCATCAAGATTCTTTCCGGGGCTCACGTGCACACCCACGGCAAGCTTCTCGCCTACGGTGTCGAACGCACCTTTGCCAGCCCCCGCGAGGCCCTGGATCTTGGCATCGCGACGGTTTACCAGGACCTTGCCGTTGTTCCACTGATGCCGGTTTGGCGAAACTTCTTCCTGGGCTCGGAACTGACCCGCGGTTTCGGTCCGTTCACCCAGTTGGACGTGAAGGGAATGCGCCGGATCACCAAGGAAGAGCTCGCCAAGATGGGCATCGACCTGCGTGATGTGGACCAGCCGATCGGTACCCTGTCGGGTGGTGAACGACAGTCGGTCGCCATTGCCCGAGCCGTTTACTTCGGAGCAAAGGTCGTCATTCTTGACGAGCCGACCTCTGCTCTTGGCGTCAAGCAGGCCGGCGTGGTGTTGAAATACATCGCGCAGGCCCGTGATCGCGGTTTGGGCGTGGTGTTCATCACTCACAACCCGCACCACGCTTATCCCGTCGGTGACCGTTTTCTATTGCTCAAGCGCGGCACGAGCCTGGGCGGTTTCAAGAAGAGTGAGATCACCATCGAGGAGATGACCAAGCTCATGGCCGGCGGAGCAGAACTCGACGCTCTTGCGCACGAGTTGGCCCGCCCCTGAACATCGCTCATGGCACGAAAATCTGGCCGTCTGACCCTGCGGGGTTGAGGCGGCCAGACGTCGTTGCGCTGCCGAAGGGGTCTACTTTTCAACCAGGGTCACTTCGAAAGAGTAGAGGTCGGGGCGGTAGCAGTGTTGGCCGAATTCGACCGCGCGGCCCGAGTTGTCATAGGCGGTGCGGTCCATCGTGAGCAGGGCGGAGTTCTTCTCGACCTCCAGCAGAACGGCCTCTTCGTTCGTGGATTTGCGGGCACCGATGTGCTGGCGGGCCACCCGCATCGTCACACCGCGCGAACGCAGCACTTGGTAGAGGCCGTGAATGACGAGATCATTCGGTGCGATACCGATGAAGTCCTCGGGAAGCCAATTCTCCATGACGGCAACGGGAACGTCGTCGGCCAGGCGCACGCGCCGAATGTAGAGCGTGGGGCTGCCCTCGACCACTCCGAGACGCTCGGCTGTTTTCGCATCCGCTACCCGGTTTTCCAGAGCTAGAAGGTGGGTTGAGGGAACCTTGTGCGTGTTGGTGAGGTCGTCGTAGAGACTCGTCAATTCGACCTTGCGGGTCACTTGGCCGTGCACGACCTGGGTGCCGATGCCGCGTCGGCGCACGAGCAGACCCTTGTCGACGATTTCCTGGATGGCGCGGCGCACGGTCGGGCGGCTGAGGCCCAGCCGTTGGCCGAGGGCAACCTCGTTTTCCAGCCGTGACCCGGCGGGTAGTTCACCGCTGAGAATTGCCGTCTCGATGCGTTGGGAGACTTGAAAGTAGAGCGGAATCGGCCCGGATCGTTCCAGATCCATGAACAGACCCATGGGTAGGGTTTTTTCTTCCTGCACGCTCATGCGACCCTCCACTGACAAGCCAATAGCTTTGGCCAATTGTTAAGACAATATCAGGTCATACCCTGAGCTGTCAGTAATTCAGACGCCGAGGCGGGCTACCGAGGCGACAGCGGCGCGAACGGATGCCGCTGCTTGGGCCACCTCCTCCGCCGTCGTGCCATTACCCAGCGTGAACCGGACGGCTGTCTGGGCCACGTCGGCCGACACCCCCATCGCCGTCAGTACGTGCGACGGTTCGCTGCTTCCGGCCGCGCAGGCGGACCCGCTCGAACAGACAATGCCGCGCGCTTCGAGCTCGAGCAGCACCGCCTCGCCGCTGGTGCCCGCAAAGACAAACGACGCGGTGCCCGGCAACCGTTCGGTCGGATGGCCGGTGAGGCGGGCGGAACTGGTTTCGCGCAGCACCGTGCTGATGAACGCATCGCGGAGCGCACCCGTGCGCCGGGCTGCTTCGGCTCGTTCCTCGCCGGCCAGGCGCAGGGCCACGGCCAGGGCGACAGCGCCGGCAACGTTTTCGGTGCCGCTGCGTTTGCCGCGCTCCTGGCCGCCGCCGTGCAGCAGGGGCTCGATTGGGAGTCGCCCGCGCACAAAGACCGCTCCGATTCCAGGGGGAGCCCCCAGCTTGTGGCCGGACAGGCTCAGCGCGTCCACTCCGAGTGTGCTGACGTTGAGGTCGAGCCAGCCGCCGGCCTGCACCGCATCGGTGTGGAACGACACGCCCGCAGCGTGGGCGATCGTGGACAGTTCGGCGACGCGCTGTACGGTGCCCACCTCGTTGTTGGCGTAGTGCACCGAGACGAGCGTGCTGTCGGTGCGCAGCGCGTGGGCCAGCTCGGTGGGATCGACGTGGCCGAAGGCATCCACTGGCAACAGGGTGACCTCGAAACCGTGCAGCCGGCGCAGGTAGTCGCACGATTCGAGCACGGCCTCGTGTTCGATCGGTGTGGTCACGATGTGGCGGCCGCGCGGGGTGCCGAGGGCGATGCCCTTGATCGCGAGGTTGTCGCTTTCGGTGCCGCCGCTGGTGAACGTGACCTCACCCAGGCGGCAACCGAGCGACCGGGAGACACTGCGCCGAGCCTCCAACAGCGCGGCGGCCGCCGCCTCGCCGACCTGGTGGTGGCTCGACGGGTTGCCGAAGCCGCCGGTGAGGTGCGGCCACATGGCCTCGAGCGCTTCGCGGCGTACCGGGGTCGTCGCGGCATTGTCCAGATAAATCATGTGTCCAGAGAGATCATGTGTTCAGGGGGCTCGGAGGGCAGGCGCGAAACCGGTCGACGCGTTGACGCGGATGGCAATGTCGAGCCCCAGGTCGAGTGCGCGCACGCTGTGGGTGAGCGCACCGACCGAGATCACGTCGACACCAGATAGCGCAATGTCACGAACCGTCGCGAGCGACACGCCGCCGCTCGCCTCGACGATCGCGCGACCGGCGACCTGCGTCACGCCGGCCCGCAGGTCGTCCGGGCTGAAATTATCGAGCATAATCGTGTCGATGCCGGCCGCGAGCACATCTTCGATCTGGTCGAGGCGGTCGACCTCCACCTCGAAGTGGGTGGTGTGGGAGAGTTGGGCTCGCACCGCGCGCAGTGCCTCGGTGAGGCCGAGCGGTCCGGCCGCGAGCACGGCGAGGTGGTTGTCCTTGGCCATGACGGTGTCGGAGAGGCTGAACCGGTGGTTGTGCCCTCCACCATCGCGCACGGCCTGCCGTTCGAGGGCGCGCAGCCCCGGGGTGGTCTTGCGGGTGTCGACGATGCGGGCCTCGGTACCGACCGTCTCGGCGACGTACCGCTTGGTGAGTGTGGCGATTCCGCTCATTCGCTGCACGAAGTTGAGGCCGATACGCTCCGCCTGCAGAATTCCGCGGGCCGGGCCGGTCACCTCGGCGAGCGTGGCGCCGATGTCGAAGTGGTCGCCGTCCGCCACGAACTGGCGCACCTCAATGCGGGTGTCGGTCAGGGCGAAGGCGGCAGCGAACACGGCGCCGCCGCTGAACACGCCGGGTTCGCGAGCCTGGAGCCGGGCCGTTGCGACGGCGTCTTGGGGAATGAGCACGGCCGAGGTGAGGTCGCCCCAGGGAGCGTCCTCATCGAGGGCCGCCTGCACAACAACGTTGACGGAGTGGTCGGTCAGCATGCGATGGCCTCCTTGGCCGGTGCGAGTTCGAGGTGACGAGTTTGCGAGCGGGAACAGGCCAGCTCGGGACGGGTCTCGGCGAAGTCCGATCGATAGTGCGCGCCGCGAGATTCTTCGCGGGCCAGCGCGGCGGCCACGAGCAGGCGGGCGAGATCGAGCAGGTTGCGGTCTTCGAGGGCCGCGACCGAAGTACAGGTGGCTGGCGGCGCGGCCCACTCGGCGAGCGTGCGGGTGGCCTGGGTCAGGCCGACGCCGGAGCGGTGTACTCCGGCGAATTCCCACATGAGGTTCTGAAGCACAGTGCGGTCGACGAGGGGTAGGTCGTGTCGTTGGTCGAGCTTGTCGAGACCATCGATTGTGGTCTCGACAACTTCAACCAGCGGTTGGGTGGTACCGACCAACTCGACCAACGGGTGCGTTGCTGGCTCGTCCGACGGGAAAAGCGCGAGTGCGCGCACCGCGCGGTCGGCGAACACGGCCGCCTCGAGCAGTGAGTTGGAGGCGAGCCGGTTGGCGCCGTGCGCTCCGGTGCGGGCGACTTCGCCGACGGCGAAGAGCCCGGTCAGGCTGGTGCGGCCCCAGGTATCTGTTTCGACGCCGCCCATCCAGTAGTGCGCGGCGGGGGCCACCGGAATCGGGTCGACGGCCCAGTCGAGGCCCGCCGCCCGGCAGGCGGCGGTGATGGTGGGAAACCGGGTTTCCAGCAACTCACGCCCGAGCGCGGTCGCGTCGAGCAGCACCGGGGCGCCGTTCTGCCGTTCCATCTGGCCGGCGATGGCGCGGGCCACGACGTCGCGCGGAGCGAGTTCGGCGTCGGGGTGCTCGGCGAGCATGAAGCGTTCGCCGCTCGGGCTGCGCAGCACGGCACCTTCGCCCCGCACCGCCTCTGACACGAGCGGCGTGCTCGGCACAGCGAGGGCGGTTGGGTGAAACTGGTAAAACTCCAGATCAGTAACGGATGCCCCGGCCCGCCATGCCGCCGCCACTCCGTCGCCGGTCGCGACCAAAGGATTGGTGGTGTGCGCGTAGAGCGCGCCGGCGCCGCCGGTGGCGAGGATCACAGCATCGGCGTCGAGGCTCTCCTGCGCACCGTTCGGGCCGAGCACCCGGGCACCACGGATGATAATGTCATCGTCGTTGTCTGAGTCGACCAGCAGGTCGACGAGCATGGTGTGCTCCCGTACCTCGATCGCGGTGCGGCGTCGCACGGTCGCAACGAGCGCCGCTTCGACCGCAGCCCCGGTCGCGTCGCCGCCGGCATGCACGACCCGTGAGCGGGAGTGCGCCGCTTCGAGCCCACGGGCCACGCCCGACTCGTCCCGGTCGAAGTCCACCCCGAAGCGAATGAGGTCGCGCACCCGCGCCGGACCTTCTTCACACAGCACCCGCACGGCCGCCGGATCGCACAATCCGGCACCGGCACGCAGCGTGTCGAACACGTGCGCGTCGACTGAGTCGTCACGAAACAGGGCTGCGGCGATGCCGCCCTGCGCGTAGCGGGTATTGCTCTCCGGCAGCACCGACTTGGTGACGAGCACGACGCGGTGGCCGGCATCCGCTGCCCGCACTGCGGCCAGCAAACCGCCGAGGCCGCTGCCGATGACGAGGATCGAAGCCATGTCAGGCGCCGACCAGGAGCGGCGGCCGGGCCGCCAGCATCCGCTCGAGGGCCACCCGGGCGTGCCCGGCAACATCGGCCGACACCGTGATTTGATTGAGTACCTCGGTCGGCTGTTCGCCGCCGCCGACGAGTGCTTCGAGTACCCAGGCCAGGTAGCCGGCGTGGATGCGGTACATGGTGGAGCAGGGGCAGATCACCGGGTCGAGGCAGAAGATCTCGTGCTCGGGGTGCTGGGCGGCGAGTCGATTCACGAGGTTGATCTCGGTGCCGATCGCAAAGGTCGTGCCGGCCGGTGCGGCGGCGATGGCCTTCGCGATGAAATCGGTGGACCCGGACGAGTCGGCGGCGTCGACGACCGCCATCGGGCATTCCGGGTGCACAAAAACCCGCACGCCCGGGTGGTCGGTGCGGGCGGCTTCGATCTGCGGCACGGTGAAGCGGCGGTGCACACTGCAGAAGCCGTGCCAGAGCACAACCCGGGCGGCATCGAGTGCGTCGACCGTGTTGCCACCGAGAGGCTTGGTCGGGTTCCACATCGGCATCTGGTCAAGAGGAACGCCCATGGCCCTGGCGGTGTTGCGGCCGAGGTGCTGGTCGGGAAAGAACAGCACCCGCTGGCCACGTTCGAACGCCCACTCCAGCACGATCTGGGCATTCGACGAGGTGCAGACGATGCCGCCGTTCGCGCCGCAGAAACCCTTGAGCGCGGCGGAGGAATTCATGTACGTGACCGGAATCACCGGAACCCGGCCGGAGGCATCCGATGCCGTGCCGTAGAGCTCTTCGAGCTGCTCCCAACACTCGGTGACCGAGTCGATGTCGGCCATGTCGGCCATGGAACAGCCGGCGGCGAGGTTCGGCAGAATCACGGCCTGGTCGGCGCCGGAGAGCAGATCGGCGGTTTCGGCCATGAAATGCACGCCGCAGAACACGATCGCGACGGCGTCGGGGCGGCTCTGCGTGGCCTGCGCGAGTTGAAAGGAGTCGCCGACGAAATCGGCGTGGCGCAGCACCTCGTCGCGCTGGTAAAAGTGGCCGAGAATGACCACCGAGTCACCGAGAACCTGTTTCGCCTCGACGATGCGGGCACTCAGTTCCTCCGGTGAGGCGGCGCGGTAGCGCTCCGGCAGCGCGCCCTGACGTGGGGAGCCGGCCGGAAGCACATCGCCCATCGACGAACCTGGCCCATAACCGGGCGTACCGGCATCAAACTCCCACGGCGGTGTCGCCAGGGCCGGGCTGCAGGTGCTGCCGGCAGCTCTGCCGGTGCCGATGAGACGGATGGTCGTCTGGACCGAGGGAATCGTCATGGCCGTGCTCCTTGAAAAGTGCAGAGAGGTGAGAAATGAAGAGGGTGAAATGGTGCGAAACAGTGAGTCAGAGCGTCGGCCCAGGTGGTTCGTGCTCGGCGGCCCGATCGTCATAGCGGAAGAGCCGGGCGGGGCGATGCCGCGCCCCGGCCACGTGTTGGTCGGTGCTGATCAGGCTGCCCGACGACTCGATCGACCGGCGAAAATTGGCCGGGTCGAGGGCCTTCTGCAGCACGGCCTCGTGCACCTCCCGCAGCTGAGCGAGGGTGAACGTATCACCGAGAAAAGCGTGTGCGATGCGCGCATATTCCACCTTGGTGCGCAGCCGCCAGAGGGCGTATTCGACAATGCGGTTGTGGTCGAAGGCCAGCGGCGGCAGCTGGTCGGCGGCGAACCAGCGCACGTTTTCTCCAACGGATGCTCGCTCCGCGACCTCGGATCGCACGAGCGCCCAGTACACGACGGAAACCACACGCAGGTCGGGGGAGCGGTCGATATCGCCGAAGGTGTACAACTGCTCCAGATAGCGCGGGGACAGTTCGGTCGTCTCGCGCAGGGTGCGGGCGGCGGCTGCAGCGAGTTCTTCGTCGGCCGGTAGCCAACCGCCGGGTAGCGCCCAGAGGCCGAGGTGCGGGTCGCGGGTGCGGCGCACGAGCGGCAGCCACAGCGTCTTCAGGCCCGACTCGTCGTCGGGACGCAGGGTGAAGATCACGGTCGAGACAGCCAGGGTCGCTCGGGCGCTGCCGTGTTCGAGCGGGCTCTGCTCGGTCAGGTAATGTTCCAGCACGGGGATCCAGTCGTAAAGGTCGGAGTGACTCTAACTGCTGGAGCAATCATATAGTCAAATTGACTCAAACACCCGGATGGGACGAAATTCAGGCTCCCCGTGCGGCCGCGGCGGCCGCACGGGCGCCGGCCCGGCTGATACCCATCCCGGTCACGCCCCACAGTGTGACCCGGGCCATCGCTTCCACAGCGATGCGCGGACTCATCTTGGACGACCCGCGTACCCGCTCGACAAAGGTGATCGGCACCTCGACGACGCGGAGGTTGGCGCGCACGGCGTGCAGCAGCATCTCAATCTGAAAGCAGTAACCGAGGCTGTCCACGCTCGAGAGGTCCATGCGCTCCAGGGCGCGGGCCGAGTAGACCCGGTAGCCGCCGGTGGCGTCCCGTTGCGGAAGGCGCAGCAATAGCCGGGAGTAGAGGGATCCGCCGCGGGAGAGTGCACGCCTATGCCAGGGCCAATTCTCGATGGCCCCGCCGGGCACCCACCGTGACCCCATGACCACGTCGGCCGTGTTCGCTGCCGCCAACAGGCTCGCGAGCTGCTCGGGCAGGTGGGAGCCGTCGGCGTCGAGTTGCACCAGTTGGGTGTACCCGCGACCGAGGCCCCAGCCCAAGCCGTCGAGGTAGGCCGCACCGAGACCGGTCTTCGCGGTGCGGTGCAGCACGTGAACGCTCGAATCCCGGGCCGCAATGGCGTCGGCGAGAGGGCCGGTGCCGTCGGGGGAGGCGTCATCGACGATCAGGATGTGCACGAAGGGCACACTGGTGCGCAGCCGATCCACAATCGAGGCGATGTTCTCGGCCTCGTTGTAGGTCGGTACGAGCACCAGGGTGGTCGGCACGGGGTCGGTGGGCACGGGGTTGATGGGCACGGAGTTACCTCGTCATTTCAATGATGCGGGTGCGATTCACCAGTGTCGTCTGGTCGACGTGGAATCCCTGGCGCGCGAGCGTGTGGACGTCCGTTTCTCTGCGCGAATCTCCGCTTCCCGAGTATTGCAGCAGCCAGATCCGGTCGAGGCCGGTAAGAGTCGGCAATACCGCGGTCAGCGGTGCGACTTCGTCCCAGAGCCAGCCCGTGTCGGCATAGGACCGGGTCAACGTCACGTCCTGCAGGCCGAGGAACGCGTCGGGGTACACGTGCATGGCCAGCCGTGGCAGGCGCGAGGGTCGCACGCTCTTATCGAACACGACGCCGTCGCCGGGCGCTGCCCGGGCGGCGATGATGTCGGCGACCTGACGCCAGTCGCTGCCCTCGTTCTTGCCGTAGTCACCCCGTTGCACGGCGTAGGCGGGCACGATTACCGCCACGAGCGCCACCACGGTCGCGGCACGCAACCAATGGTTGGCGAGCGCCGCCACGCCCACGGCGATCACGATGCCCACCGCCGGTGCGCACAGTGAGAGGTAACGTAGCGAATACATCGGGGTGACCAGCTGGGTGCCCACGAGCAAAATTGAGCTGGGCAGCACCAGCCAGGCCAGAAAAATTGTCAGTCCGGCGGGACCAGGCAGCCCGGCGGACCTGCGCGCGCCGGGGCGCCGCAGAAATACTGCGATCACCGCCACAGTGATGAGCGACCAGGCCGTGATCGCCACCGGAATCGTGTCAAACCACTGCATCACCGCCGCCTCATTCACCGTGACCGTTGGCCGACGGCCGATGAACGCGATTTGTTCCCGTTGCGCCGAGCCCGCCAGAAAGATAGGGGCAGCAAGCAGTAGCCCGAGCACGCTCGCGGCGAGCCAGATCGCCCAGATGCGCCAGATCGGATGCCGACGGCCAGCCGCAAGCACCACCACCGCGTGCACTGGAAGCAGCAGAGCAAGGAAGAGAAAGACGTAGATTCCCAAGGCGAGGAGAATCGAGTATCCCCCCCAGAGCAGGACTTGCCGGCGCCGACGCGAGCTACTGCTGCGCACCGCGTGCACGAGCAGGATCGTGAGCCAGACACCGATGGCCGTCGCGATGGCGGTCGATCGAGCCTCGGCGCCCATGTAGGTGACCCGGGGCAGAATGGCAAAGACCAATCCGCCACCGATGGCCACCCGTGCCCCCATGAAGAACCGTGCCAGGACGACCGTACCGGCAGCGGCGACACCGATCGCGATCGCGCTCGGCAGTCGGGTGGAGAGCTCGGAAGCGCCGAACAGGTCGATCCAGCCGTGCAAGAACAGGTAGTACAGGCCGTGCACAGCATCGACGTCGTCGAGCATGCCAAACAGCGACGGGAGCGATCGTTCGGCCGACATGATGCTCGCCGCTTCATCGCCCCAATACGACGGCTGCCAGGACCACGCGAACGACACCAGAAACGCCACGAGTGCCACAAGCCACGCCGAACGCCCGGTCAACAGATTCCGAAAACGGCGTCCGCGGAGCACCGGAGGTGCCACGAGGTGCGGAGCGATAACGGAGGTCACCTAAGTCAACCTACCCAGCAATTGTTAACGGGAGCCTTCGAAACCCCCCCGAGTTGCCTGCGAAGACCACGCCTTACGCTGGTCGGCACCGGTATCGGCGCCCGTATCGGCGCCGGCAGCGAGCGGCCAGCTAGGCTTTTGCCATGACTCCCGGCCTTGAACCAGACGAATTCACCCGCGATGAAGCCAGCGCGGTCGGCGTGGCCGTCGCCCAGTTTGCCCCGGGACCCGATCGGGCGCGCAATCGCGGTTTTATGCGTCAACTCGCCGCAACTGCGGCGGCGCGTGGCGCCCACCTCGTCGTCTTTCCGGAGTACTCGGCGTTTTTCGAACCGAAGCTCGGGCCGTCGTTTGTGGCCGCAGCCGAACCGCTCGACGGCGTGTTCGTGACCGCGCTCGCCGCGCTCGCCGCCGAACTTGGCATTCACATTGTGGCCGGCATGCTCGAAACGACCGCAAACCCGGCCCGGTTCTCGAACACCCTCGTCGCCGTCGATCCGACCGGGCAGCTCGTGGCGACGTATCGCAAGCTGCACCTCTACGACGCGTTCGGCGACCACGAATCAGAGTGGGTATTACCCGGCACCGTGAGCGATCCCGAAATCTTTGACGTCGGCGGCCTGCGGGTCGGGCTGCAGACCTGCTACGACATCCGCTTTCCCGAGGTCACCCGTCGGCTCGTCGATGCCGGCGCAACCCTCGTGCTCGTTCCGGCCGAATGGGTTCGCGGCCCGCTCAAAGAGCAGCATTGGCAGACCCTGCTCACCGCCCGGGCACTGGAGAACACTGTTTTTGTGGCCGCCGCCGATCACACACCACCGATCGGCGTCGGAACCAGCCTGATCATCGACCCGATGGGGGTTGCGCTGGCCAGCCTCGGTGAGAACGCGGATGTCGCGGTCGCGTTCCTGACGCCCACCCGCGTCACCGCGGTGCGCGCCGTCAATCCGGCCCTCGCGCTGCGCCGCTTCACGGTCATACCTCGCTGAGCTGGTCAGCGTTCGGTGACGCTGGCCTTGGTCGCGCGAGTCTGGGCGGCCGCCCGAATGCCGATGGCCGGTTCCACCTTGGGCGGCACATTGGCGTCAACGGTAGCGCTTTCTTCAGCGGTGACGACGAGGCCTTGGGAGCTGTTGGCCGAGCGGGTCAGCTGGGCAACCCAGTTGGGGTTAAGGGTCGGCGTGTGGCCGCCGGCGAACTTGAAATACAACGGAATTGCCGGGTGCAGCCACGCCGAGCTGCGTCCGTCACCAACGACGGCTGCATCGCGCCAAGACAGGAGAAAGCTCTCACCGCGGCGCAGCTTCTGAATGATCACGAGCTGCAGGTGTGCCAGCATTCGGTCTTCGAATTCCACGACGACACGGTCGTAGGTGAGAGAACCCATGATTGCCACTTCCATTTAGTTATGATCGTGCGCTGAGTGAGACCACTGAGGCCGGAACGAATGCGAAGTTCGCACTTTTACGCGGAACCGGGTACTGCTATTCACTGTCCTCCGTTTGGGGGACAAACACAAGGATTTCAGAAAGTATCCAGCAGAGGCGTGGTCGATTTGGTCGGCAGGGGAACGGCGAATTCGAGCCGGAGGAGCACCTCGAGGGGTCGTTCGATCTGACCGAAGTGCCCGGCTCCCGCGATCGTGCTGACCACACAGTGCGACACGACCGCGCGCAGCCGTGCATCGTCATTGACCGTGACGAATACGTCGCGGTCACCGTGTACCGAGCGCACGGGGCAGCTGATCTGCGCCCAGCGCGTGGCTGCGTCGTAGGCACCGGCACGGGTGGCAGCCAGAACGAAGGCGGCCGGGCGCACCTCGGTGCCGAGGGCTGCGATCACGGTCGCGTCGACCGCCATCGGGCGGCTGAACAGTGAAGCGACGAGGGCTCGCAGCAGACCGAGTCCCGCCACAGTCCGCACCAGGCCGCGGCCGAGTGGGCCGGCGACCCGCAGCATCCGCATGGTCAGGAGTAGCGCCGTGAATGCGGGCAGCACCGAAAAGTGGCGAATCGGGTGACGAACGCTGTCTTGGATCGAAAACGACGTGGCCGAGACCAGACCGACGGATGTCGTGGCGCGCGTCTCGCTCGCCGCCAGCTGCAGCGCGACGAACCCTCCCATGGAATGGCCCACAACGTTCCAGCGCTCGTAGCCGAGGGAGCGGGCCACGTCGGCGACGAGCTCGGCCATCGACTCAACACTGGGCGCAGTCTCGTCGGAGGGAAGGGGGGAGTCGCCCCACCCCGGAAGGTCGGGGATGATGAGGTCGGTCAGGTCTCGCGCGGTCGCCTCGGCGGCCTGCAACAGGGGTGTCCAAGTCGTCCACGACCCGGCGGCACCATGCAACAGAATGGTCGCTGTATCGCTCGTGCTGCGGCGACCGTGCCGCACGACAACCGTTCCGCCCCTGAGGCGCATGGTGCTCGTGGTGAGGCTGAAGTGGCGAGCGTCGGCGTCAAGGGGAAACGGGCTGTAGCCGAGCACGGTGGCCGGTGGTGCCGGCTTCGGCGGGGCGGGTGGCGGGCCGGGCTCCGGTGAGTCCAGGCCGCCGAGGGGTGCCACGGAGTGGGTTCGCGTCGCTGGTCGGGAGATCAAGGTGCGCATGGCAGTAGTTCGGTGCCGCGGCCTAACCGGATTGCCTGGCCGGATTGCCTGGCCGGATTGCCTGACCGGATTGCCTGACCGGATTGCCTGACCGGATTGCTCGAGGTGGCATCGAACGCGAAGCGGCACGGCGTGTGCAGCAGATTAACAGGCAGGAATATCGCTCGTCTCGTGTCCGTTGCCGCCTACAGTGACCAGGAACTCCCTGGTGCCGCCCCCACGAACGTGTCCGGTCCGACTGACCGGCTGTCTTTTGAGAAAGAAGTGCCCGTGAAACTCTTTTCCCCGCTGAACCTGGGCGACCTCGACCTCCCCAACCGTCTCGTCATGGCGCCTTTGACCCGCATCCGCTCCGGCCAGTTTGGTGTTCCCGGCGAACTCGTTGCCCTGCACTACACGCAGCGTGCCTCGCTCGGCCTGATCGTGAGTGAAGGCACTTACCCGAGCCACGCCGGCCAGGGCTTTCCTGGCCAGCCCGGGCTCGTCGAGCCTGAGCAGCTGGCCGGGTGGACGGCTGTCACCGATTCGGTACACGCCGCCGGCGGTCGCATCGTCGCCCAGGTCATGCACGCCGGCCGCGTCACCCACGAAGCAACGAACGGCGGGTTCCCGGTCGTCGGCCCGAGCGCGATCGCCATCAACGGCACGACGCGCACCTACGACGGCAAGCAGGACTATCCCGTGCCCCACGCGCTGACCGCCGACGAACTGCCCGGCATCATTGCCGAGTTCGTGCTTGGAGCCAGGAATGCCATCGAGGCCGGTTTCGACGGCGTCGAGCTGCACGGCGCCAACGGCTACTTGCTGCACGAATTTCTGTCACCGGCCTCCAACGTGCGCGACGACGCCTTCGGCGGCTCCCCCGAGAAGCGCGCCCGGTTCGTCATCGACGTCGTGACCGCGGTCGCCCTGGCGATCGGCGCCGACCGAGTGGGCCTGCGCATCTCACCCGAACACAACATTCAGGATGCGCTCGAAACGGATGTCGACGACCTCACGGCCACCTATGGTGCCCTCATCGACGGGCTAGCCCCGCTCGGCCTGGCCTACCTCAGCGTGCTCCACGCCGATCCGAGAGGCGATTTCGTGCAGCACCTGCGCGCCCGTTTCGGTGGCGTCTTTCTCGTCAACAGTGGATTCGGCGCCATCACCGCGCGCGACGAGGCCCTCGCCCTCGTGCGTGACGACGTTGCCGACGCCGTTGTCGTCGGTCGTGCGGCCATCGCCAATCCAGACCTGGTGCGCCGCTGGCGCGACGATCTGCCGGTGAACGAGCCCAACCCGCTCACCTATTACACCGACGGCGCCGAGGGCTACACCGACTACCCCGCGCTGGCCTCCTGAATTGATCGGGTCAGGACCCGGGCAACGCGTCCGGGCCTGATCCGAGCCGACCTGATCAGGCCCGGCCCGGCCCGACCGTGCAGTGTCTCGACCGTGATGGCTCCCGCCTTCGCTCGCATCCGCTGGTTGAGCTCGTCGAAACCGCAACGCGTCCGCAGGAGCCTGGAGTATTTGCCGGGGATCGCGCAGCTACCGGCGCGACAACGCGGCCAGTTGCACCGACGCCTGCTCGAGCAGTTCGACCTTCTTGCAGTAGGCGAACCGCACGAGCGGCGCATACTCGGCTCGGTGGGCGGGGGAGCAGAATGCTGCGATCGGCACCGCGACCACGCCGGCCAGCTCCGGCAGCCGCCGGCATAGTTCGGCGCCATCCGAAAAGCCGAGCGACGTCGCATCCGCCACGATGAAATACGAACCCTGCGGAACACTGATCGCGAAGCCGGCCGCGCGCAGCCCCGTGACAAGCACATCGCGTTTGTGCTTCATGTCGGCGGCGATTGTCGCAAAGTACGGATCGGGAAGGTCGAGCCCGACGGCGATGGCCGGCTGAAACGGAGCCGCATTCACGTAGGTGAGGAACTGTTTGACCGCGAGAATTGCTGTGACGATCGGGGCGGGCGCGCTCAGCCAGCCAACTTTCCACCCGGTGAGGCTGAACGTCTTACCGCCCGAGGAAATGGTGACCGTGCGCTCCCGCGCTCCGGGCAGCGTCGCGATCGGAATGTGCGGCGCCCCAAAGGTAAGGTGCTCGTACACCTCATCGGTGACGATGATCGCGTCGTGCTGGTGCGCGAGCTCCACGATCAACTCGAGGGTCTGGCGGGGCAAGACCGAGCCGGTGGGGTTGTGTGGATCGTTCACGATGATCAAGCGGGTACGGTCGGTGACGGCAGCGCGAAGAGCGTCCAGGTCGGGCTGAAAGTCTGGGGCACGCAGCGGAACGGTGCGATGGATGCCTCCACCCAAGCCGATCAGACCGCCGTAGGCGTCGTAAAACGGCTCGAAGGTGACGACCTCGTCACCCGGCTCGATCAGCGCCAGAATGGTCGCCGCGAGTGCCTCGGTCGCTCCGGCCGTGACCAGAATTTCACTGCCCGGGTCAACGGTCAGGTTGTAGAAGCGCTGCTGGTGCCGGGCGATCGCTTCCAGCAGGACCGCCTGGCCGCGACCCGGCGGGTACTGGTTCACCCCGTCCGTGATGGCTTGGCGCGCCGCCTCGAGCACGACGGCCGGCCCGTCTTCATCGGGAAAACCCTGGCCCAGGTTGACGGCACCGGTGCGCACCGCGAGGGCGCTCATCTCGGCGAAGATACTCGCCGCAACGCTGCCATCGGCGGCGAGAAGCCCGGCCCCTCGGGCCGTGCGTCGCCAGGCGCCGGAAATGGTCATCGTCTGATCTGCACGTGTAGATTCCTGCATGCAACAAAACTACGACATCGGAAAGGTCTCGGCATGATCATTGAATGCTCTCAGAGCGTACATATCGAATGTTCAGGTTCGGGGGCAAAGCTGGCAAAGCTTGGAAGGAGCACCCGATGACCGACAACACCAAAGATTCCGGCACTACCCCCGATCCAGCCGATGATGCCGCCGCTTTTGCCGTGAATGAGTCAGGCGAGACAACTCCACCCACTTCCCAGGCCACCCCGCCGGCGACACCATCTGCACCGCCCGCGCAGCCGTTCGATGCGCAGCCGGTGGACGCTCAGCCGGTGGACGCGCAGCCGGTGGACGCTCAGCCGGTGGACGCTGAACCCGCCGTGCCGGTCGTGAACGCACCGATCATGCCGGCGGCATCCGCTGGAGAGGGCCAGCCGGACCAGGCCCAGACCGTCGCCTATCCGACTGACGCCTTCGGTCGCCCGATCGAGACCGCCACCGAGTCGACCTCGGCCTACGCTCCGAACGTCGCGCCGCAGGCCTACGCGACCGCGAATACGAACCCCGTGAATTCCTACCCCGCGAATTCCTATCCCGCGGATGCCTACCCCGGGCAGCCCTTCGCCTCCAGCAAGACGAAAGAACAAGGACGCCGTAAGGGCAGTGTCGCGCTGATCGCGGCGCTCGCCATTGGCGCCCTGGTTGGCGGATCGTCCGGCGCCGGCATCACCGCCCTCATGATGGGCGGCCAAAACAACGGCGTTCCGGTCAGCCAGACATCGGGCCCCAGCAACGTCGTGGTCAATAACACGAAGAGCGTCAACCAGATCACCGCCGTTGCCGCCAAGGCCTCGCCGAGCGTCGTGACCATCGACGTGTCGAGCAGTTCCTCCGGCGGTACCGGTTCCGGCGTTATCCTCACCGACGACGGCTACGTGCTCACCAACACCCACGTGGTCACCCTCGACGGTGCGGCCTCCGATGTGAAAATCGAGGTCAAGAGCAACGATGGCAAGCTGTACACCGCCACCCTCGTTGGCACGGACCCCATTTCTGACCTCGCCGTGATTAAACTGACCGACGCGAGCGGGCTCACCCCGATCACCTGGGGAGATTCGTCTAAGCTCAATGTCGGTGACAACGCCATCGCCATCGGCGCTCCGCTCGGCCTCTCCGGCACGGTCACCGACGGAATCGTCAGCGCTCTCAACCGCAGCATCACCGTCGCGAGTTCGGCCGCCCCGACCTCGCCCGACGCCACCACGCCCGACGGGGGACAGAGCCAGAACCCGTTCTTCTTCGACTTTCCCAACCAGGACGGCAAGCAGTCAAAGGGAACCCAGAACGCCACAGCTAGCATCGCCCTCCCGGTGATTCAAACGGATGCCGCCATCAACCCGGGCAACTCAGGTGGCGCCCTGCTCAACGGCAGCGGTGAACTGATCGGCATCAATGTGGCCATCGCCAGTGCCGGCAGCAGTTCCTCATCGTCGGCCGCCGGCAGCATCGGAGTTGGATTCTCCATCCCGTCGAACTTCGCCAAGCGCATCTCCGACGAGATCATCGCCAACGGAACGGCCACGCACGGTCTGCTCGGTGCGAGCGTCAAGGACGCGTCAAGTTCGACCAGCAGTACCGTTGGAGCCCTCATCAGCGAGGTCACCTCCGGTGGCGCCGCCGAAAAGGCCGGTCTGGCCGCCGATGATGTCATCACCAAATTCAACGGTGTGCCGATCACGGATTCGATCGACCTCACCGCCCAGGTGCGCGTGCTCTCGGCCGGTGGAACCGCCGACCTCACCTACGTGCGGGACGGCAAGTCGGTCACCGTCTCGGTCACGGTCGGCGAGCTCTCGCGCTAACCGCTCGCTCCTTCCCGACAATCGCGTCGCCGGCTCTCCGGCGGCGCGATCGTGCGTGTGGCACCGGGCGCTCTGTCATTTCGCGGGCTGGTAGGCTCGATCGTCCTACCCAATAACCGGAAAGCTGGCCAGCCAGGTGCACCAACGTGGTGACGGATTTCTTCCCGGGGTGTCGTATGTGATGCCCGTGCTCAACGAGGCGACGCACGTACGAGCCGCCGTCGAGAGCCTGCTGGCTCAGGATTATCAGGGACCGTTCGAGGTCACCCTGGCCCTCGGACCGAGCATTGACGGCACGACCGAATTGGTCGAAGAAATGGCCGCCGTTGACGCCCGCATCCGCGTCGTGCCCAATGATGTCGGGTCGACTCCGGCCGGCTTGAACATTGCCATTCGTGCGTCCCAGTATGCCGTTGTCATTCGCGTGGACGCACACTCGGTGCTGCCGCCCGAGTATGCCCGCATTGCCGTCGAGACACTCGACCGCACCGGCGCCGATAACGTCGGCGGCATCATGGACGCCCGCGGCATCAGTTCTTTCGAACGGGCCGTAGCCCGCGCCTATGGCACGCGCATCGGCCTCGGCGGTACGCCGCACCACGTTGGTGGGGCGGAAGGCGCCGCTGAAACCGTGTATCTCGGATGTTTTCGTACCGAGAGCATCCTCAAGGTCGGACTGTTCGACGAGGGTGTGAAACGCGGCCAGGACTGGGACCTCAACCGGCGCCTCCGGGAAGCCGGCGGTCTGGTCTGGTTCACGCCGCAACTTCGCGTGCTCTATCGGCCGCGGCCGACCCTGGCCCAATTGGCTCGGCAGATGCTGTCGACCGGGCTCTGGCGCGGTGAGCTGGCCCGGCGTTATCCGTCGGCCAACGGCATCCGCTATTTTGCGCCTCCGGTCATGGTGCTCGGTGTGGCTCTCGGACTGATTTTCGGCCTCGGCGGCCTCGTGCAGCTGGTGCTGGGCGCCCCGCCATGGCTGCTGCTGGGCCTGATCGTTCCCGCCGGATATCTGCTCATCGTCGTTGCCGCGACCATCGCGGTGGCTCGACCAGGCGGATTTCGTTCGTCCCTGCATTTTCTCGTAGTCTTGCCCTGCATTCACTTCTGCTGGGGGGTCGGGTTTGTGCTCGGCTACCTGAAACTCACCAGCAACATCACGGCACACACGGGAAGGTGAGCAGATGACCAGTTCGCCGAATACCTCACATCGGCGCCCGGCCCGGCCGGAGTCGATCGCCCAGCTGCGCGCGGTGGCCCAGCCGCCCGAAGTGCGCCTGCGCGCCAACGCCGAACACTGGACTGCGAGCCTCTACCTGCGCCACCTGTCACCGTACCTCACCTGGATGCTGCTGAAGACCCGCATCTCCGCCAACGGCGTGACCGCGCTCATGATCCTGGCCGGCTGGTCGACCGCCGCAGCCCTGCTGATCCCCGGAATCTGGGGCGCCCTACTCGCTCTTGCGCTCAGCCAGGTGCAGATGCTCATCGACTGCTGCGACGGAGAAGTGGCGCGGTGGCGTGGTACGTCCTCGCCGGCTGGCGTGTTCCTCGACAAGGTCGGGCACTATTCCACCGAGTCGCTCATTCCCATCGCCCTAGGGCTTCGGGCAGCCGCGTACCCGTTCGAGTCGCCCGCAGACTTTCTCTGGACCAGCCTGGCACTGCTGCTCGCCCTGATCATCGTGCTGAACAAGGCGCTCAACGACATGGTGCACGTGGCGAGGGCCAACGCCGGCCTCACCCGCCTCGCCGACACGCACGGTGAAAAGACACCGACCTCGAGCACGATCGCGCGGGTGCGTCGCCTCGCCCACTTCGTGCCGTTCCACCGGATCTACCACTCGGTAGAGCTGACCATGGTGATCTTCGCCGCGGCCGTCCTTGGGCTGTTTCTCGGGCAGCCGCTACTAGACCGCGCCGTGCTCGTTATTCTCGTACCCCTCGCGTTCCTTTCGCTCATCGGCCATTTCGTGGCTATCATGGCGTCCAAGCGTGTCCGTTCCTAGGGCATCCGCCGGCATTCCGACGGTCGGTGTCGTGGTGCTCACCCAGGGCACCCGGCCCCAGGATCTCGACCGGGGCATCCGCTCGGTGCTGGCGCAGCAGGGCGTGACGCTTGACGTGGTCTGTGTCGGCAACGGCTGGCAGCCGACCGGACTGCCGTTCGGCGTGCAGTCGCTCGGGCTGCCGACCAACCTGGGCATTCCGGCCGGCCGTAATCGCGGGGTGTCGCTCGTTACCGGCGAGTACGTCTTCTTTCTCGACGATGATGCGAGCATCCCCGACCCGCTCTTTCTCAGTGAAGCTATCGTCCAACTGCGTGCCAACCCGACCATCGGACTGCTCCAGCCGCGGGTCGAGGACCCGACCGGTTTGGAATCGCCCCGGCGGTGGATTCCCCGCATCCGCAAGGGTGAGGCCACCACGCCCGGACCGGTGTTCTCGGTCTGGGAGGGCGCCGTGCTGCTGCCGCGCGCCGTTTTCGACGCGACCGGCGGCTGGGCCGAACCGTTCTTCTACGCCCACGAGGGCATCGAACTGGCCTGGCGGGTCTGGGACCAAGGCCGCGTCGCCTGGTATGCAGGAGACCTCGTGGCCAACCATCCGGTGATCCTGCCGACCCGGCACGCCGACTACTACCGATTGAACGCCCGCAACCGAGTCTGGCTGGCCCGTCGCAACCTGCCAGCCCTGTTTGTGCCGCTCTACGTGGGCTCCTGGACGGCTATCCAGGTGCTGCGCTGGGCGTTGAACAATCGACCGGCCCTGCACGCATGGTTCGGTGGCTGGCGCGAAGGGTGGCGCAGCGATCCGGGACCGCGGCATCCGCTTCGAGCGCGCACGATCTGGCGGATGACCGTGGCTGGACGCCCGCCGATCATCTGATGGCAGGTAGTCTTGATCGGTGGTAATTCGGAAAGACTTCAAGCGTGCAATCAAACTGGTCAGAAATGTTGTGGCTTCTCGCAAAGTCCAACACAAGCTGCGCGGCCCGCTGGAATCGCGTGAGCTGCGCGAAGACAATCACTTCAAGATCGCCATCTACTTCGCCGATGGGCCGGTCAACATGTACCAGATGCGGCAGTGGTACCAGCCCCTCGCCACACTTGCCCAGACCTGGCCGGTTCTCGTGCTCAGCCGCACCGGCGGCGGCACCCTCAAACTCATGGACGAGGCGCCGATTCCCGTGGCCTACGCACGCTCGGTGCCGGAACTCGAGCGGATTGTCGCCGAGCAGGATATCCGCATCGTGTTCTACGTCAACCAGAACCCGCGAAACTTTCAGATGATGCGCTACGGACGCTGCTGGCACGTTTTCATCAATCACGGTGAGAGCGACAAAATGTACATGATCACCAACCAGTTCAAGGCCTACGACTATTCTTTTGTGGCCGGTGATGCCGCCCTCTCGCGACTCGACCGGGTGCTCTGGGACTACGATTTCGACAAGCGCGCCATCAAGATCGGACGCCCGCAGGCCGACTACTTCAGCGGTGAGTTGCCGTACACGCCCGACGAACGCCAGGTCGTGCTCTACGCCCCCACCTGGGAGGGCGACCGGGCCGGCGCCGCCTACGGCTCGGTCGCGACCCACGGAGTTGCGCTCGTCACCGCCCTGCTGGCCACCGGCACGCACCGGGTCGTCTACCGACCGCATCCGCGCAGCGGAGTGGCCGACCATCTTTACGGGGCCGCCAACAAGACCATTATCGCGGCTATCTCCGCGGCGAACGCCCGCGATCCGCGTGCGCAGCACGTGTACGACTTCGGTCCAGACCTCGGCTGGCAACTGGCAGCAGCGGATGTTGCCATCGTCGACATCTCCGCCATGGTCTACGACCGGCTCGCCACCGGCAAGCCGCTCATCATCACCCGGCCGGCCAACCCGACGGCCGTGATCGACACGAGCGGCTACCTCTCCGACTGCGAGTGGCTGCCCGTCGAGCAGTCCGCCGACATTGTGGCTGCCGTCGAACGGCTCACCCACGATGATGGCGCGATGCAACGCCTGCAGGGCTGGGTAGAGCGCTACTTCGGCGACACGACCCCCGGCGTCGCGACGGCACGCCTGCACACCGCCGTGCAGCACCTGATGGACGAGTGGGATCGGTTCGCGGCCGTGCACGACGCGGACATCGCGATTGTGCCCGATCCGGCAACGATCCCGCCGGGCGAGCTATAGCGTCTGGTCCTGCACGGGCGCCGGCAGGGGCGCAGCCGGAAGGGATGTGCGTCGCCGCTTTTCTCGCACGGTGATCTCTCGAACCCGTGGTTCGAGGTCCGGTTGAAAACCGGTTGGCGCCGAACCGAACGCGAGACGTGAGGAGTGTATGACCTTGTTGCCCAGAATGTGGTTTCCCGCCCCGCCGATGACCGCTCCGATGCCGAACGGCAGGGCCTTGCCGAGCAGGCTGGCACTGCCGCGGGTGGCGAACTGTCGCAGAAATGCGCTCTTGAGTCGGTCGGTGAGCGGGCCGAGAATCGCCCGGGGGAGGCTGTTGGTGATGACCTCACCCCAATAGGCGTTGCGCGCTGTTCCCGAGCCGGTCACCTGACCGGCGAGCTGTCGCACCAGGTCACTGCCCTCGCGGCCGAGCATCATCGTCATGACGAGTGCGCGGGCCCGGTCAGGGTCTTCCACGGCGATCCCGTGCACCTCGCTCACCGACTGCGTGAACAGCGCTGTGGCCTCCAGAAAACCGGCAGTCTCCACGCCCGACAGCGCGAGGGTGATTCCGGTGCCGACGCCGGGAATGACCGCGGTGGCCCCGACAGCGGCGCCCCCGGTCGTGACCGCTGCGAGGTAGCGTTTTTCCAGGATGCGCACGATTTGTTCGGGGGAGGCGTAGGGATTGCGACGTCGGATGCTGCGGATATGCGCGAGCACGACGGGGCGGTGGATGGCCAGAACCCGATCGAAGCCCTTGACGAAGCCGGTCGGCAGCGCGCCGCCCTGCGGGGTACCGCCGGTCGATGACAGCATCGGTGTGCTCTTCCTTGCCATATCTCGCCTTCCTCGCGCCCGTCTGGTTGAGTGTACGGGGTGCACCGGGGCGCGCGCTGGGCCGCGCGCGGCGCCGGGCGGGTACGAATACTAACTTTTTGCAAATGTACACCCGCTAGTCAAGAC
>NZ_JAJAYI010000026.1 GCF_026786305.1 Cryobacterium sp.
ACGTGAGACATATTTCGAGCGGATGACGAGATTCGAACTCGCGACCCTCACCTTGGCAAGGTGATGCGCTACCACTGCGCCACATCCGCATTACTCGCATCTCTGCGTGCTTTGGAACTCTATCCGATGGGATGCGATTGGGCCAATCGGGTGTCGGCGGGTGGGCGTGTCTCCGCTCGACGCGCGTGCGGGTGTCCGTGCCGTGCTGGCGCATGTGGCAGGATTATCGCGCAGGGCGATTGGCGCAGTTGGTAGCGCGCTTCCTTCACACGGAAGAGGTCATCGGTTCGAGTCCGGTATCGCCCACCAAACCCTCGCCGATCTGCTGCCCTTACGAGGCAATCGAGGAATGAAGGTCCCCCGAGCTCGGGCGCGTACCCACAAGAATCCCACGCACCTCGAACCCGTCGAGGGCCCAAGGCCCGTAACGGGACGCGTCGGCCGTTGTCACCGTCGACCCCGCGCCGTGCATGACCACGAGACTCCGGATGAACGGCACCTTCGTCTTGCCCGGAACCGTGGCGGCTGCGTCGCCCGGAATTGATGCGAGCTTCTTCGCTTTGCTGTCGGCTGTGGGGTAGGAGTTGCCGAAGCGACGGATTGTTCGGCCAGTGTCTCGCGTCCAGGTGGTCAGCTCGCAGGTCACCGAGCCGTACCAGCCCTTCAGCTCGACGATGAGAGGCCCGGACTTCGTGAGCAGCAGCACGTCCACCTCAGACGTGCTGCCGTCGCAACTGATGAACCTTAGGTTCGCCCGCGCGTGGGTGATGCCGTCGTCGGGCAGCAGATCACGCACAGTGTCGAGAGCCTGCTGTTCGGCAGGGCTCGCCGGGGCGCCGACGACCACCCAATGGCCCGAACTCGACTGCATCTTCACACTCCCTTTTCCAGCTCAGAGTGGCGCCTGTCGCCGGTATGTGATCTGCTGAGAATCATTCTGCTCGCGACTGACATTCCATCCTCGGTCTGCGTTCCACGCTTGCCCCCCAAGGGAGAACACGTGATCGACTCTGTCGATAAACCGCCGGTTCATGAGTTGCTGAGCCAGAACACAAACGCGGCATTCAGCGTGCCCGCGTATCAACGGGAATACTCGTAGTGTCCAAGAGTTTCATCACCAACCCTGCCGTTGACGCTGAACCCACCGTCGATCCCGCTGAGGTGCGCCAGGCCGCTAACGCTCTCATGCGGGGCGGCCTGGTCGCCTTTCCGACCGAAACGGTCTACGGGCTCGGGGTCGATGCCGACAACGGCGACGCAATCGCGCGCATGTATGCGGTAAAGAATCGACCGGCAGACCATCCGGTGATCGTGCACATCGCAGATCTGGGCGATGTTGACTACTGGGTGCAGGATGTTCCCGATTACGCCACCGCACTGATGAGGCGCTACTGGCCAGGCCCGATGACCCTCATTCTGAGGCGGAGCGAGCATGCTCGCGATGCCGTCACGGGCGGGCAAGACAGCGTGGGGGTCAGAATTCCTGATCATCCTGTTGCCCTGCAGTTGCTTCGAGAATTTCGCGCCCGAGGTGGCCATGGTGTAGCCGCCCCGAGCGCCAACCGCTACGGCGCGGTTTCTCCGACCGACGCCGCGGCGGTGCGCTCAGAACTGCAGCACCATCTTGCCGCGACCGACATGATTCTCGACGGCGGAGCATCTGCCGTGGGGGTTGAGTCGACCATCATCGACTGCACTCAGGGCAGCCCAACCATTCTCAGGCCGGGCGCCATCACGGGGGCGATGATCGAAGCCAGCACGGGGTTGGCTGTTGCCAGCGGCGAGCGCCCCCGGGTGCGAGTGTCAGGCTCACACCTGCAGCACTACTCTCCGCAGGCGAAGGTCGTCATCGGAGGCACCAGCGCAGCCGGCGAGGGGCTCATCGCGGGTCATGAGGTCGACACCCCGCCGCAAGTGATCAGACTCGCCGCACCATCGTCTGACGGCGAGTATGCGCGCGCACTGTATGCGGCGTTGCGCGAGGCAGACCGACAGGGCCTCGCCGTGGTGAGAGTGATGGCGCCCGACGGTGACGGACTCGCCATCGCCATTCGCGATCGCATCACACGCTCGAGCGCTGCCGGGTAACGCGAGTTCGTGCGCTCAGCACAGGACTCCTAGCAGCGCCGTGGCCCATCCGTGGCGATCGACCCCGGCGCAGACATGGTGCTCTCCGATGGACTTCGTCAGTTTGGTGTCACGCAGCATGGAACCAGTATGGCGACAGCGACAGCGACGTCGAGGCCGACAATGAACCGGAACCGGGGTGTGCTCGCTGGTCCCGGGGCCGGTCCCGAACCCGCCAGCAGGCAGTGGCTCTCCCACAAAACGCCCACACCATTAGCCGAAACCCAGTCAATTCGAGAGGTCTGTGATCAGCCGACTAGCCACGAATTTGGCGTGGCCCCGCATCGTTTCAGGTGCGCGATAAGAGTTCACACGGAAGAGGTCATCGGTTCGAGTCCGGTATCGCCCACAGACGCAGCCCCTTGGTAGTTCGGGGGGTTTTTCGTTGCCCGGGGCCATCTCGAGTTGCGCAGGCACCCTTCTTTGCAACCCCATGGCGATTCCCGTACGCGGCGGTTAGCGTCGAATGAACCCCCGTCACCACACAGCGATCCGGGGGCCTCCCTCAGCACCACTCAGTCACCCTGAAGAAAACAATGAGAGGAAAACCATGTCGGGAAACAGAGCCGTTGCCTACAAGGGCCCGGGGAAAGTCGAAGTCATCGATATCGACTACCCCACATTCGAATTGAAGGATGGACCGGGGGTGAACCCCGCGAACGTGGGCAGGAAGGTGCCCCACGGCGTGATCGTGCGCACCATCGCCACCAATATCTGCGGCTCGGACCAACACATGGTCCGCGGCCGCACAACAGCTCCGAGTGACCTCGTGCTCGGCCATGAGATCACGGGCGAGGTCGTCGAGTGCGGCCCCGGCGTCGAGTTCATCAAGATCGGCGACATCGTCTCGGTGCCGTTCAACATCGCCTGCGGCCGGTGTCGCAACTGCAAGGAGCGCAAGACGGGCATCTGCCTCAACGTCAACCCCGACCGCCCCGGCAGTGCCTACGGCTACGTCGACATGGGCGGCTGGGTCGGGGGCCAGGCCGAGTATGTCCTCGTGCCCTACGCGGACTGGAACCTGCTGAAGTTCCCGGACCGGGACCAGGCGCTCGAGAAGATCATGGACCTCACCATGCTCTCCGACATCTTCCCCACCGGGTTCCACGGAGCGGTCTCGGCCGGTGTCGGGGTCGGGTCGACGGTCTACATCGCCGGTGCCGGGCCCGTCGGACTCGCCGCGGCGAGCGGCGCGATGCTGCTCGGCGCTGCGGCGGTCATCGTCGGCGATCTCAATGCCGATCGGCTCGCCCAGGCGCGTAGCTTCGGCTGCGAGACGATCGACCTCACCATGGGCGACCTGGCCGGTCAGATCGACCAGATCCTCGGCGTGCCGGAGGTCGACTGCGGCGTCGACGCCGTCGGGTTCGAGGCGAGGGGCCACGGAAAGGACTCCGGCGAGGCTCCCGCCACCGTACTCAACTCGCTCATGGACGTCACTGCGGCGGGCGGAGCGCTCGGCATCCCCGGCCTCTACGTCACCGGTGACCCGGGCGGGGTCGACGAGGCCGCCAAGAGGGGCTCGCTGTCCCTCAGCCTCGGCACCGGCTGGGCGAAATCGCTGGCCTTCACGACCGGACAGTGCCCGGTGATGAAGTACAACCGCAGTCTCATGATGGCGATTTTGCACGACCGGGTCAGCATTGCGAGAAACGTCAACGCCAAGGCGATCACGCTCGACGAGGCCCCCCGCGGCTACGCCGAGTTCGACGCGGGTGCCGCGACGAAGTACGTGCTCAACCCGAACGGGTACCTCGACGGCAAGTAGCTGACGCGCGACTCGAGTAGGACCGCCGGTCGAGGGGACGGCGGTCCTCCTGTGCCGTGTTGCCGGCATGCGTCACGCCCGGGGCCGTGTCGTCATTCCGACTTGTCAATCTGTGAACGTTCCCAGTACGGTCGAATTGCGCTGGATTTTCCTCGCAATCGACGCCGCACTCTGCGAACTCTCACGGAGCGGGTCCACCACA
>NZ_JAJAYI010000027.1 GCF_026786305.1 Cryobacterium sp.
CCCACCCCCCCCCCCCCCCCCCCCCCCCCGGGGGGGGGGCACGCTGGCGTTCTGGGTGCAGGCGCAGCTGTTCTCGGTGGCGCACGGCACCGGCGCGGTAGAGAATGCAGGCATACCCCGCCTTCTCGCGCTTGTGCGCCGCTACCCCCTGGCCGCTACCCCCTGGCCGCTACCCCGCCAGATCGCCCACCGGCTCGACCCTGACTCGGGTGAGGCCACCGACGTGCCCGCCACCGAGGTGCTCGAAGCGCTCTCCCGCGCCAAGACGGTTGTTTTTGACAAGACCGGAACGCTCACCTGGGGCACGCCAGCGATCACCGAGGTGCGCCCCGAAGCGGGCTGCACCACCGACGAGCGCTGGACCGTGGCGGCGTCGGCCGAGCAGTATTCGAGTCACGTAGCTGGCGGCATCCGCTATTGCGGCCGCGCACGAGCGCGGGAGCGATCGGTCAGGAGGCCGTCGACCTCGTGACCATTCTGAACGCGCTGCGCTCGATTGGCAGTCGGCGGGATGGCGCCGCGGCGCGCGGGCTTTCGGTTGCCGCGAGCGGTCCCGAAAAAGCGGACAGAACGGTACACCCAGTAGTAGACAGACCGTTCTGAATCAGAGGCATTTCACGGCCTGAATTGTGCACACGTCAAGGTAACGATCGTGTTACCGAGCAATCTGCACACTGTACGGGGGTATGGCCAATGCGATACGTTCACGATCACGCTGTACCTCGAACTGGGGCAGAGCGGCCGGCGCACTCCGATCGAACGGACACACACGTGAAATCACACTTCAGGCGAACCACGCTCCCGCCCGAAAGCCCGCACGTCGCCCCGCACCAGGCGCGGAGCGTGATGGCACTGTTCATGACCACAACCCTCGTCGTCGCCGGCGTCCTCGTCGGTGCGAGCGGCGCCGTAGCCGCACCGATGGCCCCCGGACTCGGCGGCACGATCGGCGCCGGCATTGGCCAGCCGGTCACCAACTTCACCGACGGTCGCTACATCGTGACCCTGGCCGACGACGCTGTCGCCACCTACACCGGCGGGGTGGACGGCTTTGCGCCGACCAGCCCGGACGCCGGCGCCCGCCTCGATCCGCGAAGTCGCGCCTCGTCGAGCTACTCCGACTACTTGGGTGGTAAGCAGAAGAAGGTGGCGGCATCCGTTGATGCCACGATCGACTACTCCTACACGCTCGCCCTCAACGGGTTCGCCGCCGAACTGACCGCAACGCAGGCCGCAGCGCTCTCGGCCGAGAAAGACGTCGTGGCCATCACGCCCGACGACCTCAAGCACGTGACGGCCACCTCGTCCACTGATTTTCTCGGACTCTCCGGCGATGACGGCGTCTGGGCGAACACCGGCGGTGCCGAAACCGCGGGCGAGGGCGTCGTCATCGGCGTGCTCGACACCGGGCTTGCACCGGAGAACCCCTCCTTCGCCGGCCAAGCGCTCGGCAGCACGCCCGGCGCCGCTCCCTACATCGACGGTGACACGATCACCATGAACAAGAGCGACGGCACCACCTTCACCGGCCAGTGCGTCACGGGCGTGCAGTTTGCCACGAGCGACTGCAGCACCAAGGTTGTCGGCGCGCGCTACTTCGTGACCGGCTTCGGCGCCGACCGCATCGGTGGTCCGTCTACCGGCGAATACCTCTCGCCGCGCGACGGCGACGGCCACGGATCGCACACCGCGAGTACCGCGGGCGGCAATCATGACGTCACCGCGACCATCAGCGGCCTCGACTACGGCCTCATCTCGGGCGTGGCCCCGGCGGCGAAACTCGCCGCCTACAAGGTGTGCTGGTCCGGACCCGATCCCACGTTGTCGACCGATGACGGCTGCGCTACCTCCGACCTGCTGGCCGGCATCAACCAGGCCGTTGCCGACAACGTCGACGTGCTGAACTATTCGATCGGCGGCGGAGCGGCCGACACCACGGTCTCGCCGACCGACCAGGCCTTCCTCGGCGCTGCCGCAGCGGGCATCTTCGTAGCCGCCTCGGCCGGTAACGCCGGACCCGGTGCGTCCACGCTCGACAACGCCGCCCCGTGGATCACCACGGTCGCCGCGAGCACGATCCCCGGCTATGAGGCGACCGCCACCTTCGGCGACGGTACAGCTCACGCGGGCGGATCGATCTCGGTCGACCGTGCCCCGGGCGCCACGCCGCTGGCTGGAACGCTCGTACGCGGTGACCTCGTGGCCGTCGCCGGCCACGACTCGGCCGACGCCCTGCTCTGCGGCCCAGGTTCACTCGACGCCGACCTCGCCCGTGGAACCATCGTGTTCTGTGAACGTGGTGTCTACGACCGGGTGGCGAAATCGGCCGAGGTGCTGCGTGCCGGCGGCATCGGCATGCTCCTGGTGAACCGTGTTCCCGGCTCGGTCGACACCGACGAGCACACGGTGCCCACCATTCACCTCGACGCCCCCTATTGGGACGCGACGTTTGCCTACGCGGGCAGCGCCGGGGCATCCGTTGTCTTCACCGATGGCAACACGACCAGCTACACGCCGCCGACACCGCAGGTGGCCGGGTTCTCCTCGCGCGGACCGGTGCTCGCCGACGGCAGCGACATTCTCAAGCCCGACGTGACCGCGCCCGGCGTGGCCATTCTCGCTGACGGCCCCAACGCCGCGGGTGGCGAGCCGACCTGGCAGTTCCTCTCCGGCACGTCGATGTCGAGCCCGCAGATCGCCGGACTCGCCGCCCTGTACCTCGGCGAACGTCCCCTCGCGACGCCGGGCGAGATCAAGTCGGCCCTGATGACGAGCGCCTATGACACCGTCGACGCCAACGGCGACACCGTCACAGACCCGCTCACGCAGGGGGCCGGACACGTCGACCCGACGAAGATGTTCGAACCGGGCCTGCTCTATCTCAACGACACCGAGGCCTGGTACTCGTACATTCAGGGCATCGGCTACGACGTCGGCGTCGACCCGGTCGACCCGAGTAACCTCAACCTGGCCTCCATCGCGATCGGGTCACTGACCGCGCCGGAAACCATCACTCGCACCGTCACGAGCACCGAGGCCGGCACCTTCACCGCCCAGCCGGTCACCGTGCCTGGTATCGACGCGGTCGTGTCGCCCGCCACGCTGAGCTTTGGTGCCGCGGGCGAATCGGCCAGCTACACGGTGACTTTCACCAGAACGGATGCCCCACTCGATACGTTCTCGACCGGCACGCTCAACTGGGTGAGCGACTCGGGAACAGTCGTGCACAGCCCCGTCGCCATTCAGCCGGTGACCCTGATCGCCCCCGCCACCGCGGACGGCACCGGGGTCGACGGTTCGGTCGACGTGTCCATCACCCCCGGAGCCACCGGAGACGTGGCACTCAACCTGATCGGCCTCGCGGCCGGGCTGCACCAGCCCGACGCTGCCGACCCGTCGAGCCCGAACACCGGAACAGGCACCGCCGGCGACGAGTTCAGCTACCAGGTCGAGGTTGTGAACGGCACCCAGCTCGCCCGATTCGATCTCGACGCGGTCGACCAGACCGCCGACCTCGACCTGATCGTCTACCGCCTGAGCGGTGACGGCGGCAGCCCGGTCGCCGGCTGGCAATCAGCGACCGGTTCGGCCGATGAGCTCATCGACCTGGTCGATCCGCAGGCCGGCTTCTACCGGGTGATCAACTCGGTCTACAGCGGAACGACGGCGTTCAACGTGAACACCTACTCGGTGCTCGCCGGCGCCGGTGAGGGGTCGTTCGCGGCCGCGCCGCCGGTCGTCGCGGGCCAGCAGGGCGTAACGGCGACGTACTCGCTGTCCTGGTCGGGCCTTACCCCCGACACCGGGTATCTCGGTCTCGTCGGCTACGGCGACAGCGCGGTATCGACGGTCGTGTCCGTGGCCAGCGGCGCAGCGGCCGAGCCGGAGGCGCCCGTGAACACGGTCCTGCCGTCGATCGAGGGCACCGCTGTGGTCGGACAGAAGCTGACCGCCAACCCCGGCGAGTGGAACGTCGCCGGGCTGGAGTACAGCTATCAGTGGCAGTCCGATGGTCGCGACATCAAGAAGGCCACCGAGACCGACTACGAGCCGACCAGATCGCAGGGCGGCAAGACGCTCACCGTGGTCGTTACCGCTACGGCCGACGGCCGGCCGGCCGGCGCGGCCACCTCGGCCGGGGTCGTCGTGAAGTACGGCGCCACGGTTGACCTGAAGGTGGAGTCGAGGGCCAAGCCGCACTCGGCGGGCGTGAAGATCGCGGTGTCGGTGACGACCGACGCACCGCGCTCGGCGCAGTTGGGAACAGTGCAGGTCCTGGTCGACGACACGAGCTACGACGTCGCCCTCGACAGGTTGGGCGAGGGAACGCTCACCCTGGCCGACCCGGACCGCGGCACATACACGGTCACCGCGCACTATGCCGGCACCGACCTCGTCGCCGCGGCAACGAGCAAGCCGGGCACGCTGATCGTGCGGTAGCCGGGCCGCGCGGCAAACGCGCGCCGCAGCATCCGCTTCGAATCGGATGCCGCGGCGCGCGTTTGAGCGTGCCCGCCCGCTGATCCCCCCAGCGTGCGGTACCTGTGGAATGCCCCTATCC
Source organism: Cryobacterium sp. (assembly GCF_026786305.1). Taxonomy (GTDB): domain Bacteria; phylum Actinomycetota; class Actinomycetes; order Actinomycetales; family Microbacteriaceae; genus Cryobacterium. The sequence continues at coordinate 4,562 of NZ_JAJAYI010000027.1, forward strand.
GGGGGGCGGCGAGCGCGCTACGGTCACGAGCGAACTGTCCCGCGATAGGAACAGTCAACCGTTCCTGCTGTGGAACGAGACCACCTCGCACCGTTATCGGATTGGACACCCACGTGAGTTCTTTCTTCAGGCGCACGACGTCTGCGCCGGATTCAGCGCTGAACCCGGCGCCAACGTCCCGCCCGCGCCGTCGCGCCACAATCGCGGCCACCGTCACCATCGCCCTGGTGGGCGCTTCAACGCTCGTCGGCGGGGTTGTGCCGGCCAACGCCGCCCCCGCAGCGACGGGGCTGTCCGGCAGCATCGGCCATACCGGCGGACAGCGCATGGACTTCACGGCCGGCCGCTACATCGTGACCCTCAGCGACGAGGCCGTCGCGCTGTACCAGGGCGGTGTCAATGGTTTCTCGGCCACCATGCCGGGCGCCGGGGCCAAACTCGACGCCCAAAGCCGCTCGGCCGAGAGCTACCGGAACTATCTCACGCGGGTACAGAGCGAGGTGGCGGCATCCGTTGACGCCACCGTGGGGTATTCCTACACGCTCGCCCTCAACGGTTTCGCCGCGCAGCTGAGCGGCAAGCAGGCGGCGACACTCGCCGCACAGAGAAACGTGGTGTCGGTGGTACCCGACGCTCTCCGGCACGTGACCGTGCAGTCGTCGACCGACTTTCTGCGGCTGAGCGGGCCGACCGGCCTGTGGTCCGAGCTCGGCGGGTCGAGCGAGTCCGGAAAGGGCGTCGTAATCGGCGTGCTCGACACCGGAATCGCCCCGGAGAACCCCTCATTCGCCGGCGCAGCGCTCGGCACGACGCCCGGCGCTGAGCCGTGGTTCGACGGCGACACGATCACCATGAACAAGGCCGACGGAACCACCTTCACCGGCACCTGCCAAAGTGGCGAACAGTTCACTACGCGTGACTGCAACACCAAGGTGATCGGGGCCCGCTACTTTCTGAACGGGTTCGGGGCCGACCAAATCGGCGACGCTTCAACGGGTGAATATGTCTCCCCGCGGGACGGCGACGGCCACGGTTCGCACACCGCGAGCACCGCCGGCGGTAACGTCGACGTGCCGACCATGATAAACGGGGTCGATTTCGGCGTCATTTCGGGGGTGGCCCCGGCCGCCAAGATCGCCGCCTACAAGGTGTGCTGGTCGGGCCCCGACCCGTCGGTCACGAGCGATGACGGCTGCGCGGACACCGACATTCTGGGGGCCATCGACCAGGCCATCTCCGACGGCGTCGACGTGATCAACTACTCGATCGGCGGCGGCCCGGCCCAGACCACGTTCTCAGCCACCGGCCAGGCCTTCCTGGGCGCGGCAGCAGCGGGGATCTTCGTGGCCGCCTCTGCCGGCAACGACGGACCCACCGCGTCGACCCTCGACAACGCTTCACCGTGGATCACCACGGTCGCCGCGAGCACCATCCCCTCGTACGAGGCGACGGCCACCCTGGGTGATGGCTCGACCTACGCCGGTGCGTCGATCACCGTCGACCGCGCGCCGGGAGCCACCCCGCTCTCCGGCAACCTGCTGCGGGCCGACCTCGTATCGGTGGACGGCTTCGACCCAGCCGACGCACTGCTCTGCGCACCGGGCGCACTCGACCCGGCCAAGGTGGCCGGTGGGATCGTCTTCTGCCAACGCGGCGTTTACGACCGGGTGGCTAAATCGGCCGAGGTGCTGCGGGCGGGCGGCAGCGGCATGCTGCTGGTCAACCGCACACCGGCCGACGTCGACACCGATGAACACTCGGTGCCGAGCATCCACTTGGACGCCCCCGCCTTCGATCCGGTCTTCGCCTACGCGGCCACGGAGGCTGCAACGGTCACGTTCACGCCCGACAACACCACCGCCAAGCCGACCCCGGTGCCCCAGGTGGCCGGATTCTCCTCCCGTGGGCCGGTGACCGCCGACGGCGGCGACCTGCTCAAGCCCGATATCGCCGCTCCCGGTGTCAGCATTCTTGCCGACGGTGCCAATGCGGCCGGGGCCGACCCGACGTTTGAGTTCTTGTCGGGCACCTCGATGGCCAGCCCTCACATCGCCGGTCTCGCCGCGCTGATTCTGGGCTTTCGGCCGCTCGCAACCCCGGCCGAGATCAAATCGGTCATGATGACAACGGCCAAGGACACGGTCGATGCCAACGGTGACCGGGTGACCGACCCGTTTGCACAGGGGGCCGGACAGGTCAATCCCTCCTCCTTCGGCTATCCGGGCCTGGTCTACCAGAGCGGCCCGGCCGACTGGCTGGCCTACCTGCAGGGCATCGGTTTTGATGCCGGCGTCGATCCGATCGACGCCAGCAACCTGAACCTGCCGTCGATTCAGATCGGAGCCCTGACCGCACCCGAGACGATCACCCGCACGGTGACCGCCGTACGGGCGGGCACCTACACCGCTATCCCGATTGAGATCCCCGGCGTCACGGCGGTCGTCTCCCCGGCCACCATGACCTTCGGTGCTGTCGGTGAGAAGCAGAGCTACACGGTCACCTTCACTCGAACAACTGCCCCGCTCGACGAATATGCCACCGGCTCGTTGGACTGGAGCTTCGGCAACGGTGGTTCGGGTGACCCGGGCGACTCCTTCGACGTGGTGCACAGCCCGATCGCTGTTCGACCGGTCACCGTCGTCGCCCCCACGGAGGTGGACGGGACCGGCGTGGACGGGTCGGTTGATGTGACGGTTACCCCGGGAGGGTCGGAGCCGGTGCCGCTCACACTGAGCGGCCTCGCCACCGGGCTGCACCAGGCTGACCCTGCGGACCCGTCCAACCCGCACTCCGGTTCCGGCGCGACCGGCGACCAGTTCAGCTACGAGGTGGAGCTGGCCGGCGGCCGGCTGGACCGGTTCGACCTGAACGCAGTGGACGACTCGACCGACCTGGACCTGTTCGTGCTGCTGCTCGACGGCCCGGGCGGTGACCCGGTTGCCGGATGGCAGTCCGCCACCGGATCCGCCGATGAACACGTCGACATCTTCGACCCGGAAGCCGGTTTCTACCGCATCATCGTAGACGTCTTCTCGGGGTCGACCACGTTCGACGTGAACACGTTCGCGGTCGCGTCGGGAGAGCCCACCAGTGGGTTCACCGCAACACCGGCGACGATTCAGGGGCCGCAGGGCGTTCCGATCACCTACACGCTGAACTGGGCCGGCCTCACGCCGAACACGCCCCACCTCGGTGTGGTTGACTACGGCGACAGCACCGTTTCGACGATTCTCGCCGTCGCGGCCAGCGCCGGGAACGAGCCGGAGGCCCCGATGAACGCGGTGGCGCCGAGCGTGTCGGGCACCCCCGAGATCGGGCACGTGTTGACGGCTGATCCCGGCCAGTGGAACACCGAGGGCCTCGCCTTCGGCTACCAGTGGCAGAGCGACGGTGTCGACATTGCCGGTGCGACAGCGTCGACCTTCACGCCGAGAGCGGCGCTCGCCGGAACGACGCTGACCGTGGTGGTGACGGCGTCAAAGGTGGGGTTGCCGAGCGCCTCGGCAACCTCGGCCGGAGTGGTGGTGAAATACGCGGCCAAGGTTAGGGTGACACTGAATCACCGGGCCGTCTTCTCCTCCAGCCGGGTCACCGTGTCGGTCACCGTTACGAGCAAGGGCACGGTCGGCGACACCGCCACGGTCACGGTCGACAAGCGCCGCTTCACCGTGAAGCTCGACGCGAAGGGGCACGGCAGTGTCACCCTGCCGCAGCTCGGTCGCGGCCTGTACAGGGTCGTCGGGCACTACGCCGGCAACGACACGGTTGCGGCCGCGACCAGCCCGGCGCGTTCCCTGCTGATCGTGCGGTAGCCCCCACGCTGCCTGACCGGGCCCGGGCTTCTGCAGCCGGACCCGGGGCGCGGGAGACTGCAGCCCGGCAGCCTAGGCTGGGGGGATGCGACTGGAGGGATGGATGCGGGGGCGACCCGGAGTATCCGTTGTACCCGGCGCGAGCCCGAAGCCTCGACTGAACCGCGACGTGATTGTGCTCGGCCTCATCGCCTTCTTCGTGATGGTGGGGTTCGGCGTTGTCGTTCCGGTGCTTCCGGTCTACGTGCAGAGCTTCGGGGTGGGCAACCTCGAGGTCGGGGCGGTCGTCTCCGCGTTCGCGCTCATGCGTTTTGTGTTCAGCCCGGCCTGCGGTCGGCTCATCGACTGGGCGGGGGAACGCACCGTTCTGGCCGTCGGCATCGGCATCGTCGCGCTCTCGAGCGGGCTGGTCGGCGCCGCAGACAGCTACCTGCAACTGTTGCTGCTGCGCGGCGCGGGCGGCATCGGCTCGGCCATGTTTTCGGTGTCGGCGATGACATTGCTGCTGCGCACCGCCGAGCCTGGCCGTCGGGCCCGCGCGATCGGTTTCTATCAGGGCGGATTTCTCATCGGGGGCATGGCCGGCCCCGCGATCGGCAGCCTACTCGCGACCATCTCGCTGACCGCCCCGTTCTTCTTCTACGCCGGCACCCTCACCGTGGCCGGCCTGGTCGGGCTGTTTCTGTTGCGCTCCGGGGGGCGGGGCAGCGCGCTCGCCGCGGTCGACGCATCCGCCGTGCGCACGCCCTTTCGGGAGGTGCTGCGCGACGAACGTTTTCGCGCGGCCTGCCTGGCCAACTTTGCGCAGGGCTGGACCTCGCTGGGGGTGCGCACGACGCTCATTCCACTGTTCGTCGTCGTCGTGCTCGGCGGCACGAGCTCGTGGACCGGAATCGCCCTCGCCGCTGCGGCCGTGGCCCAGGCGCTCGCACTCGCACCGGCCGCCCGGTTTGTTGACATCGTCGGTCGCAAACCGGCCATCATCGGAGCTTTTGCTCTGGCGGGTCTCGCGATTGTGGCAATCTCCTTCGCGCCGAACATCTGGGTGCTCGGCGCGCTGCTCTGCGTGTACGGGGTCGCTGCTGCTTTTATGGGCACCGCGCCGGCCGCTGCCGTCGGCGACGCCGCCGGCGTCCGCGGGGGCCGCCCGGTGTCGGTGTTCTCGATGTGTGCGGATGCCGGGGCGATCGTTGGTCCGCTCGTCGCGGGTCTGCTCGTTGATAGCTTCTCGTTCTCGGCCGGGTTTGCCGTGGGCGCCGTGTTCCTGCTCATCGCGGCCGCCTACGCGGTGCGGATGCCGTCGGAGCGTCGCGTCGACGGCTGACCCTGGCTTGGTGGCAACCCGATCGGGAATACCCAGCGAGGTGCATGCGTTTGCATGAATGTCTACCGATTTTTTGCCAGGAGAGGACCTCATGACCGTCCAGACCACCGGACTGCACCACGTCACCGCGATTGCGGGCGCCCCGCAGCGCAATATCGACTTCTACGTGACCGGGCTCGGCCTGCGACTCGTGAAGAAGACCGTCAACTTTGACGACCCGGGGACCTATCACCTGTATTACGGCGACGATTCCGGCCGGCCCGGTTCGCTGCTCACCTTTTTTCCGTGGACCGGTATTCGCAGCGGCCGCACCGGCTCCGGCCAGTCGACGACGACCGCATTCTCGGTCCCGGCAGGCAGCCTCGGCTGGTGGAAGGCGCACTTCGCGAAGCTCGAAGTGGAATCCGAGGTGACGGGACGCTCCTCGAATGAAGAACGGCTCTCACTGCGCGACCCCGACGGGCTGCAGCTCGACCTGGTGGCGTCGTCAACCGTGGATCCGCGTAATCCGTGGGATTCCGCATCCGTTCCCGCCGAGTTCGCGGTGCGGGGGCAGCACTCCTCGGTGCTCACCGTAGCCGACCCGGCAAAGACCGTGCAGGCGCTCACGACCGACCTGGGCATGCACGTCATCTCCGAAACGGATGGTCGCATTCGGGTGGGCGCCGGCGACGGCGCGGCCGGCAACCTCGTTGACGTGCTCGCCGACCCCACCGGCGAGCCGGGCCTCACCGCCGGTGGAACCGTGCATCACGTGGCGTTCCGGGTGCCAGACCGCACCACCCAGGCCGAATGGCGCGAGCAACTCGTGGATCGTGGCTACGGCGTGACGGCGATTCTCGACCGCCAATACTTCACCTCGATCTACTTTCGCGAACCGGGCGGCGTGCTGTTTGAAATCGCCACCGACACCCCCGGATTCGACATCGACGAGCCGCTGCTCGAGCTGGGCAGGTCGCTGAAGCTTCCGCCGTGGCTTGAACCGAGCCGCGAGGCGATCGAGAACGCGGTCGCGCCGCTCGCGCTACCGCCTGAGAATAACCCGGCCATAACGGATGCTGCGGCGCCGGTCGCCGCTGGCGCCCAATGAGTGCCGCGATCATCGACGGTGCTGCGCTTGAAGACAGAGCCGCGATGCTGGTCGCCGTCACGCTGGTACCGGGCGCATGAGCGCCGCAGCACCGGACGCCCCGTGGCCGCACCTGTTTCGTCCGGGGGCAGCCGACGCCCCCGTGCTGGTACTGCTGCACGGAACCGGTGGCAATGAGCACGAGGTGAGCCGTCTGGCCGACGTGCTTGACCCGAACGCCGCCGTGTTGGCGCCGCGCGGGCGGGTGCAGGAGAACGGGCTGAATCGCTGGTTCCGGCGACTGTCGGAGGGCGTCTTCGATACCGACGACGTTGCTCGACGAGCCGACGACCTCGCCGGGTTTCTGGTCTGGGCGCGGAAACATTACGCCTTGGGTGACCGCCACCTGGTGGCCGTCGGATTCTCGAACGGCGCCAACATCGCCCTCGCCACGGCGTTGTTGCACCCCGAGGTGCTCGCGCGGGTGATCGCGTTCTCCGGGATGCATCCGCTCGACCGAGTGCCGACGGCCCCCGATTCGGGTACCGAGCCGCCTACCGCTGTTGCCGCGGGGAGTGAGCACGCGATCGATGTGCGGCTCGCTCAAACCGAACTGGCGGCATCCACTGTGCTGCTGCTGAACGGTCGACAAGACCCCATGGCACCGCTGGCGAGTGTGCAGAAGCTTGTCACCGCCCTCGTCGAACGCGGTGCAACGGTGCAACAGGAGCTGCGCCCCGGTGGGCACGGCATTGCCGAAACGGATATCGCAGCCGCCGCGGCGTGGCTCAGGAATTTTTCATAGTCGGGTTCGATGGATGCGCGCCGGAAGACGCGCGGTTAGCGCACTTCTTTGCGTCCGGAGATGACGCCGCTGACCGTTGCGACGATGGCAAAGATCACGGTGATGATGGGAAAACCGAGGTCCCACCAGGCGATGGCGGCGGAGCCGAAGATGGCGATCTCGATGAAGGCTTTACCGAACAGGTCGAGGCGGAACACGGCCTTGGGCGACCGGAACAAGGCCCAGACCAGAATGGCGAAGGCGGGGGTGGCGAGGCCGAGTAGCACGCCCGGCCACGGCAGGGGCCAGGCCAGGAAGCCCCAGATGCCGAGGCTGACGAAGGCGACGAGTTCGAGTACGAACCGGAGCATGTCGTTGGGGCCGATTTTCGGTAGGTCGCGCGTATCTGTCACCCGTCAATCCTAGCGATGCCCGTCACCCCTGGGTTCCGGGCCCGGTCGCGGAGGGTGGGCAAGGAACGGCGCGGGACTACTTGAAGATGATCGTGCGGGCCCCGTCGAGCAGCACGCGGTTCTCGGCGAACCACTTCACCGCCTGGGTGAGCGTGCGGCTCTCCTCGTCCTGCCCGATCGAGACGAGCTCCGCCGGGGTACGCGAGTGATCGACCCGCACCACGTTCTGCTCGATGATCGGCCCCTCGTCGAGATTACCGGTCACGAAGTGGGCGGTCGCCCCGATGAGCTTCACTCCGCGTGCGTGCGCCTGGCGATAGGGGTTCGCGCCCTTGAACCCGGGCAGGAAGGAGTGGTGAATGTTGATCGCGCGCCCGCTGAGCCGCGCGCACAGTTCGGGCGAGAGAATCTGCATGTAGCGGGCGAGCACGACGAGTTCGATGTCGAGTTCCTCGACCGCCTCGACGACGCGGGCCTCGAAGTCGGACTTGCTCGCAGCATCCGTGATCGGCAGCGATTCGAACGGAACCCCGTAGAACCCCACGAGGTCGCGCAGTGTGCCGTGATTGCTGAGCACGAGCGGAATCTCGACCGGCAATTGACCGCCGCGCTGGCGAAACAACAGGTCGTTCACGCAGTGTCCGGCGGTGGACGCGAGCACGAGTGTGCGCAGCGGACGACCGACGACATCGATGGTCGACGCCATCGCATAGCGGTCGATCACCGGCCCGAGCGCCGCCTCCAGTTCGGGCCGCGTGGCCGGCGACTGCACCTGCAGCCGCATGAAGAAACGCCCGGTGTCATCGCTCGAGAACTGCTGGCTCTCCGAGATGTTGCCCTGCGCCTGCACGATCGCGCCACTGACCGCGTGCACGATTCCGGGCTGGTCGGCGCAGACGAGTGTGATTACCCAGTGATGCGGGGTCGAGGAAGTCATTGGCTCAGAATACCCGGCGCGGGAGCGGATGCCCCGGTCGCTCACCGTGCCGCCATGCCGCTCACCGTGCCGGCATACCTGGTTTGGGTAGACTACGGGTTGGTCGCACTGAACAAGTCGGCCCCGGGCGCGCACGTCGGCGCGTAGTCGAGTGGCTTCGACCTCGGTGTGAATGGTCCCACCGGTCGACCTTGACGTCCCAGTGCGAATGCAGTCATGACCAACACCACCAATATCCTTTTGCCCACCGGGTCGATTCCCGTCGTGCCCTCCGCCCGGGCCGACCCGCCGTTTCCCTGGGTCGGCCTGATCACCCTGTCCGCCGCCGTTTTTCTCTCGGTCACGAGCGAAATGCTGCCGACCGGTCTGCTCCCCGAAATGAGCCGCAGCCTCAACGTTGCGCAGTCGCAGATCGGGCTCCTCGTCTCGTGGTTCGCGTTCACCGTCGTACTCACGAGCGCACCGGTGGCCATGTTGACCCGCCGTTTACCGCGGCACGGCCTCATCATTGCCGTGCTCATCCTCTTCGCGGTGAGCAACATCCTCACCGCCATCGCGCCGACCTATGCGTTCGTCATCGCCGCCCGGGTGCTCGGCGGCGTCGCGCACGGCCTGTTCTGGGCGGTTGTGGGCGCCTACGCGGGGCACCTCGTGCCACAAGCGCAGATCGGCCGCGCCGTCTCCATCACGGTCGCGGGCGGCACGCTCGCCTTCGTCTTCGGGGTGCCGCTCGGCACCGCGGGCGGCCACCTGCTGGGCTGGCGGCTCTCCTTCGTCGTGCTCGCCGCTCTGATGCTCGTCGGCGCGGTTCTGGTCTGGAAATTTCTGCCACCGGTGGCGCGGTATTCACCCGGCGCACCGGAATCCGCTGCCGCGACCACGACTCGGCAGCCGCGCGACGCGACCGTGCCGGCGGTGGTGCTGATCTGCATCATCACGGGCATCACCATGATCGGTCACTACAGCTTTTACACCTACATTGCGCCGTTCCTGCTCGATGGGCTCGGTGTTGACCTCGCTCTCATCGCCCCGCTGCTCTTCGCCTACGGCGTCGCCGGCGCGGTCGGACTGCTGCTCGTCGGCACCGTCCTGGGCCCGCGCCCGAGCCTCGGCCTGATTCTGGGCCTCGCCGTGAGCGCCCTCAGCGTGACGCTGCTCGCGGTCTTCACGGCGACGCTGCCCGTCGCTCTCGTCTCGTTCGTGCTGTGGGGCATGGCGTTCGGCATGCTTCCCCCGCTTTTACAGACCCGGATGCTGCACGCCGCGTCTCCGCGAATCCGCGACACCGCGAGTGCCTTCTACACGACCGCATTCAACGCCGGGATCGGCGGTGGCGCACTGCTCGGTGCGGTGTTGATCGAAAGCGTCGGCCTGGAGATGGTGCCGATCGTCTATGTGGGGCTGCTGGTCGTGGCCCTCGCTCTCGTGATCGTCACCGACCGCATGACCCACCGCCGCGAACGCGCCTGAGCGCGCTCGGCGCATCCGCTCAGACGCAGCGGCTAGCGGCGCGGGCGGTCGGAGAGTGGACGGTTGGCAACGACCGGTACGTGGCCGGTGAAACCGTCGCGGGCGGCCGCGATCTCGAGAATGCGGCCGCGGCAGGCGTACCAGCCGATCATCAGCCCGGGAATGATGAGCACGAGCGAGCTGATCGTGAGAGTGCCGACCGGCCAGTCGAATGCCATCAGCATCAGCACACCGACGAGGAACACGAGCGTCACGTAGCCCGAGTAAGGCGCCCACGGCATGCGGAACACCGGGCGCACCAGAATGCCACGTTTGGCCCAGGCCTGCAGTCGCAGCTGGCACAGGACGATCATTCCCCAGGCGCTCACGATGCCGATCGCGGCCATGTTGAGCACGATCTCGAAGGCCTCGTCGGGCACGATGGCGTTGAGTCCCACGCCGAGCAGCGTCACGACCCCGGTCAGCAGAATGCCGCCGAACGGAACCCCGTTGCGGCTGATCTTGCCCGCGAAGCGCGGCGCCGATCCGGCGAGCGCCATGGACCGAAGTATGCGTCCGGTGGAATATAAGCCCGCGTTGAGCGAGGACAACGCCGCGGTGAGCACGACGAGGTTCATTATTACGTCGACACCGTCGACCCCGATCGTGCCGAAGAAGGTGACGAACGGGCTCTCGCCTGCCTTGTATGCCGTGTACGGCAACAACAGCGAGAGCAGCAGAATTGATCCGACATAGAACACTGCGATGCGAATAATGACCGTGTTGATCGCCTTCGGCATGACCTTTTCAGGGTTCTTCGTCTCGCCGGCCGTCGTGCCGACCAGTTCGATGGAGGCATACGCGAACACGACGCCCTGCACCACCAGAACGGATGCGATCAGCCCGTTGGGCAGCCAACCTCCGTTTTCGCCGATCAGCGCAAACCCGGTCGTGGCCCCGGCGAGTGGCGTGCCGAAAATCACCATCCAGGTACCGACGATCAGGAACGCCACGATCGCGAGTACCTTGATGAGGGCGAACCAGAATTCCATCTCGCCGAACACCTGCACCGAGAGCAGGTTGAGGGACAGGACCAGACCGAGCGCGGCAAGAGCATACAGCCACTGCGGCACGGAGCCGAACGGCGCCCAGTAGGTCGCGAAGAAGTTCATGTACAGGGCGACCGCGGTCACGTCGACGATCGCCGTCATGGCCCAGTTGAGCCAGTACAGCCAGCCGGTCACGAACGCAGTTTTCTCGCCGAAGAACTCGCGGGCGTACGACACGAAGGAACCGGAGCTCGGGCGGTGCAGCACCAGTTCGCCGAGCGCCCGCAGAATGAGAAAGGCGAAGAAACCGCAGATGGCATAGACAAAAACCAGAGCGGGACCGGCGCTTGCGAGGCGTGCGCCGGCGCCGAGGAACAATCCGGTGCCGATAGCGCCGCCGATTGCGATCATCTGCACGTGGCGGGACTTGAGTCCCTTGTGCAGGGCGTCGTCCTCGTGCACGTTCAGAGCGTCTTGGATGTGCTCGAAGGGAGTTTCCCCTGGCGGGTTCGCGTGGTCGTGGTGACCGTGCGGCTTCGGAGACTGGTTGCTCGGTGCGGGCGTGGGGGAGGGCTGCTGGCCGCGGGTGGGGCTCAAAACGGTTCTCGATTTCGCTGGCCGTTTGCTCGGGAACAGCTTCTCAGGTACGAATAACGGCGCGTTGCGAACAAACGGCGCTTGCCAAGAAACGGTTCGAGAGGGGCACGGGAGTGGCCGGAAACTGCACTCACGCGCGCTTCTGGCGGCGTGCGGCGTCGGCCGGGGGATAGCGCAACCCTACCCCTGCACCCCCGCGCGTGCCCGCCCGCGCGATCTCTTGATCGCCGAAAACCCGTCAGGGTGCCGCCGGTCGGCGGGTAGGGTAGACCTTCACACCCCGACCTGACAAGCCTGGAGGACGCATGGTTCCATTCCTCCTCGCGTTCATCGTGCTGTCAGTACTCACGCCGTGGTTCACCCGGCGACTTGGCACCCGCGTCTTCTACCTGATCGCCCTGCTGCCGGTTGGCGCCTTCGCGTACACGCTCACCCAGACCGCCACGGTCACCGCTGGCGGGGCCGTGACCCAGTCGATCCCGTGGGTTCCGCAGCTCGGCATCAGTCTGTCCTTCCGGGTCGACACGCTGGCCTGGCTGCTCGCGCTCGTCGTCACCGGTATCGGCGCCCTCGTGCTGGTCTATTGTGCCCGCTATTTCACCGACGACGAGCCCAGCCTCGGCCGTTTCGCAGCACTGCTGCTCGCTTTCACCGGCACCATGTACGGTCTCGTCACCGCCGACGATCTCGTGATCGTGTTTATGTTCTGGGAGGTCACGAGCGTGCTCTCCTACCTGTTGATCGGGCATTACACGCATAAACGCGAGAGCCGTGGCGCCGCCCTGCAGGCTCTGATCGTGACGACGTTCGGCGGCCTGGTGATGCTCGTGGGCGTCGTGATGATCTCGGTCGCCGCCGGCACAACGAGCCTCGCCTACATCGTGGCCAACCCGGTGACGAACACCATGGGAACCTGGGCGGTTCTGCTCATTCTGGTCGGGGCGCTCTCGAAATCGGCGCTCGTACCATTCCACTTCTGGCTGCCGGCCGCGATGGCCGCGCCGACCCCGGTCAGCGCGTACCTGCATGCCGCCGCGATGGTCAAGGCCGGAATCTACATCGTCGCCCGTCTCGCTCCCGGCTACGCCGACAGTGACGGTTGGCTGCCGGTGCTGGTCACCCTCGGGGTCTGGACCATGGTGGTCGGAGCCTGGCGGGCCCTGCGCCAGTACGACCTCAAACTGCTGCTCGCCTACGGCACGGTCAGCCAGCTCGGCTTTCTCATGATCGCGATCGGGTTCAACACCCGCGACACGGCGCTCGCCGGCGCCGCCCTGCTGCTCGCGCACGCGCTCTTTAAAGCGACGCTGTTTCTTGTCGTCGGTGTCATCGACCACCGGGCCGGCACGCGCGACTGGCGCAGGCTCAGCGGCGTCGGTCGCAGCGCCCCGACACTCGCCGTAATCGCGCTCGTGGCGGTGGCGTCCATGGCGGGCCTGCCGCCGGTGTTCGGATTCGTGGCCAAGGAAGCCGTGTTCACCTCGCTGATCGACGCCGCCGTCGGGGGTTCCGGCTGGGGCTACGCGGCGCTCATCGGCACCGCCGTGGGATCCGTGCTCACGGCGGCGTACAGCATCCGTTTCTTCTGGGGTGCCTTCGGAACGCGCAAGGAACAGCCGAGAACCGTGCTGCACGCGAGCCCCTGGGACACGCTGCTCGCCCCCGCTGTGCTCACCGTCGCGACCATCGGTCTCGGGCTGTTCGCCTCCGTACTCGACCCGCTGCTCGCACCCTACGCCGACACCGTGCCGGGTGCCGGCAGTCTCACCGAACCGCCGTACCACCTCGCGTTGTGGCACGGGCTCGAACCGTCCGTCTACCTCAGCGCCGTCGTTCTGCTGCTCGGAGCCCTACTGTTTCGGGCACGCCGCGGGGTGTTGCGGCTGCAATTGAGAGTGCCCGACTATATCGACGCCGGCCGCGGTTACGGCAAGGCCATTCGCGGCGTCGACCGCGTCGCGGCCCGGGTCACCCACTTCGCCCAGCGGGGCGGACTGCCACAGTACCTTGGCACCATCCTCACCGTCTTCGTGCTCGCTCTCGGCGTCGCGCTCGTCGTCAACCGCACCTGGCCAGACACGATCGTGCTCTGGGACTACCCGGGCCAGATCATCATCGCCCTGATCATGGCCACCTGCGCGGTGATGGCGGCTCGGGTCGGGCAGCGGATGACCGCGGTCATTCTCGCCGGCGTCACCGGCTACGGCCTCGTCGTCCTGTTCGCTTTTCATGGCGCACCCGACCTCGCCCTCGCCCAGGCCCTGGTCGAATCGATCACCATCGTGATCTTCGTGCTCGTGCTGCGCCGCCTGCCCGCGAACATCGCCCAGCACAACAAACCGGTACGCCGCAAGCGCCGCGTGCTGATCGGCAGCCTCGTCGGCCTGGTCATGGGCACGATCGGCTTCATCGCGCTCGGTGCCCGCCAGTTCGAGAGTATCGCCGGGGCACTGCCGCGGCTGTCGGTTGAAGACGGACACGGCAACAACATCGTCAACGTGATGCTCGTGGACATTCGAGCCTGGGACACCATGGGCGAGGTATCCGTGCTCATCGTTGTGGCGACCGGAGTCGCGAGCCTGCTCTTCGTGTCGGGTCGTAATTCCATCGTGCCCCGGCTGAAGGAATCCCGCCGCCTGCGCTCGGTCGCCAACCGTCGCCGGGTCGTCGCCGACCCCGAGTTCTCGAGCGAGGGCCATGCCGTCACCCGTCAGGCTTTCCTGCTCGCGGGGCGCAAGAACCCGCAGCGCAGCCGGTCGATTCTCATCGAGGTGCTCGTGCGGTTGCTGTTCCACCCCGCGATGATCGTGTCGATCTACCTTCTCTTTGCCGGCCACAACCTACCCGGCGGCGGGTTCGCCGGCGGACTGCTCGCCGGCCTGGCCCTGGTGGCGCGGTATCTCGCCGGCGGACGCTACGAGCTGAGCGAAGCGGCCCCAATCGACCCGGGCAAGATTCTCGGCCTCGGCGTGATTCTCGCCGTCGGCATGAGCGTCGTCTCGCTGTTCTTCGACGGCGTTCCTCTGGAGTCGGCGTACTTCACGGCGACCGTGCCCGTGCTCGGCGACCTGTCGTTCGGCACCGCGACCATCTTCGATATCGGCGTCTACCTCGTCGTCATCGGCCTCACGTACGACATTTTGCGCAGCCTAGGCAGTGAAATCGACCGGCAGAGCGAGTCGGACCAGAGCGGGCTGCGGCCCACGCCCGAACCCCTGATCGATGTCGGGGCGCCGACCCCTGCCACGAAAACCGAGGAGGTCAACCGATGAGCGCCTCCCTCACCCTCGTCATTCTGATGGCCGTCATGTACGCGGCCGGCGTTTACGTGATGCTCGAACGCAGCCTCACCCGGGTGCTGATCGGCTTTCTGCTCGTCGGCAATGCCACCAACCTGCTCATTTTCATCATGAGTGGGCGGGCGGGTAGTTCACCGATCGTCACCGGTACGAGCCTCCTGGACATGGTCGACCCGATTCCCCAGGTGCTCATACTTACCGCGATCGTGATCAACTTCGGCATCACCGCACTGCTGCTCGCGCTCATCTATCGTTCCTGGTGGCTGGCCCAGTTGGGTGACGAGGGCGATACCCTCACGGATGAGCACGCCGGCGAGAGCGCCGGTGAGGCCGACGCCACCTTCCGCTCCTCGTCAGACGATGACGATGCGATCGCCGAATCCATCGAGGGCTTCGAGCGGGGCGACGGCGCCACGAGCGATGAAGTCAGCAGGAACCGCCCAGCGAATGCTGGCGGCCGCGCTGGTGCATCCGCTCGCAATACGCCTGTTCCCGATGAGGGAGACCAGCGATGACCCCCCTGGTTCCCCTCATCGTGTGCCTGCCGCTGCTCGGTGCGGCGGTCGCCCTGACGCTCGGCCAGCGTCGTCGCCTGCAGGTGATGGTGAGCGTGGCGAGCCTCGCCGCGGCGACTGTCATGAGCGCGGTGCTGCTCGTGCTGGTCGACCGGTTTGGTCCGGCCGTGGTGCAGGTTGGCGGCTGGGAGGCCCCGTGGGGCATTGTGCTCGTCGTCGACCGACTCTCGGCGATCATGCTGCTCATCTCGGCGCTCATGCTGCTCGGAGTTCTGCTGTTCGCGGTCGGCCAGGGCATCGTCGACGGCGATACCGAAGCTCCGGTGTCGATTTTTCACCCGACCTATCTCGTACTGGCCGCCGGACTGTTCAACGCCTTCGTGGCCGGCGATCTCTTCACCATGTATGTCGGCTTCGAGATGCTGCTGTCGGCGAGCTATGTGCTGCTGACCCTCGGCGGCACGGGCGCCCGCATTCGAGTGGGCATCACCTACATTGTCGTGAGTCTGGTGTCGTCACTGCTGTTCCTGAGCGCGATCGCGCTCATCTACGGCGCGACCGGCACGGTCACCCTCGCCCTCATCGCCGAGCGGATGCCCGACCTCCCGGCCGATATCCAGCTGATCCTCGGATTGTTGCTGCTGATCGCCTTCGGGGTGAAAGCCGCCGTGTTTCCGATGTCGTTCTGGCTGCCGGATTCATACCCGACCGCGCCCGCACCGGTCACGGCGGTGTTCGCCGGACTGCTCACCAAGGTTGGTGTCTACGCGATTCTGCGCACCCAGACCCTGTTCTTTCCCGATAACCAGTTTTCGATGCCGCTCATGATCGTCGCGGCACTGACCCTGCTCGTCGGCATTTTGGGGGCGCTCGCCCAAGCCGATATCAAACGGCTACTTTCGTTCACCCTGATCAGCCACATCGGCTACATGCTGTTTGGCATTGCGATCGGAACCCCGCTGGCCCTTGCGGCGACCATCTTCTACGTCGTGCACCACATCACCGTACAGACGACCCTGTTCTTGGCGGCGGGGCTCATCGACCGCGTCGGCGGCACCACGTCGCTGTCGCGCCTCGGCGGGTTGCTCAAATCTGCCCCGGTCGTGGCCATTTTGTTCTTTCTCGGCGCGCTCAACCTCGGCGGCATCCCACCGTTCTCCGGCTTTCTCGGCAAGATCGCCCTCTTCCAGGCCGGCACGATCGTCGGCGACCCGATCATCTACGTGCTGATCGGTGTCGGTGCTCTGACCTCGCTGCTCACGCTGTATACCCTGGCTCGAGCTTGGAACCTGGCCTTCTGGCGGCCCAAGAACCAGGTCAAGGATTACACCTCGTCGATGTCCGCGTCGCTGGTGGAAGACCCCCAGGACGAGGGCATCGTGCTCAAGAAGACGGTGTCACCGCTCATGGTCGGCACGACGACCGCCATGCTCGTCCTGACCCTCGGCCTGACCATTTTCGCCGGTCCGATCTTTGAGCTGACCACCCGGGCTGCCGGCAACATCAGCTCGCCGTCCACCTACATCGACGCCGTGTTCCCGATCGGCACCGGAGCGATCGAAGACACGAACGTGGGCACAAACTTCGAAGGCGGCGCCAAGTGACCACGTCGCGCGAACGCCTTGAAGCCGTCGGCAACCAGATTCCGCCGCTGATCGCCCTGATCGTGCTGTGGATGCTGCTCTGGGGTGAGTTCTCCTGGCTGAACTTGCTCGTCGGGTTCGTTGTCGCCATGATCGTCACCGTGGTGTTCTACCTGGTGCCGGTGCAGCTGAGCGGGCGCCTGCATCCGCTGCACACCGTGGTATTTTTCGTGCGGTTGATCGTCGACATTGTGCGGGCCTCGATCGATGTGTCCTGGCTGGCGGTGAAACCTCGGCTGGTCACGAGCAATGCGATCCTGGAGATTCGCTTGCGCACCCGTAGCGACCTCATCCTCACCTGGACCGCTGTGGCTACGTCGATCGTGCCGGGTTCGATCGTCGTCGACATCGACCGGGAATCATCGATCCTGTTTCTGCACGTGCTGAACATGCACAGTGCCCGCGATATCGAGCGGTTTCGGCGGCGCGTTCTCGACACCGAGCGGCGGATCGTGCGCGGCTTCGGCTCCCGCGAAGATGTCGAGCGGATGCGCGGGGTACGGCCAGAGAACCGTCTCACGGCCCGCCGCGCCGCACGAACCAATGGAAAGGCATCCTCATGATGTTGCAGAGTGTGGCCGTGGTCGCCGGGGTCATGTTCGCGGTCGGGGCGCTCCTCGCCGTGTACCGCATCGTCGTCGGCCCGAGCGTGCTCGACCGCGTCATCGCCTCGGATGTGCTCGTCGCGACGATCATCTGCGCCCTCGGCGCCGAGATGGCCCTGAATCGGCACACCGACACCCTGCCGGTGCTGCTCGTACTGGCACTGTTCGCGGTGCTCGGATCCTTCAGCGTCGCCCGCTTTCTGCCCGCGCGGGACAGCGCATGAGCGCCCTATTCCACGATGTACTGACGGCGGTTCTCGTACTCGCCGGCGCCACCATGTGCCTCGCCGCCGGAATCGGGCTCATCCGCTTTCCCGACGTGTTGTCGCGTCTGCACGCCGCGACCAAACCGCAGATTTTTGGTCTCATGGCTGTGACAGCGGATGTCGCGATCAACAACTTCTCGGTCGGCACCGTCACGCTTGTCGTTGCGATCGTCGTCTTTCAGGCCCTGACCGCGCCGATGGCCGCGCACCTGGTGGGCCGGGCCGCGTACGAGACCGAGCACCTGCGCCCCGACCTGCTCATCGTCGACGAATTGGAGGCCCGCCGGGCCGCTCGCTAACGGCTCGCGGTCTGGCCCATCGACGCAAACGCCGGCACAGGCTGATATGCTGGCGGAGTCGCAACTGGCGTAGCACGAAGATGGGTCACCATCGGGGAGCGACTGACACGGTTGGTGGCCGCACGCCTGGGCCGCAACATCCACACGTAAGGAGAACTCCGTGCCTGATACCGCTACCGTTCTGAGGTCGACCTTCAACGAGCCGCTCTCGGTTGTCGACCCCGAGATTGCCGCCGTGCTCGAGCAGGAGCTCGGCCGCCAGCGCGACTATCTCGAAATGATTGCGAGCGAGAACTTCGTTTCCCGCGCCATTTTGCAGTCGCAGGGCTCGGTGCTCACCAACAAATACGCCGAGGGCTACCCGGGGCGCCGCTACTACGGCGGATGCGAGTACGTCGACGTTGCCGAGCAGCTCGCCATCGACCGCGCCAAAAGCCTGTTCGGTGCCGCCTACGCGAATGTGCAGCCGCACTCCGGCGCCACCGCCAACGCCGCGGTACTCTCCGCCATCGCCACGCCCGGCGACACCATCCTCGGGCTCGAGTTGGCCCACGGCGGCCACCTCACCCACGGCATGAAGCTCAACTTCTCGGGCAAGCTGTACAACCCGGTGGCCTACGGCGTCGACCCGGAGACTTTCCGTATCGACATGAACGTCGTGCGCGACAAGGCCCTCGAAAGCAGGCCGAAGGTCATCATTGCCGGCTGGTCGGCTTATCCGCGCCACCTCGACTTCGAAGCCTTCCGTGCCATCGCCGACGAGGTCGGCGCGTTGTTGTGGGTCGACATGGCCCACTTCGCCGGACTCGTCGCTGCTGGCCTGCATCCCTCGCCCGTGCCCTACGCCGATGTCGTGTCGAGCACCGTGCACAAGACACTCGCCGGCCCGCGCTCGGGGATCATTCTGTCGCGCGATATGGCCCTGGCCAAGAAGCTCAACTCCAACGTGTTCCCCGGCCAGCAGGGCGGACCGCTCATGCACGTGATCGCCGCCAAGGCCACCGCGTTCAAGCTCGCGGCCGAGCCCGAGTTCAAGGAGCGCCAGGAGCGCACCCTGCGCGGTGCCAGCATCCTCGCCGACCGCCTCACTGCCGATGACTCGCGGGCCCACGGCATCGACGTGCTCACCGGCGGCACCGACGTGCACCTCGTGCTCGCCGACCTGCGCCACTCTGAAATCAACGGCCAACAGGCCGAAGACGCCCTGCACGAGGTCGGCATAACCGTGAACCGCAACTCGGTTCCGTTCGACCCGCGCCCGCCGATGGTCACCTCTGGCCTCCGCATCGGCACGCCCGCCCTGGCCACCCGCGGATTCGGCGATGTCGAGTTCACCGAGGTCGCCGACGTCATCGCCGAAGCGCTCAAGCCCGGCGCCGATATTGCCGCGCTCCGCACCCGCGTCGGCGTGCTCACGCAGGCGTTCCCGCTGTATTCCGGGCTGCAGCAGTAACGTAACCGCGTCGATAACGGATGCCGCCGGCCGGCTCGGTTAGCGGCATCCGTCGTCTCGGCATTGACAGCGCGTCGCTCGTGCGTTGCCTGCGCGTTACCCGCGCGACTCGTACCGATCGCAGACTGGACGACGGCACGCGGCCCCGGTGCACCGACGTAAACGATCAGACTAGGAACCACGATGACGGCAATCACACTGGACGGGGTCACAACCGCGTCCGATATCAAAGCCGAGCTGCGGGACCGTATTTCTGCCCTGCGCTCGCACGGCGTCGTGCCGGGCCTGGCCACCCTGCTCGTGGGAAATGACCCGGGTTCTGAGCTCTACGTTGCGGGCAAGCATCGCGACTGCGCTGAGGTCGGCATCGAATCGCTGCGTATCGACCTGCCCGGTTCGGCGACCACGGCCGACGTGCGCGCCGCCATCAACGACCTCAACAACAGTCGTGAGGTGACCGGCTACATCATTCAGCTGCCGCTGCCGGTTGGCCACAACGAGAACGCGATGCTCGAGCTCATCGATCCGTCAAAGGATGCCGACGGCCTGCACCCGACCAACCTGGGACGCCTCGTGCTCGGTATCGAGGGCGAACTCCGCTCACCGCTGCCCTGCACCCCCGCTGGGATCGTCGAGCTGCTACGCCGGTATGACGTGCCGATCGTGGGCAAGAAGGTCGTCGTGGTCGGCCGTGGACTCACGGTCGGGCGTCCGCTTGGCCTGCTTTTCACGCGCAAGGGCCTCGACGCGACCGTCACCCTCACCCATTCCCGCACGGTCGACCTCGCCGCTGAGGTACGTCGCGCCGACATCGTCGTGGCCGCTGTCGGTGTGCCGCACCTGGTGCAGGCCGACTGGATCAAGCCCGGTGCCGCGGTACTCGACGTGGGAATCACCCGTGTGCACGACGAGGTCACCGGCAAGGGCAAGCTCACCGGCGATGTGCACCCCGACGTGGCCACGGTCGCCGGGCACCTCTCACCCAACCCGCGCGGCGTCGGCCCGATGACTCGCGCCATGCTGCTCTCCAACGTGGTCAAGGCCGCCGAGCAGTCGCTGCGGGCGTAGGCTGCCCGCCGTCGGCGGTCTCGGCAGGCTCGACGAACGAAACATTGGTCGAGCGCATGCCCGTTGGTCGAGCTTGTCGAACTACAGTGCGGTCAGGGCCGCGCGGTGCCGCTCGGTGTGCTCGAGATAGTTCTCGGCGTTGAGACGGATGCTGGCGATCTCGTCGTCGGTCAGCGGGCGACGAACCTTCGCCGGCACCCCGGCCACGAGCGATCCGGGCGGCACAACGGTGCCGCCGAGCACCACGGCTCCGGCGGCCACGAGCGATCCGGTGCCGATGAGGGCGCCGTTCAGAATGGTCGCGGCCATGCCGACGAGCACATTGTCTTCGATCGTGCAGCCGTGCAGCACCGCTCCGTGCCCAACCGAGACGCCCGTGCCCAGGGTGAGGGGAAAGTCCGTGTCGACGTGGCACGAGACGTTGTCCTGCAGGTTAGACCCGGCCCCGATCGTGATCGGTTCGAGCTCGGCCCGCAGCACGGAGTTGTACCATACGCTGGCCCGGTTGTGCAGGGTCACGTTGCCCACAATGACGGCGCCCGGCGCGACGAACGCGCTCTCGGCGATAATCGGGGCGGGCGTGTTGGGCAGCGCAATAATGCGGGCAGAACGGTCGGCAGTCATAGGCGCCAGCCTACCGGGGCACTCGCTCGTCGCGTCCAGCGGATGCCGCAGCCTACTCGCGCCCGGCGCCGTCGGCGGCGCGCACGACGAACAGGTCGGGCGTACGTAACCCTCGGTCGTCGAAAGCCGCCAGAACAGCGGCCTTGACCGCGGGCAGGACGGCCCGCGGCGTGAGTGCGATCGCCGCGCCGCCGAATCCTCCGCCGGTCATTCGGGCTCCGATGGCCCCGGCCGCACGAGCGGTCGTGACCGCCAGGTCGAGTTCCGGCACAGAGATTTCGAAGTCGTCGCGCATCGACAGGTGTGAAGCATCCAGGAGGGCTCCGATCGCGCCCGGGCCGTGCGAGCGAAGCGCCTGCACGGTGTCGAGCACCCGCTGGTTCTCGGTCACGATGTGCCGCACCCGCCGAAACGTCTCGTCGTCGAGGGTTTCAGCGGCCCGGCCCAGGTCGTGCAGATCAAGGTCACGCAGCGAGTCAACTCCCATGAGCGCGGCGCCGGCCTCACAGCTGGCTCGTCGGGCGGCATAACCACCGCTGGAGTGGGCGTGTACCACCTTGGTATCGATGACCAGCAGATTAAGCTCAGCGGCGTCGAAGCCGAGCGGAATCACCTCGGAGTGCAGGCTGCGGCAGTCCAGAAAGACGCCGCAATCGGCGCGCCCGAGCAGCGATGCTGACTGGTCCATGATGCCGGTCGGCGCACCCACCGCACGGTTTTCGGCCAACTGACCCACCCTGGCGAGCGTCGGACGGTCCAGACCGAGGTTCCAGACATGGTTGAGCGCAAGGGCGATGGCGCTTTCGATTGCGGCCGATGACGACAAGCCGGCACCGATGGGCACCTCAGAGTCGATGTAAACGTCAAAACCGCCCGCGCGGCTCAGATCGGCGCCGAACTGGCTGAGCGCCCACGCTACGCCGAGCGGGTAGGCCGACCAGCCCCGCAGGTTCTCGGGCTGAAGGTCGTCGAGCCGAAGCCCAATGATGTCGTCCGAGAACGAACTCGCGACGGAAATCAGTCGGTCGTCGCGCGGACTGAGCGCGACCACGGTGCGCCGGTCAATTGCGAGCGGAAAAACGAAACCCTCGTTGTAGTCGGTGTGCTCGCCGATCAGGTTGACCCGTCCCGGCGCCGACCAGACTCCGGCCGGGGCCTCGCCGAACCGCATCGCGAAACCGGTGACGGTGCGCGCGTGCACAGCGCTCATTGAGTAACCCGTGCGGCAGCGGATGCGGCCCCCGCGGCCTGTGAGGTTTGCGCCGGCCCACCGCGCTCTGCGGCGGCATCCGCTACGATACTGCGCTCAACCCCAGCACGAATGAGCTCGGCGGCCTGTTCGGGCGTGACGTCACCGATCCAGGCGCCCATGGCGGCCTCCGAGCCGGCCAGAAACTTGAGTTTATCCTCGGCCCGTCGGGGGCTGGTTACCTGGAGCATCAATCGGATGTCGTCTCGGTGCACGTTGACCGGGGCTTGGTGCCAGGCAGCGATGTACGGGGTTGGACTCGTGTAGATCGCGTCGATGCCGCGCAGAAGGCGGCGATACAGTTCGGCCAGTTCGTCGCGTTCGGCCAGGCTTGTTGCGGCGATGTCGGGTATCTGGCGATGCGGCAGCATGTGCACCTCAAGGGGCCAGCGGGCGGCGAAGGGTACGAAGGCGGTCCAATGCTCCCCGCGAAGAAGCACGCGTTCACCGGCCTGTTCACTCTGGAGAACGTCGGCGAAGAGCCCGGGGCCGTAGCGTGAGACCGATTCGATGAGCCGCTGGGTTCGCGGGGTGACGTACGGGTAGGCATAGATCTGGCCGTGCGGATGCCGCAGGGTCACCCCGATCTCTTCGCCTCTGTTTTCAAACGGAAAGACTTGCTCGATGCCTGTCATGCCGGAGAGTGCAGAGGTTCTCTCGGCCCAGGCTTCGATGACGGTACGGGCCCGAACGACCGAGAGGCTCGCGAACGATCCTTCGTGCTCGGGGCTGAAGCAGACGACCTCGCATCGGCCGACCGATCGTCGAGCGCGGCCGAGCCCGACCGTCGCAAGGTCGTCGAGACCGGTCGGGGCGTTGTCGTCGGCGAGCAGCGGACCGAACGAGGGCGACTTGTTCTCGAACACGGCCACGTCGTAATTACTGGGCACCTCCGATGGGTTGTCGGGCGTCGCCGGTGCGAGCGGGTCGAATCGGGCCGGTGGCAGGAAAACTCGGTTCTGCCGCCCAGCGGCGATCGAAACCCACTCGTTGGTCAGTGCGTCCTGACGCATGCTTGCGGTCTCTTGTCGCGGCGCGGGTAAACGCAGATCAGCGCCGCGCTCGGCCGGGAGGGCAGAATCCGGGTCGTCAAAGTAGATGAGGTCGCGTCCGTCGCTGAGCTGATGGGTGTGGCGCGGGATGCGCGGATCCGCGAGGAACGTGGGGGCAGGGTTTGTCATGACAGACCCACCGTAACAAATTTGCGTATCTGAAACCACTACTTTCGTATTGAAAAAGAAACACAAGTAAGTGAAGATGGAGGTATGACCGAGGCGACGACCGATCAGGACGTATTGCCGGCGCATCAGCGCCGTGAGCAGATTGCGCAGTTGGTCATCGACCGCGGATTCAAGAAGGTCAGCGAACTCGGCGAAACGTTCGGGGTCTCCGGTGTCACCGCACGCACCGACCTTGATGCCCTCGAACGGGCCGGTCGAGTGCGTCGCGTGCACGGCGGGGCTGTTGCGGTGGCCTTTTCGGGGCTGACCGCACGCGAATTCTCGTTCGAAGAGGCACTTTCGGCCTCGGTGCTACCGAAGCAGCAGATCGGCACGCTCGCGGCATCGCTCGTTTTCAGCGGACAGAGCGTGATCCTTGATGTCGGCACGACGACGCTGGCGATTGCCCGTGCGCTGCGGGCAAGGACAGACCTGCGCGACGTCGTCGTGATCACCAATGGGCTCAGCATTGCTCTCGAGCTCGAGCCTGCCATTCCCCGCTTCTCCGTGATCGTCACAGGCGGTTCCCTGCGCCCGCTGCAGCATTCCCTCGTCGACCCGCTCGCCGGCCTGATTTTCGCCCAGGTGCACGCCGACCTCGCCTTCATCGGCTGCAACGGCGTCGACGTCGAGCACGGAGTGACGAACATCAACCTTCCCGAGGCGGGCGTGAAGGCACAGATGCTGGACTCAGCCACCCGGGTAATCGTCGTGGCCGACGGGTCGAAGATTGGCCGGGTACACCTCGGCCGAATCGGCGCGCTCGACGCCTTCGACACGCTCCTAACGGATGCTGCCGCCGACGCGGCCACGCTGGCACCCCTCCGCAAGTACGGATTGACCGTGCTTCAGCCCGGTGGCGACAGCGCCCCCTAGGCTGGGCGAATGAGCGCAGCAACGGGACAGCAGTTTGAACTCACCGTGCAGACGCCGAGCGGCGGTGCACGCGCCGTCATTACAGAGGTGGCCGCCGGCATCCGCTTGTATACGGTGAACGGCATCGATCTGGTCGAGCCTTTTCCGGCCGAGGTAACACCTCCAATGGCCGCGGGAATCGTGCTCGTTCCGTGGCCGAACCGTATTCGCGACGGTAGCTGGACTCAGAAGGGCGTGACTCGTCAGCTCGCTCTGACCGAACCTGCCCGCCACAATGCCATTCACGGTTTGTTGCGCTTCGGCGCCTATCGGCCGGTCGCCAGCACAGCGGCGTCGGTCACGCTTTCAGCGACCGTCTTTGCGCAGTCGGGTTACCCGTTTCAGGTTGAGACGCGCGTCACGTACACGCTCACGGCTGATGGCCTGGAGGCCAATCACACCCTGCGCAACACGGGTTCGGATTCGGCCCCGGTAGCGCTCGGTACCCACCCGTACCTCAAGATTGGGGATGTGCCGACGGGCGACCTCGTGCTGCACCTCTGTGCTGAAACGCACATCGACGTCGATGAACGTCTGAACCCACTCGGTGAAAGCGCCGTCGACGGTACCCGATTCGACCTGCGTGGGGGAGCACGTGTGGCCGATCTCGACCTCGACGATGGTTTTGGGGCCGTACGGGTCGTTGACGGCCGCAGCGAACATCGTCTCCAGGCCCCCGACGGTCGCAGCGTCACCCTCTGGGGCGATGAGAATATGCGTTACGTTCAGGTCTTCACGCCCCGAATCTTTCCGGTGCGGGCGAGCGAAAATGAAGCGGATGCGCGCGGGCAGGCGATCGCCATTGAGCCCATGACGGCACCCGCCGACGCGTTCAACTCCGGCGCGGGCCTGACTTGGCTACGACCGGATGAATCCTGGACCGTGCGCTGGGGTATTCGTCATGAGGGGTTCACCGGGACGCAGCGGGTTTCGGTTCAGAGCAGTGCCGGTGCCTAAACTGATGGTGTCTTCTGTAGCGCGTCACCGACAGCGAGAAAGTAGAGCGATGCGAGCATTCGTGGCACTCGGCGCCGGACTACTGGCGCTCATCGTGGGCGCGGGAGCCTCGACGGTGGCCTACGCCACGGCACCCGTCGATTTCGGCGCGAGCCACGTGGTCGACTCGGCCGGGGTTCTCGGCGACCGTGCAGCCGAGGTCACCAACCGGCTCGACCAACTGTTCAGCGACACGCAGATCGACCTCTACGTTGCCTTCGTCGGCTCGTTTACGAATCCGAGCGACCGAGAACAGTGGGCCGACCAGGTGATCAGCCAGAACGGCATGGGCACCAATGACATTCTGCTTGCGGTGGCCACCGACGATCGGGAATACCAGCTGCGCGTCACACCGGGCTTTCCCCTGACCGCCTCCCAACTCTCCGATGTGCAGCTGGGGTCGATCGAACCTGCCCTCCGCGACAGCGACTGGGCCGGCGCTGCACTGGCGGCAGCTGATGGACTCGCCGCCGGCGTTTCCGGCCAGGGCCAGCCCGAGACCGGCCCGGGCAACCCCAGCGACGGCCAGGTGCAGCCCGATGCTGGCCAATCAGGCGGGGGCGGGGCAATATTCAGCACCGTGATCGTGCTGATCGGGATCGGACTGATCTTCCTCTTCATTGTTCGTCGTCGTCGACGTCGTGCCTCACCCGTTGCTCGGGTGGAGCCGCAGATTTCCACCGAACAACTCGGTCATGAGGCCGGCCGCGCCCTCGTGCAAACTGACGACGCCGTCAAGACCAGCGGGCAGGAGCTCGGCTTCGCGACGGCCCAATACGGCGAGGCGTCCACCAAGCCATTCCACACCGCACTTGCCCAGGCCCAGCAAAAGCTTCTGGCCGCTTTCACCCTGCAGCAGAAACTCGATGATGCCGAACCCGACAGCGACGAGCAGCGTCGCGCCTGGTTCAATGAAATCGGGCAGCTCTGCGCCCTTGCAAACGCGCTGCTCGACGAGCAGACCGCTGACTTCGACGAACTCCGCCAGGTCGCCAAAAACGCACCGGCGGTGGCAGCATCCGTTGCCCAAAAACTAGCCGAACTGCAATCCCGCGTGCCCCGGGCTGAACAAGAGCTCGCCAGCCTCGCTTCTCGCTACACCGAGGTGGCCCTCGCTACGGTCGCCGACAACCCGGCGCAGGCCCGCGAACGCATCACCTTCGCGAGCGAGGCTCTGGGTGAAGCCAGGGCGCGCCTTGAGGCCTCCGACTCTGGCGCTGCCGCGGTCACCCTTCGCGCCGCCGAAGAATCCGTCGATCAGGGCGAACTGTTGCTCGAGGCGATTGACCGTCTGTCGTCCGGGCTCGGCAAGGCGGTGGCCAGCATCGCTCCTCTCGTCGCTGACCTTGAGAACGACCTGAGAGTCGCCCGATCTATTCCGAGCCAGGCCGACGCCGGTGCGAATCTCCCGGGCGTAATCGCGCTCACCGAGCAGTGCCTGAGCGAGACGAAGACCCGGCTCGCGTCGGGCCCGGTCAATCCGCTCGAACTCGGTCAGCGACTTGAGTCGGTCAATGCGCAAATGGACGCCGTGCTCAAGGGCGTTCGCGATGCCACCGAGCGAGCACGCCGGGTGCGCACGGCCCTCGACCAGACCCTGCTGTCCGCCCGCGGTCAGGTGTCGGCCGCCGAGGACTTCATCGGCGCGCGACGCGGTGCGATCGGACCGGAGTCGCGCACCAGGCTGGCGGAGGCTACCCGGTTCGTGGCGCTCGCCGAAGCCCAGGCGGGCGTTGACCCCGAGGCGGCGCTTGCGGCGGCCCAGCGCGGAAACGCGCTCGCCGCCGAGGCGAACGCACTCGCCCGCAAAGACGTCGATGGCTACGGTAACGACGACGACTTCTTTGGTGGCGGCCGGGGCTCGCGTGGGAGCAACGGCTCGTTGGGTGCGGCGCTTGGTGGCATCCTGATCGGATCGCTGTTGAGTGGTGGCTTCGGCGGGTTTGGTGGCGGTGGCGGGTTTGGTGACGGTGGCAATAGCGGTGGCGGTGGCGGGTTTGGTGGCGGCGGCGATAGCGGCGGCGGTGGCAGCTTCTGACTCACTAAGAACGGGGCAGGCCCTCTTCGTTCTGAGTTCAGCGGGCCCGGCTGGCCAGCTTTTGACAGCACGTGCCACACGAGGTCGCCGGTGTTGAGCAGTCCGCCTAACGCTGCCCGGCTCCGATAACCAGTTCGGCGAGCACCCGGCGCACCGACGTGCGAACAAGAACTTCTGGTCGGCTCAGCACATCGATCTGCCGCCCCACCGACAGGTCGCGAAACGGTACGAGCACCATACCATCGCCCTTGCGGGGCGCTATCGTGTAGCGCGGCAGCAGTGCTAGGGCCGCCCCGGTCGCGACGACCGAGGCCGCCACGAAGAACTCGTTGATGCGGTGCGCGATCCGTAGCGGCGCATCGGCCGCAGCGGCGACCACGTTCACCGCCTCTGCGAGCGGAAAACCGGCGTGTCCGGTGACCCAGGATTCGTTTCGAATATCGTTTATCGACAGTGACACACTCACGGTCACCGGCAGGCCGGGGTCGTTCTGAAACCGCGCCACCGCTTCATCCGTCCGAGCCATCGCTGTTGACACACCGGTGGCCGCCAGCGCCAGTGCCACCCCGGCCGGCGTCAACCCGAGTACCCGCCCGCGTTTCTCGGTGAGCGGTACGCCGGCCCGCCGTTGCACGGCGCGGAGCTGCTGCGACACCGCCGACGACGAGACGTGCAGTGCCCGAGCCACCGCGGCGACGCTTTCGCGCTCGCCGAGCTCCCGCAACACGGCCAGTTGACGCACTTCCATGAGCCGAGGCTAAAGTATCTGTTCAAAAAATGGCATCTAGACTGCACGGATGCCGTCCCGCACGATTACCCCATGACCACCACCCTGGCCCATCGCTCGCTGCTGCCGCGCCTTGGGCGCTACCGGGTCGACATCGTGCTCCTGCTCGTTGCCGCGGTGTGGGGCGGCAGTTACCTGAGTGCAAAGGTGCTCACCGAGCAGGCCAGCGTATTCGCCGTTCTCGCACTGCGGTTTCTGGTGGCGGCGCTCGCTCTGGTGATCGTATGGGTGGTTCGGCGCGAGCGGCTTCCGTCGCGGCGTGCGGTGGGTATCGGGGTGCTGCTCGGGGTGACGCAGGCGAGTATCCTCTGGCTCGAGACCCAGGGAGTGGCGTTCACCTCGGCCACGAATGCCGGGTTGATCATCAGCCTCACCATCATTGTCACGCCGGTACTCGAGTCGGTCGCGGCCCGCCGGTGGCTACCGCGCCCGTTCTTCGTTGCCGCCGTACTCGCGGTGGTCGGGGTCGCTCTGCTGGTCTCCGGAAACGGATTTTCACAGCCGGACGCGGGCGACCTGCTCATCCTCGCGGCGGCGCTCGTGCGCTCCCTACACGTCACCATGATGGGCCACCTCACCCGCGGCCGTAGCGACAGCACCATCACGCTCACCCTGCTGCAGGCACTCGTGGGGGCGGCCGTCTTCACCGCCTTCGACGTTCCCGGCCTCGTCGCGGCCATTGCGACCTTCACACTGGCCGGATGGGTCGGCGTACTCTACCTCGGCCTTGCCTGCAGCGTGTTCGCGTTCCTGGCGCAGATGTGGGCAATCCGCCGTACCTCTGCCGCCCGAGCGAGCCTGCTCATGGGCACCGAACCCATCTGGGCGGTGCTCGTGGGAGTATCGCTCGGCAGCGAGACCCTCGGTCTGTTGGGTGCCGCCGGGGCCGTGCTCATCATTGCGGGAACCTTCTGGGGCCAGCGTATCGAGGCCGCCCACCGTGTGAACTCGGGCCGCCTAGGCTGACCCGGCGTGTGGCTCCGGCGCCTGCGTCCCACTGGCCGAGCTGTGAGTTTCCCCCGGTGAATTGGTGTCGTTCTCATAGGTCTTGCTCACAGGTCGGCGCAGCGAAACCACGCGGCGCCCAGAGTGCTCTCGAGCGGATACCGCAAGCGACGTTACGACAGCACGTCGCGCACGAGGTCGTCGTTCTCGTGGTTCTGCAGCCGAGAGAAGATGTAGCCACCGATCAGCAGCACGAAGGGGAGGGCGACGAGTACCCAGCCGATGGTGCTGAGGCCCCAGGAGGTGGTGGTCGGGTCGACGCCGTCGGCCACGGTGCCGGCCAGCAGGCCGAAGTGGCTCATGAGCAGGTATTCGCCGAGTAGCAGACCGACCGTGGCCAGCACCGGGGCGATCAGGGTTTGGAAGATGTTCTCGGTGCCCTGATTGCGATGAAAGTAAACGATGATGGCGATGCTCACCAGAATTTCGATGAGCACGATGGCGATGACCGCGAGGCCGCTGAACCAGTAGAACAGGTTGAGCACCGGGTCGAGCTGGAACACCGCGAACACGACGAGCACGACGCCGGTGATGACGGACGTGACGAGCGACGCCGTGCTCGGGGCTCCGCGCCCGTTGACCGTGCGGAGCAGCTTGGGTAGCGCTCCGCCGCGACCGAGCGCGAACAGGTAGCGGCTGGCCGCGTTCTGAAACGCCAGGAGTCCGGCGAACAAGCTCGACAGCACGAGGATGCTCATGAGCGTCGCCATCCACGGGCCGACGTACTGGGTCGCCAGTGCGAACAGCACCGCGGCCGGGTCGGCCAGGGGAACGCCCGCAACCGAAGACAACTCGACGGTCTTCTCGACCACGGTCGACGTTCCCATGCCAGTCACCATGGCAAACGCGGTCAGGCCGAACAAGACGGTAATGACGACGACGGCAAGGTAGGTAGCGCGGGGGACGACCGTCTTGGGATCCTTGGATTCTTCACCGTAAATGGCGGTGGCTTCGAAGCCGATGAAGGAGGCGAAGGCGAAGGCGAAGGCGATGCCGGCCGAGCCGGCCAGTCCGCCGGCGACGATGGCGGCGGGGTTGAATGAGGCCCAGAAGTTCAGGCCCTCCGGCCCGCCGTCGATGAGGATGGCGACCGCGGTGACCACGAGGGCGGTCAGTTCGAGCAGCATCAGCACGCCGAGTACCTTGGCACCGACGTCGACACTGAGCAGGGAGAGCAGGGTCACGACGCCCCAGGACAGGAGTGACCAGGCCCACCAGGGGAGCACACCAACTTGACCGGCCATCAGGGCGCCGAAGAATCCATAGATGGCGAGTTGAATGGCGAGGTAGGCGAGGATCGACACGAACGCCGAGGCGGTGCCGAGGTGGCGCCCGAGGCCGCGGCCGATGTAGGCGAAGAAGGCGCCGGCGTTGGTGACGCGCTGGCTCATCGCGGCGTAGCCGACGCTGAACACGAGCAGGGTGAGCCCGACGACAACGTAGGCGCCGGGGGCCGCCGCGCCGTTGCCGAGCACAATCGCCACGGGCACCGCTCCGGTCATACCGACGAGCGGGGCCGCGGCTGCGACGACGAAGAAGACGATTCCGAGAACGCCGAGCCGGCCCGTGTGCAGGGCCGTTTCCGGTGCTGTGGTTGAATCAGGTTTGGTCTGGGTCATGGCTACTCCTCGTTGAGTAAGAGGTCGAGTGCAATTGTGTGCGTGAGGCTGGTGTCGGAGAACGGATGCTGCGGCATCCGTTCCGCTGTGTGTCTCACAGCGTGTCAATCTCTGTGCTAAACCGTTTGTCATTTGCGGCACCGCATTTGTCGAATTGCGCAGTGCTGTCGAGGTTCACGTGCTGTGGCGCGGCACCAGCTGTCGGGCTGCGCAGCGCTGCCGAATGGCGCGGTGCGGTGGTGCTGAGCTGCGTGCTCTCGAGCGGCATCGCACGTGTCGAATCGTGCAGGCTCAGCACGCCCGAGCACTCACCCGCGGCGGTACGTGCTCGGCGTCTTGCCGAACGCCGTGCGAAAGATGCGGCTGAAGTGCGCGGCGTCGACGAAGCCCCAGCGGGCGGCGATGGTGCCCACCGAGCGATCGCCGAGAATGGGGTCGCGCAGGTCTCGGCGGCAGTGCTCCAGGCGGCGGGTACGGATCCAGCTCGCCACGGTGCTGTCGGCCTCGTGGAACACATTGTGAAGGTGCCGAGTCGAGATGAAGTGGGCGGCCGCGATGCTCGCCGGGCACAGCTCCGGATCGCCCAAATGCCCATCAACATACGAGCGGATGCGCGCGAGCAGGTCGCCATGCACCCCCGCCACGGGATCGCGGCGCAGGTTCAGTTCACTCTCGAACATGGTCGCGATGAGGTCGACGGCGTTGTAGGCGAGGCGGTGTCCGCTCGCGCCGGAGAGCACGTCGAGGTTCTCTGCGAGCTGCACCATGAACGGACTGATCAGGCGGCCCAGTCCCGCGTCGCCGGGCAGTCGCACGGCGGTGAGCTGGCCGACCGAATCGGCCGGAAGGTCGAGCACGTCGTGCGGAAACATGAGCACGAGGGTACGAAAATCCTCTTCAAAGGCGAGCGTGTACGGCCGGTTGGTGTCGTAGACGGCCAGGTCGCCCGGGCGCAGGGTTGCCTCCCGGTTGTCCTGCACGAGCATGCCGGTGCCCGCCAGCTGCAAATTCAGCTTGAAATACTGCCGAGCGGATGCCGCGATCAGGGCCGAAGTACGCAGAACCTGGTGTCCGTTGGCGGTGACCTCGACGATCGACAGCTCGTCAAGCACCCGCGAGCGCAGGGTGCCGTGAAAGGTGCGGGAAACACTCCGCACCTCGAGCGGAACGAACGACTGCGACACGAGCGTGCGCCACTGCGCGAAGGAGTCGGCGACGGCGAACTGTACGCTGTCGGTCGGTACCGTGCTGGCCAAGCTGGCAGTGTCGGTGGCCGAAGTGGTGGCCGACGTGCTGGCCGACGTGGTGGCCGACGTGCTGGTCGACGTCGTGGTCAGCGTCTGGCTGAGCGGAACGATGTCGTTGGGCGGGGCGACGATCGTCTCGCGTGCGGCTTGCGCCGCCGGGTTCACAACCGTCATCGTCACGAGGAACTCCTTCGCCGGGTCTAGTTCGGCGACCAGCTCGGTCCTCGGGGGCGGATCGATGATCGTCTGCAGCCAATGTAGTACCGCGCGCGCCGAATGTCATTCTTTTTTCGACACTCGGCGAAAAAAGACCCGTATGACGCACGTGCATGAGGTAGCGGTCCCTCGTGCTGATCAATGCAGGCCACGCTGCGGCTGTGGCGGCTGGGCGGCAACGCGCACGACGCGACTATGGCTGCGGTGCGTGACCATCCCGTCGGTCGACACCATCTCGTTGGTCGAGACCATCTCGGCCATCCGGCACGGCGTCAGCGGGCTTCGGTGCCTCGCTACTGATGCTGGAGTTGGAGTATGAGCGGGTTCTTGCTGTGCAGTGGGATCAGCGTCTGTTGCGGGTCGATCGTTACGGGTGGCTGCAGCCAGAACGGGCCGTGGTCGGAAACCACCTGCCAGCCTTCCTGGTCTAGTCGGCGGGTCCAACGTCCCTTCCGCAGCGCGCTTCTCGGCCGCCAACGTGACAGTCAATTCCGCGGCATCCGTGTCGGCCATCAAGATGCCCGACACACCGAGCTTCACCGCTTCCGCGCGGCTGGAGCCGTTCACGTGCTGAATCATCGCCCCCGGCGGCGCAAACCCCCGCCCGCCGCCAGGCCCTCCCGGCCGAGCTCCGGCCGTGACCGCCGAGCGACCGTGCCGGCCATCCACTCCGCGAATACACCCAGCCGCCGCCGCACCTCCACCAACGACCGTTGACCACTGACCACTGACCACTGACCACTGCGCACGTGCAGCTGAGAACGGCTAGTTCCCGGTGGCGAGCAGACGCAAGTACCCGTCCAGCTGCATCACGAGATGCTCGGGCGCGTGCTCGTCGGGGGAGAGCGAGGCGGTAATCTGCGCGCCCAGCACGACGTTCATGAGGTGACCCACAACATCCGTATCGGTGATGCTGGTGTGCACCTCGTCGGCCGCGCGCGCCTCGGCGAGGTGACCGAGCAGTGCGAGCCGCCACTGCAACATCGACTCGTCGTGCAGCTGCGCTTTGGCGGTGCTGTTGAGCGCCTTCTGCCAGAACGGAATCACAATGCGCGCCTCGCTCACGCGCGTCTCGTCGAGCGGCAAGATCTCGTGGCAGTAGGCGCGCACGGCAGCCAGTCCGGTCAGTCCGGCGGTCGAGCGCGCGATGCGCAGATTGGTCTGGCTGAACACGTGCCCGAAGGCGAAGGTCAGTAGGTCGTCCTTGGTGCCGAAATAGGGCTTGAGTGCGCCGTTGGCGAATCCCGCCTCGGTCGCGATCTCGCGCAGGGTCGCGCCCTCGATACCGTGGCGAGCGATGATGCGCCACGTGGCATTGACCAATTCAACGCGACGCTGGTTGTGATCGACGACTTTCGGCATGGGCCCTCTTCTGGTGGCGAAACCTTAGCTTGTCAGAAAGATTCGTCAAACGCTTGCCATCGGTAGCGCTGACCATTTATATTCTACAACCATAGGAAAAAAACTCTCTCGGGTCCACACCATTGTGGTCCGGGCCGATCCAGGAAAAGAGAACCCATGTCTCCCGGGCTTGCCGCCGACACCGACACCGTGACCGCCTTCGCGCTGCCCACCGCGGAGGAACTGCATAAAGTGCGCACGATTCTGGCCGACGCCGACCTCTTTGGCGACAGTATGCGCGTCGCCTATCTCGGTCTGCTCGACCCGCCACGCGGCGCCACAAGTGAAGAAACGGATCGCCGCTTTCGAGTCTTCCTGCACGATATCTCCGGCGCCGCTCCCACCGACGTGACCGTTTCGGTCACGCACGCCTTGGTCGAATCGAGTGTGACCCTGGACACCGCGCTCACCGGCGAACTGCCCGTACTCGAAGAGGAATTCGGCGCCGTCGAAGAGCTCCTCACGACGGATGCCCGCTGGCTCGCCGCCCTCGCCGCCCGCGGCCTCGACGTGGCCACCGTGCGCGTCGCGCCACTCTCCGCCGGGGTGTTCGAGTACCCGAACGAGAAGGGCCACCGCATTCTGCGCGGCCTCGCCTTCGTGCAGAATTTTCCCGAGGACAGCGCTTGGGCGCACCCGATCGACGGCCTCGTCGCCTACGTCGACATCGTCGCTAAGACCGTTGACCAGGTGCTCGACTTCGGCGTCGTTCCCATTCCTGCTGAACACGGAAACTACACCGATCCCACCCTCACCGGGCCGCTGCGCGACACGCTCAAGCCGATCAGTATCACCCAGCCCGAGGGCGTGAGCTTCACCGTCACCGGCGGCAACCACATCGAGTGGGAGAAATGGAGCCTCGATGTGGGCTTCGATGTGCGCGAAGGCGTCGTGCTGCACAACATCGGCTTTCGCGACGGCGAACAAACGCGGTCCATTATTCGTCGCGCCTCGATCGCGGAGATGGTCGTGCCCTACGGCGACCCCGCGCCCGTGCGCTCCTGGCAGAACTACTTCGACACCGGCGAATACCTCGTTGGCCAGTATGCGAACTCGCTGGAACTCGGCTGCGACTGCCTCGGTGAGATCACCTACCTGAGCCCGGTCATCACCGACGGCTTCGGCAACCCGCGCGAAATTCGCAACGGCATCTGCATGCACGAAGAAGACTGGAGCATCCTCGCCAAGCACAGCGATCTCTGGAGCGGCATCGAGTACACCCGCCGCAACCGTCGCTTCGTGATCTCCTTCTTCACGACCGTCGGCAACTACGACTACGGTTTCTACTGGTACCTCTATCTCGACGGCACGATCGAATTCGAGGCTAAAGCCACCGGCGTAGTCTTCACGAGCGCCTATGCCGGCAAGGGTTACCCCTACGCCTCCGAAATCGCCCCCGGACTCGGCGCCCCCTTTCACCAGCACCTGTTCAGCGCCCGCCTCGACATGGCTCTCGACGGCGACACCAACCGCGTCGAAGAAGAAGATGTCGTGCGCGTGCCCATGGGGGTCGGCAACGAACGCGGCAACGCCTTCACCCGCCAGCGCACTCTGCTCGCCACCGAATCCGATGGCGTCAGGCAAGCGGATGCCTCCATCGGCCGCACCTGGCACGTCTCCAACCCCAATTCCCTCAACCGCCTCGGCGAACCCGTGGCGTATAAGCTGCACCCCCAAGGGCTGCCCATGTTGCTCGCCGATCCCGACTCCTCGGTGGCCCAGCGCGCGGCGTTCGCCACCAAGGGCCTCTGGGTCACCCGCTTCGCCGAAGACGAACGCTATCCCACCGGCGACTTCGTCAACCAGCACTCCGGCGGCGCCGGACTGCCCGCGTTCATCGCGGCGAACCGCGACATCGACGGTGAAGACATCGTGCTCTGGCACACGTTCGGCCTGACCCACTTTCCACGGGTCGAAGACTGGCCGATCATGCCGGTCGACACCGTGGGCTTCAAACTGCGCCCCGACGGCTTCTTCGACCGCAGCCCGGTGCTCGACGTGCCGGCGAACGTGCCGCCGGCATCCGGTCACTGCCACTGAGCCACTGGTCGGGCGGGTGCCGCCCCGCCGTGGCCGGGGGGGGGGGTGTGGGGGGGGGGGGGGAAAAAAAGGCGGAGGGCACACGCCGCCGC